>CBIHPJ010000398.1:0-8304 GCA_966211295.1 uncultured Myxococcales bacterium | reverse complement strand
CCCCGGTGCGCGCGGCCCCATAACACCCCGAGGTTCCTAATTTGATCGATTGTGTGTCTCCCCCTCCGTGCGTCCGGGGGTCGCGGGTCGGGGTGAGGGGCGATCTCAGTGAACACCGCTGATCTGTTGGCACTCGATGCAGCCCACGTCTGGCATCCCTTCACGCAGATGCAGGGCTGGCTCGACGATCGCCCGTTGGTGATCGATCGGAGCGAAGGCAACTGGCTCATCGACACCGATGGGAGGAAGTGGCTCGACGCGATCTCCTCGCTCTGGGTGACGGTGCACGGTCATCGCAAGGCCGAGCTCGACGCGGCGGTGCGCAAGCAGCTCGACAAGGTCGCGCACTGCACGCTGCTGGGCCAGGCGTCGGTGCCGAGCATCGAGCTGGCGGCGAAGTTGGTGTCGATCGCGCCGAAGGGACTGAACCGGGTCTTCTATTCAGACTCCGGGAGCACCTCGGTCGAGATCGCCGTGAAGATGGCGTACCAGTACTGGCAGCTCACGGGACGCACGCAGAAGCAGAAGTTCGTGGCGCTCAAAGAGGCGTACCACGGGGACACCATCGGCTCGGTGTCGGTGGGCGGCATGGACTTGTTCCACGAGCGCTTCCGCTCGCTGCTGTTCCCGGTGGAGCGAGTGGCGACTCCGGACGGGTACCGCTGGCCGGGGAAGAATCCGCTCGAGGAGTCGCTGGCGGAGATCGCGAAGCTCTTCGAGGCGCGCGCACACGAGCTCGCCGCGTTCGTGGTCGAGCCGTTGGTGCAGGGCGCCGCGGGCATGTTCATGCAGCCGGGGGGGTGGCTCTCCGGAGTCGCTGCTCTCTGCCGCAAGCACGACGTGCTGCTGATCTGCGACGAAGTGGCGACGGGCTTCGGGCGAACGGGGTCGATGTTCGCGGTGGAGCAGGAGAAGGTGACGCCCGACTTTCTCTGCGTGGCGAAGGGGCTGACGGGTGGCTACCTGCCGCTCGCGGCGACGCTGGCGACCGATCGCATCTACAACGCGTTCCTCGGTCGCTTCGACGAGGTGAAGACGTTCTTCCACGGGCACACGTACACGGGGAATCCGCTCGCGTGCGCGGCGGCGCTGGCGAACCTGGCGCTCTTCGAGTCGGAGCAGACGCTCGCGAAGATGAAGCAGGTCGAGTCCGTGTTGGCGGAAGGACTCGCTGAGGTCGCGAAGTTGCCGCAGGTCGGTGAAGTGCGGCGGCGCGGATTCATGGTGGGCGTGGAGTTGGTGAAGGATCGAGCGACGAAAGAAGAGTTCCCGTTCGCGGATCGCGCGGGCTTCAAAGTCTGCCTCGCCGCGAGGAAGCACGGAGTGCTGCTCCGTCCGCTCGGAAACGTCGTGGTGTTGATGCCTCCGCTCTCACTCACGGCCGACGAAGCGCGTCTGATCACAGACTCGTTGCTGGACGCGATTCCCCAGGTTCTCCCTCTCCCTGCGGAGCGGGGAGAGGGTCGGGGTGAGGGGCGCACTTCGTGAACCGGTTCTTCGTGACCGGAACCGACACCGGAGTCGGCAAGACAGAAGTCTCCGCTGCGCTGCTCTCATTGATGACGAAGCCGTTCGCGTTCAAGCCGTGCGAGAGCGGAGGCAACGAAGACAGCGAAGCGCTGTGGCGCGCTGGCGGAAGTTGGCAGCCGAAAGAAACGGTCTGCCTCTACAGACTGAAAGAACCACTCGCGCCATTGCTCGCCGCACGAGCTGAACGAAAACGCATCGAGTGGAAGAAGATCCTCAGCGGCTTCCGCGCGCTCGGAAGAGGACCAGGAGTGGTCGAAGGCGCCGGCGGACTCTTCGTTCCCATCGATGAACGTCACGACGTGATCGATCTGATCTCCGCCACGATGCTCCCCGTCGTGCTCGTCGCTCGCGCGGGACTCGGCACGATCAATCACACGACTCTCTCTCTTCAGGCTCTGGCTGCTCGAAAGATCCGCGTCGCTGCGGTGGTGCTGAGTCAGGCAACGCGTGGAAGAGAACCTTCGCTTCCGACGAATCGTCCAGAGCTCGAGCGACGCTTCCCGAAGACGCGCTTCTTCGGCCCTGTCCCCTTCGTCGCGCACGCAGATCGACGGCGCTCTCTACTCGCGAAGATCCTGGCTCCGCTCGTCGTCAACGCTGGCTAGTCGCTCAGCCGACGCCGCGCGGCAGGCATCAAAGCGGTTCTTCAGCATGCCTGGGCTCATCACTTCCTCCAGCTCTGCGGAGTCGGCGGCGAGCTCGATCTGCTGCGCAGTGGTGATCGTCCGCTGCGCGCGCTCCTCGGCCAGAGAACCAGGTCGCAGCGGCACCAGCTCGACGCGCGGTTGCGCGAATGACTCCCAGCCGACATCGACGCGAACGACGTAGGTCTTGTCGGGTTGCACGGCGAGCCGGGTGATGGGCGAGGTGAAGCCCGCCGAGGCGATCGTATCTGGCGGCAACATGGCCGCGGCTTGCTCAGGAGCCGGAGCCGCACACACGCGGTAAACACCGGGCTCGAGGTCGGCCACGAACCACGTGTCGTTGATCGACTTGCCGAGCACTCCGCCCCGGATTCCGTCGAACACGATGGGCGTGATCGCGCTCCCGATGATTCGTGGCGGTCGCACGAAGATCACCCGCGCCATTCCTGTTGGGACGGGCTCCGGTGTTTCCGAGACACGGCACGCGGCTCCATTGATCACGGGAGCGCAGGAAAGCAGCAGAGTTACCAGGGACATCACGGTCAGGGCGGTTCGCATGCCGCGCGAGGACGCCTGAGCAGAACTTCGATTGCCGGGAGGAGTACTCTCGAGGAGTGCCGACGCGCGCTGCTCGCCAAAACGTTGGCGCCGCTCGTGACATAGTTACGGAGGGTGACGCGTGGCGAGGTTCCTGGTCGCGGTGATGTCGCTGAGCGCGGTGGGCTGCGCCTACTCGCCGCCCATTCGGGGCCTGCACGCCGGCATGCCGGGCCGGCTCGTGAAGGGGCAGCTCGAGGTGGGCGGGGAAATTGGCGGAGGTGGGCTCGCTCAGCCGACTCCCCCGACCACGGGCGGGCCGCACGTCGCGTACGGGCTGAGCGACTCCCTCGTCATCGAAGGCGGCGCCAACCTGAACTTCTTCGAGCTCGACTGGGCCACCCTCTACGGCGGCGTGCGGCTCTCGCGCTCGAAGCCGATGCCCGACGAACTGCAGCTGGTGGGCGATCTCGAGGTGGGAGCGGGCCTTGGGCTCGGCGGACGCCTCTCTGAGCGCTCGAGCCCCGACTGGACCGCTCGTCAGGCGTACGGGCTCTACGTCGGCTTCGGCGGGGGCGTGCGTTGGCGATGGCTGGGTGGCTTCATGCGCGCTCGGCTCGACGCCAGCGCGAACACCAGCGCGCCGTCCTCGTTGTGGCCCTCGGTGATGGCCGGAGTGGAGGCGCGCGCGGGAGAGCACGTGGTGTTCGGAGCTGGCGCTGGCCTCGGCGCGCTCTGGAGTGAGAACCAGAACGTGCTCGGCTTCTGGTTCTACCAGGCGCAGGTCGCGCTGCTCTTCGACCTCACCCCCGCGGCGGCCCGGTGAGCCCGTGCAGAGAACTTCGGCTTACGGAGGGCAGCCGACGAGCGCGAAGTAAATCTCGGTGTTGGTCGCGCCGTCGCGGTCATCACGCCAACAGAACGCGAACGTCGATCCATTCCACAGCGCGGTGGTGAAGCTCGAGTTCCCGCTACCCGAGGACAGCTTCACTTCCGCGCCGTTCTTCACGCCCGTCGACGACACCTGCGCGAAGTAGATCGCCGGCTGGCCCACGGTCTGCCGCTCGTCCTGCCACGACACGCCGTACTGGAAGCCGTTCCAGTCGATCGACGGATAGCCCGAGTAGTTCGCCGCGGTGCTGATGCGCGTGAGCGCTCCCTGAGGCACGCCGTTGTCGTCGATGCGCGCGAAGTAGATCTCGTTGTTGCCGGGGCGCGAGTCGCTCCAGACGATCGCCCACTCGCGGTCCTGATCGTTCCACGCCATGTCCGCCCACGCGGAGTCGGCCGGATCATTCGTCACTCGCACTTCGTTGCCGATGGGCGAGCCATCCGCCGCGAGCTTGCGGAAGTAGATCTCTCGATTCCCCGCGTTCCGATAGTCCGTCCACACCAGCGCGAAGGTCGTGCCGTTCCACTTGAGGATGGGGCTCGACTGGCGCTCGGCGTTGTTCGTCACGCGCACTTCCCCGCCGATGCGCGTGCCGTTGCGATCGAAGCGTTGGAAGTAGAGGTCCTGCTTCGAGCCGGTGTTGCGGAGATCCTCGTACGCGAGCGCGTAGTTGTTCCCCGTCCACACCAGGTCAGGCCAATCGGAATCGCCGACGCTGTTGGTCAGCCGAATCGCCGCCGCGCTCGGATTGCCGTTCGCCGCCAGCGGCCGATACCAGAGCTCGGAGTCACCGGTCGTGGGCTGCTCCGAATACACGAGGCCCCAGGTCTGCCCATTCCACGCGATCGCGGGGTGGGAGGAGCTGCCATTGGTGTTCGACACCCGCACGTCGTTGGGCGCGGTGCGCACGCCCTGCGAGGTGAGGCCTGCGTAATAGATCTGCCCGGCCGCTCCGTCGCGCTTGTCCTGCCAGACGGTGCCGAAACCGGTGTCGCTCTTGCCGATGTAGACGAAGTCGCTCGACGCAGGATTGTTCGTGATGCGGAGGTCGCCCGTGGTGTTGCCCACCAGTCCTTCGTCGACCGTGCCGTCGCAGTTGTCGTCCTTGCCGTTGCAGAGCTCGGCGACCGGCATTCCCGGCATGCATGCGATCGGCGTTCCGTTGTCGCACGAGCCGCCCACCGCCGCGCACTCACCCTTGCCGCACATCTGCGGCATCTGCCCGTTGTCGATGGTGCCGTCGCAGTCGTCGTCGAGGCCGTTGCAGAGCTCGGCCGAGGGCTGGAACGGGTTGCACTGCGCGGGAGCTCCACCGATGCAACCGGGGATGGTGCGCACGCACGCTCCGAGGCCGCAGGTGACGGTGGGGAGATCTTCGTCGATCACCTCGTCGCAATCGTCGTCGACGCCGTTGCACTCCTCGGGCTTCGGGTTGCAGCCAGGGCAGTCGCCGCGATCGACGCAGGTGCCGGCGTCGTAGGGCACCACCATCTCGACTTTCTTGAGGCGGTCATCACCGCAGCCGCAGCCGGCGAAGAAGAGCGAGAGAATTGCGAGGAACCCGATGCGCAGAGACGGCATGGGCGGGCCGTGTGGCACATGATCGGAGGTGCTGTCACGCTGGGTGCCGTCACAGTCGGGTGCCAATGACACCGCTGTCAGAGTTGGCGTTTCTCAGGGGCTGAGAGCCTCGGGTTTCCGATAGATTCCCGCACGTCCATGACCCTGTACGAGGCCGTCGAGAGCGGCGACATCGAGCAAGTGAAGGCCGCGCTCGCCGAGAAGCCCGACGTGAACATGCTGGGACCGGACAAGCGCACGCCGCTCATCGAGGCCGCGGGGCGGGGCGCGCTCGAGATGGTGAAGCTCCTCCTCCAGGCAGGTGCCGAGCCCGCGTGCCGTGACGCTTTCGACGAGACCGCGCTCCTGCGCGCCGCGGCGAACGGGCACCTCGAGGTGGCGCGGCTGCTCTCTCCGCATGCGGAGGATGAAGAGCGTGAGCTCGCTCGCTCCTTCCTCGCCGCGGCGGGCCTGGGCGACGTGCAGACGAAGTACGAAGAGGACCACGGGCTCAAGCGCAAGGCGGTGGAGCTGGCCGCGCGGGCCGCGAACTTCGTCGGCAACGAAGATCCGTTGGGGCGCGTCGAGCGGGTCGAGCGCGCGGAAAAGAACGCGAAGAAAAAGTGAACTCAGTGACGAAGCTCCCCCGAGGCAGACGCGAAGTCTCCACTCCGAAGGGCCAGCAGCTGAAGCGGCCGGGCCCCGTCGGAGGCGTTCGCGATCTCAACCGCCAGAAGAAGGCGCAGAGCATTCGTGATGCGGCGCTGCACCTGTTCCTCGAGCGCGGCATCGAGGCGGTGTCCGTCGACGACATCATGCAGGCGGCCCAGATGGCGAAGGGCAGCTTCTATCGGTACTACACGGACCAGACCGCGCTCGTGGAAGACCTGATGTCGCCCACGAAGGTGCTGATGACGGGCGCGCTCGAGACGTGCTCGCGTGAGCTCGAGACGGCGACTTCGCGGGAGATGATGATCAAGGCGTACAAGCGCATCGGTGATGTGCTCGCGACGCTGTTGATGGAGCAGCCGGGGCCGGTGCGTTTGTTCCTGCAGGAGTCGCGTGCGCCGGCGCAGGGTGCGCGCAGGCCGATCATCGAGCTGTCTCGCGCGGTGTCGTCGTACGCGATCGAGATGACGAAGACCGCGCAGCGGCACGGGATGTTGAAGCCGATGCCCGTGGCGGTGAGCGCGCTCACGGTGGTCGGCGCGACCGAGCGGCTGCTGCTGGCGGTGTTGCAGGAAGAGGATCTCGGGAACGTGCTGGAAGTTCCGGCTGCGTTGACCACGTTGATCCTCGACGGCCTCCGAGTGAACTGAGTTTCTCCCTCTCCCGTGGGAGAGGGTCGGGGTGAGGGCGAGTCACCCAGTGAAGCGATCGCGTGACTCGATCGCGTGACTCGCTCTGCACCGAGGTCGACGCCGCCACGTGATTCCGGCTATGCGCGGCCGCGTGAAGAATCAGTCCTGGGTACTCGCGCTTCTCCTCTTCGTCGCTTGCGGCCCGCCGGTCGTGATCACTCCCGACTCCGGCAACAATGAGGACGATGATGCAGGAGCCCAGGTCGACTCCGGGATGAATGACGACGCGGGCATGACCACGGATGCCGGTCGCCCCGACAGCGGAGTCCCCGACGCAGGTCAGCCCGACGCCGGCCGCCCCGATTCCGGAATGCCCGGAGACGGCGGCAACACGATGACCCTCGTCACCGTCTCCGCGGAGCGAGAACTCCGCGGCGTGTGGCTCACCACCGTGTCCAACCTCGACTGGCCGTCCTCGAGCACGCTGAGCGCCGACGCCGGCCGCGCTCAGCTCACCAACCTCGTCGACTCGATGCAGGACGCGGGGCTCAACGTCATCCTCTTCCAGGTGCGCCCGGAGTCGGACGCGCTCTACGCCTCGACCATCGAGCCGTGGAGCCGCTTCCTCACCGGCACGCAAGGCACGAATCCCGGCTGGGATCCGCTCGACGAGATCGTCACCATGGCGCACGCGCGAGGCATCGAAGTGCACGCGTGGATGAACCCGTACCGTGGCCTCGTCTCGCAGAGCACCACCGCCGCGGCGAATCACGTGACGCGGCTGCTCCCCGACGCCTCGGTGAATTACGGATCCGCGGTGGTGATGAACCCGGGAGATCCCGCGGTGCGCCGGCACGTGGAGTCAGTGGTGAGCGACATCCTCGATCGCTACGACGTCGACGGAGTTCACTTCGACGACTACTTCTATCCGTACCCCGACGCGAACCAGACGCCGTTCCCCGATTCCGCGAACTACGCGGCGTACACGGCGGACGGCGGCACGATGAACCTCGGAGACTGGCGCCGCGACAACGTGAACACGCTCGTGCGCGACGTGATGGGCATCATCACCAGCGATCACCCGACGGTGCGCTTCGGCATCTCCCCCTTCGGCATCTGGAAGAGCGGCCAACCCGTGCCCGGGCTCGACGCGTACAGCGCGATCTACTGCGACGCGCCCACGTGGATGATGAACGGTTGGGTCGACTACCTCACGCCGCAGCTCTACTGGCGCGAGAACAGCGCGCAGGACTACTCGACGCTCGCGACGTGGTGGGCGATGCGCAACATGGGCGGCCGTCATCTCTTCCCCGGTCACGCCGTGCATCAGCTCTCGAGCAGCGGCGCGAACTGGCCGCTCTCGGAGATCCGCGATCAGATCACCATCACGCGCACGCTGAAGAATCAGGGCGCGCAGGGTGACGTGCACTTCCGCGCGGCGTTCATCGCGAACAACACCAAGGGCGTGCACACGCTGTTCAAGACCGACCTCTACGCGAAGCCTGCGTTGCCTCCGGTGTTGCCGCGCGCGGGTGCGAGCGTGGCGCCGGCGGTGCCGTTCGTGAGCATCGTCGGAGGGAACTCACTCTCGGTGACGAATCCGATGCCCGCGTCGGTGCGGTTCTACGCGCTCTACAAGGAGATCTCCGCAGGCCAGTGGGAGCTCACGAAGGTGAAGGGTGGGGCGCAGGTGAGCTTCCCCGTGACCTCGGGCGCGTGGGCGGTGAGCTCGGTCGCGCGCGGTGGAGCTGAGTCGCAGGGGGTGCGAGTCGTCGTCCCCTGAACGTGTCTCCCTCTCCCTGCGCCAGCGGGGAGAGATGGAATGAGGAGGTCGTCCTCC
>CBIHPJ010000397.1:0-8333 GCA_966211295.1 uncultured Myxococcales bacterium | reverse complement strand
ACGTTCCTGAAGTACCGGCGCCTCGCTCCTTCATCGGAGCGGGGCGTCGTCATTTCGGCTGCTGAGTGTTCTCGAAGTTCAGCGGGTAGGTGACGCGCGTCTCACCCCCGCGCGGCGTCTCGAAGCGCATGCCCTTGAAGACGTTCCGCACGCAGCCTTCCATCATCAAGTGGCCCATGCCGCCGTCGGCGACCTCGACCTTCTGGATCTTCGCGCGGTCACGGCCGGGGATCTCGAGGATGGTGAACTGCACCTTCATCTTCCCTGCGAGGTTCGGGTTCTGCTTGAGCCATTCCTCGTAGCACTCGCGGATCTGTGGGAGCTCCTGCTGCACCGCTTCCTTGATCCCATCCTTCGTGACCGGGTGAAGCACGCCGCCGTCGAGTGGCTCGAGATCTTCGGGCGTCAGGCCCAGCGCTTCGAGGTGCCGGAAGTCGGGCTCGGGATCGAGCGCGCCTTCGGACGGAGGCGGCGCCGCAGCAGGCGAGGGTGCCGACGGAGGTGCGGTCGCGATCATCGGCGGCGGCACCGAGGCATCTCGCGCTTCCACGCGCGGGAGGATCGGCTCGGGCTTCATCGGTGGCTGCAGCTTCTCGCTGTCGGCTCCACCCGACACCTCGGGCGTGGAGACCGGCCAGATCGAGAACACGATCGCTCCCAACAACATCAGCCCGAGTGAAATCGCGAGCGAGCGCCAATTCCCCATGGCACGCGACTTACTACGCCCCCGAGATTGGGTATGGTCCGCGGCCTCATGAAGAAGCTCATCATCGGAACTTTTGCTCTCGCCGGTCTTGTCTCGTGCAGCCCTCCCGGCGACCCGGAGCTCACCTGCGATCCAGCCCCTGCCGCGGCGACGCTCGCGACCAACGTGCGGCCCTTGATCGAAGCAAAGTGCGGGAACAGCTGCCACCTGGCAGGCGACTCCTTCGGGGACTACTCGTCCGCATCGACGACCGCGACGATCGTGAACAAGAAATCGGTCTACGCCAGCACGGCCGGCACGCTGAAGGTGGTCGACGGCACCAACAAGTCGCTCGCGAACAGCTCGCTGTGGCTCAAGATCCTCGGTGGCGCGACGACGGGCCGCCAGGGCCCCAAGGGCGAGAACGTCTACGGCCGCATGCCGAACGACACCACGATGCTCACCGCCGACGAGAAGAAGATCTTCAAAGACTGGATCTGCGGCGGCGCTCAGTAATTCTCAGCTGCGCTTCTTGGCGGGGACCTGCGGGCTCCGCCTCATGTCGATGGTGTTCGGCGAGAACTCGACGAACTCGCACATCTCGCAGAGCCGGCTGTAGATGCGGTCGCCCACGCGATCGCACAGCAGCTTGGAGTCCTTGCCCGCCTCGAGCGCGCTCTCGGTGCTGAAGTAGCCCCGCTGCGCGCGCTCCTCGGGCGCTTTCAGCGAATAGTTGGTGGCGAAGAGCGTGACCTTGCCCGCGTTGTAGCGGCGCGCGATCAGCTCATCGAGCGTCTCCAGCTCGAACTGGCTGCCGCGGCCCTTGCCCAGCTCGTCGATCGCCAGCACGTCGACCTGGGAGAGCGGACCGATGATCTCTCCACCTGACTTGCCGTCCTGAAACCCGCGGCGAATCTGCGAGTACAGCAGCGAGATCTCCACGTACGACACGCGCACGCCCAGCTCGATCGCGAGGTGCTTGAGCGTCGCGCACATCAGGAACGTCTTCCCCGTGCCCACCGGCCCGCTGAGGATGAAGCCGCGCGGCTGCGGGTAGCGGAACGCGAAGTCCTTCGCGACCTGCAACGCGCGACCCTGCTCGGTGCTCGGCGTCTTGTAGCCCTCGAACGACGCCTGCGCGTGCACCGCGGGAAGGCGCGCGGCGTTGAAGCTCTCGGCGCGGCGCTTCAGCTTCGAGCGCGGGCACGGAGTGACCTGATCGTACGTGCGCCCGTTCTGCGTGGTGGTGGTGCGAATCAGCCCGGTGCCGCCGCAGTCAGGACAATCTTCGAGCTTCAGCGTGAGGCGCGCGGCCGCGTAGTCCCCGACGCGCTCGAAGAGAATGCCGCCTGCCTCGCTGGGATTCGCTTTCGCTTGCACGAGACTCCACTTTCACCAGAGGGCCGGCATGGACAACGCCTGCCGCACCAACGCGGCACGATGGAAACGCAACGACTCCCGCTTCGTGGCCGCTGACATCGAGGGCGCCTTCTCCACCACCTCGCGTGCTTCGCGCAAGAGACTCGTCCGCTGCGAAAAGGGCAGGTTGCGGAGCAGAAGGTTGAGCGCGAGCTGTTCCTGCCGATCTCCGTGACTGAAATCTTCCGGAAGAGTGAGCCGCTCGATCCACGAGGGCACGTTGGGCTTCGTCACCTTCTTGATCGCGGCCACCAACTTCTTGTGCCGGGTGACGTGGAAGGGCTCGGTCTTCTCTTCGCTGCCTCCGCGACCCGCTGCACGGGCGACGTACTTGCTGATTTCGGTCTCGACGGTGCGCCGGCAGGCCTTCAGCGTGCGTACGTGGGAATCTTCTGCACTCGAGTCCCAGAGCGCCGCCTCAGCCGCCTTCCGCAAACCCCGTGCGATCACCTCGAAAGGCACGTCGAGCTCGGCCCAGGCATCGAGGATTTCGAGGTCCACCGCGGAGAGGCTCACCCCGTGTCCGCGGTAGGCGACGAAGCAGTCCTGGACCCTCTCGTGGAAGCTGGCGCTGTCAGGCAGAAGACTCATACGGCGTCGCCGATGTACTGCGTTCTTGACAGTTGCGGATGGCGATCGATAGAAGCCGCCGCACTTTCGCGTCCTTAGCTCAGCGGTAGAGCACCACCTTGACACGGTGGGGGTCGATGGTTCGAGACCATCAGGACGCACAGCAGAAAGTGGAAGAAGCCCGGCGAGAAATCGCCGGGCTTTTTCGTTTCTGCCCGTGACTTGTCGCACTGACACCTGAGTCGGCGACTGCGAATGACCCCGTCTTCAGTTGGGCGGTGATTTTCATGGCGTCGCATTCCTGCGCATGACCGACCGCCGCGAATTCATCCGACTCACTGTGACGTTCCTCGGTGGCACCGCGCTCGCCTCTGCGTGTGGCACCTCGAATCCCTCTCCCACAGGAGGAGGCGGGGGCAGCGCGGGCGGAGGCGCCGCTGGAGGTGGAGCTGCCGGCGGAGGCACTGCGACGGGTGGCGGAGGAGGCACTGCGACTGGCGGCGGCACTGCGACTGGCGGCGGCACCGCGACTGGCGGCGGCACCGCGACCGGCGGGGGAGGAGGCACTGCGACGGGTGGCGGCACCGGCGGCGGCACTCCGATGGGCGGAGGAACGGGCGGCGGCACTCCGATGGGCGGCGGTACCGGCGGCGGCACCGCGTCGACCTGCCTGACGAACGGAGGCCACGACACGGCCATCACCGCCAATCACGGCCACTCGTTGATGGTGCCCGTGGCTGACTTCAGCGCCTCTGGTGACATCACCTACAGCATCCTGGGCTCGGCGGATCACGATCACATGATCACGCTCACCGCCGCGCAGCGGACCATGATCCTCGCGGGGACCATGGTGACCACGGCCTCCACGCTCGGCTCCTCCACGGCCTTCCCCACGCACCTGCACAACGTGACGGTCGCCTGCGCTTAAGCCCGGTCGTCGTCAGGTTCGAGGGTCTGCTACGTACCGACCCTCGATGAGTCCCCGCTGCACGACAACGTGCACTCTTCGGCCGGAGTGAGTCGCTCTTCCCAGAGCGTCTCCTCCGGCTGATCTCATTTCTCCCACTCCCCATCGCTTCAAACGCTAAAGGAGGCCCCATCATGGGCGCTCTCGTCACCATCACGTTGCCGGACGGCTCCAAGAAGGAAGCCGCGGCAGGCATCTCTGTCTTTGATTTCGTCAAGAACCACATCGGCCCTGGCCTCGCGAAGGCCGCGATCTTCGCGCGCGTGAATGGGCAGGACGCGGATCTCTCGCGCTCCATCGACTCCGATGCGTCGCTGCAGATCTTCACCACGAAGTCGCCTGAGGCGCTCGACGTCGCGCGCCACGACGCCGCTCACGTGGTCGCCGAAGCGGTGCAGGCGCTCTTCCCCGGCACGCAGGTCACCATCGGCCCCGTGATCGAGGAGGGCTTCTATTACGACTTCTATCGCCTCCGTGACGGCAAGCCCGCGCCGTTCTCCCCCGAGGAGCTCGAGGCGATCGAGAAGAAGGCGAACGAGATCATCGCGAAGGACGCGCCCTTCGTGCGCAGCGAGGTCGCGGCCGCCGACGCCATCAAGCTCTTCGAGGGCATGGGCGAGAAGTTCAAGGTCGAGATCGTCAACGACATCGTCGCGAAGGGCGCCAAGACGCTCACCCTCTACAAGCACGGTGACTGGGTCGACTTCTGTCTCGGGCCCCACGGTCCGTCGACGGGGAAGATCGGCGTGATCAAGCTCCTCTCGGCGTCGGGTGCGTATTGGCGCGCCGATCAGACCAAGGAGCAGCTCCAGCGCATCTACGGCATCTCGTTCTTCGACAAGAAGGCGCTCGAGGCGTGGGCCAAGCAGCGCGAGGAAGCCGCGAAGCGCGATCACCGCCGCCTGGGCCGGGAGCTCGACCTCTTCCACTTCCACCCGGTCGCTCCGGGCGCCGCGTTCTGGACGCCGAAGGGCACGGCCATCTACCAGACGCTCTCAGACTGGATGCGCCGCCTCACGCGCGAAGACGGCTACGTCGAGATCAAGACGCCGCTGCTCTTCAACAAGCAGCTGTGGATGAAGAGCGGCCACTGGGACAAGTACAAGGAGAACATGTTCCTGGTCGAAGACTCCGACTCCAAGGAGCTCGACTTCGGCATCAAGCCGATGAACTGCCCCTCGCACCACGTGTTCTTCGGGTTCGGCAAGCACAGCTACCGCGATCTCCCGCTGCGCCTGCACACCCAGGACGTCCTGCATCGCAACGAGGCCGCGGGCGCGCTCGGCGGCCTCACCCGCGTGCGCCAGTTCGCGCAGGACGACGCGCACATCTACTGCCGCGAAGATCAGATCGGCGACGAGGTGCTCCGCTTCGTCACGCTCCTCGACAAGGTCTACAACGCGGTGGGGCTCAAGTACGAAGCGAAGCTCTCCACGCGGCCCGAGAAGCGCCTCGGCTCCGACGAGCTGTGGGATCGCGCTGAAGCTGCGCTCAAGAGCTCGCTGGAGCAGATGAAGGTCCAGTACGAGCTCAAGCCGGGCGACGGCGCGTTCTACGGCCCGAAGATCGACTTCGTGGTGAGCGACAGCATCGGCCGCCGGTGGCAGCTCGGCACCTGCCAGCTCGACTACATCGCCGCCGAACGTTTCGATCTCACCTACGTGGGCGACGACAACAAGGAGCACCGCCCCGTGGTGCTCCACCGCGCCATCTACGGCAGCTTCGAGCGCTTCATCGCGATCCTGATCGAGCACTTCGCGGGCGTGTTCCCCACCTGGCTCGCGCCCACGCAGGCGGTGATCGTCAACGTGACCGATCGCCAGGAGGCCTACGGCAAGAAGATCGCGTCCGAGCTCAACGCGAAGGGCTTCAAGATCGAGTTCGACGATCGCGGCATGTCGATGCAGAAGAAGATCCGCGAAGCCGAGATGCGCAAGGTGCCCTTCATCCTCGTGATTGGTGATCGCGACCAGGAAGCGGGAGCCGTCTCTCCTCGCCGTCACGGAGGCGAAGAGCTCAAGGCGATGCCCATCGCCACGTTCGAGGAGCTTCTGAAGAAGGAAGCCGCCATACCTTGACCGGCGAGTACCTCGTCACTACAACCCGCGCCGGTTGATTTTGAAGTCAACGCATTGAAGTCAACGCAGTTCATTCACCAGGAGAAGCACCCATGGCTGTGAAGGACATTCTGGAGACCGAGATCCCCAAGCGCCTGACGGACAAGCCGGAGATCGGCAAGGACATCAACGCGGTCATCCACTTCAACATCACTGGCGACGGCGGCGGCGCCTGGACCCTCGACTGCACCAAGTCCGAGGCCTGGGTCAGCAGCGGTACCAACGGCGAGTCGAAGATGACGATCACCGCCACCGCGGCCGACTTCGAGAAGATCATCAGCAAGCAGCTCTCGGCGCAGACCGCCGCGATGACGGGCAAGCTGAAGTTCAAGCCGATGGACATGGGCCTGGCGATGAAGCTCGCCAAGCTGATGGGCTGAGTTATCTCCCTCTCCCTCCGGGAGAGGGTCGGGGTGAGGGTGAACCCCACGGCGCTCCCTTCCAATGAATGGGAGCGCCGTTTCCCTTTCTGGAGGTCGCAACGTGTCGCTCCCCCTCGCTGGATTGAAGGTGCTGGATCTCTCGCGGTTGCTGCCCGGCCCCTACGCGACGTTGGTGCTCGCTGATCTCGGCGCTCAGGTCGACAAGCTCGAAGAGCCCGGCTCAGGCGATTACACGCGCCACTCTCCGCCGATGAAGGACGACACCTCGGCGCTCTTCCTCGGGCTCAATCGCAACAAGCGCTCCATCGGAGTCGATCTCAAATCACCCGACGGAGTGAAGGTGCTCAAGAACCTCGTGAAGCACTACGACGTGCTCGTCGAGAGCTTCCGTCCCGGAGTGCTCGATCGTCTCGGCGTCGGCTACGAGGCGCTTTCGAAGGAAAATCCCAAGCTCATCTTCTGCTCGATCAGCGGCTACGGAAACACCGGCCCCGATCGCCTGAAGGCGGGACACGATCTCAACTACATCGCTCGCTCCGGCGCGCTGATGTACGGCGGCGTCGACGGCGGCGCGCCCGCGATGCCCGGCGTGCAGATGGCGGACATCGGCGGCGGCAGCCTCTTCGCGATCATCGGAATCCTCGCGGCGCTGCAAGAGCGGCACACGACGGGGAAGGGCCGCTTCGTCGACGTGTCGATGACCGACGGTTCGATGGCGTTCCTCCACATGCACCTCGCGGCGCGCATGCTGATGGGACCCGACGGCACTCCGCTCGCGCGCGGGCGCGAGGCGCTCAACGGCGGTTACCCCTGCTACGGCATCTACAAGACGAAGGACGATCGCTACCTCGCGGTGGGCTCCCTCGAGCCCAAGTTCTTCGCGGGCGTGTGCGCGGCGATCGAGCGGCCTGAGCTGCTCTCTGGCGCCTACGACACGGGAGAGCAGGGGAAGGCCATTCGCGTCGAGCTCGAGAAGGTCTTCGCATCGCGCACGCAGGCGGAGTGGGTGGCGGTGTTCAAGCCGCTCGACCTCTGCGTGGAGCCGGTGCTCGAGGGCGACGAGATCCTCAAAGATCCGCAGCTGCAGGCGCGCGGGCTGTTCGCGAAGGACGGCGAGGTGATGTGGCTCCGCACGCCGCTGCGCTTCGGTGACGTGCCGATCAAGCAGCCGCCGACGATCGGTCAGCACACCGCGGAGATCCTCAAAGAGTGCGGAATTGAATGAGGCTTCGCTGGCTCGGGGCGGTGGGAATGGTGGCGAGCGTGGCCGTCGCGGTCTTCTTCGCGACGAGAGCCACTGAGCCGGTTCAGCGCCCAGCGCCGCACGGCGTGACGCACACCACGTGTCCACTCGATGGCACGGTGGTGGAGACCGCCGCGGTGTTGAGCGGAACCCAAACGGGTCTCCGCCTCGATCTGCGTCCGGTAGGAGAGGGCGCTCTCGAGCGGCCGATCATTCGCTGCTCACGCTGCCAGTACGTGCTCGCGCCCGGCGTCGCGGACGAAGACGAGCTGGAGACCGCGCGCCGAATCGTCGATTCCTCCGAGTACGAGGAGCTCGCCCGGGGATCGTCGAGCCACGCGCTGCGGGGCTTGCTGCTCGAGAAGCTCCGGCGCGGCTCGCCCGAGATCGCGTTCGAATGGCTGCGCGCTTCCTGGGAGGTGGAGAACGGCCCTCCCGCCGAGTGGCGGACGATCACGGAGCGTGCCCTGAAGGAGTTCGTCGAGTTCGCCGCGCAACCGACTTCTCCGGATCTGCACGATGGGGTCAGCCCGTTGGAAGCGAAGCGAACTGCGCAGTTGATGCAGGTCGAGCTGTTGCGACGCCTGGGGAGATTCGACGAGGCCAGTGTCACGCTCGACACGTACGCAGCTCCCAGAGTTGAGCCGCGGCGCGTTCGTGACGCTCGTGGCGACCGAGCGATCGCTGATTCGTCAGAAGAACTCCGCTCCGCAGCCTTTCCCCGAGGTGCCCGCGTTCGATCCGAACCTCGATGATCCGGCCTACCTCGCGGCCACTCAGATTCCGGGTTGGCAAGAGTTCGAGCGCGACTTCCTCCTCGACGGGCCCAGCTTCGAGATGACTCCGGGATCCTGGTTCTCGTCGATCGATGCTCGCGCCGAGCGCCCACTCGACCGCGCGCGGGACGCGCTCGGGGTCGTGGGTGCGGTCGAGCGTCGCGAGCACCGAG
>CBIHPJ010000396.1:0-8341 GCA_966211295.1 uncultured Myxococcales bacterium | reverse complement strand
TGATCACCGAACGATTCCTCCCCAACGTCGCGGCCGGTCTTCTCGGCTGGGCCGTCGCCGTGGGAGTGCGCGCGCTCGCGATCATCTTCGGCTGGAAGGCGCCCCTTCCTCCCGGCCGCGTCACGGGTTGAAGATCGCGAACAAGTAGCAAGCGAGCGTCAGCACGATGTTCGAGATCGCGAAGGTCACCGGGTACGAGATCGCCGGCACGTTGCTGTGCGTCTCTTCCTGCGAGGCGCGCATGCCCGCGCTGTTGCACCGCGCGCCAGACACCGCGCCCATCAGCAGCGCGCTGTTCATCTTGAAGCGGTACTGCCCCACGATCCACGCGAGCACCGGAGGGATGAGACCGACGATCGCCGCGCTCGCGAGAATGGGCAGAATCGCGCCGTCATTCGCCGCCGCCAGCACGCTCGCTCCCGAGTTGATGCCGAGGATCGCGATGAACACGTTGAGTCCCAGATCTTCCACCAACTGACGCGCGGGCTCAGGGAACGGGCCACCCAGCGCGGGATTGCGCGTGCGGAAAATGCTCAGCGCGATTCCGGTGAGCAACAAGCCGACGGCCGCTCCGAGACTGAACTTGATGCCCTTGATCGGCAACGCGAGCGAACCGAGGAAGGCGCCCACGCAGAGTCCAATCGCGAGCGTCGCGATGTCGGTGCTGATGCTCGAGGTGACCACGCGGCCGAAGTGCTCGGTGAGCGCTTCGATGCGCCGACGACTCCCGGTGACGCGCAGCACGTCGCCCTTCTCCACGATCGTCGCCGGTCCGTACGGGATCGCCTGCCCCGAGCGGAAGACGCCGTTCAGGTAGAGCCCGTAGCCGTGTGCAGCCGCGAGCTCTCCGAGCGTCTTGCCGGTGTAGCGCTTGTCTCGAACGACGACGTCCGCGGACTCCCGGCCGATGTCACGCAGCTCGGGATCTGAGACCTCGGGCCCCACGTTGTCCTCGATGACGTCGACCATCCGCTGCGTGTTGCCGACGAGCGCCACGATGTCGCCCTTCCGCAGGCGAAGATCATCCGTCACCTCGTAGATCTTCCCGTCGCGGCGAATGCGCTCCACAGCGACGCGCGTGTACTGGCGGCGAATGTCTCCGACCGCCTGGCCGTCGGCGTCCACCAACTCGAGGCGATAGGTGCGCACGTCGCTCGGGCTCTCGCGAATGAAGAACTCATCCGCCGTGCCGGGGAGCGGAAGCTTGCTGTCTCCCTCGGTCTCTTTCTGAAAGAGCACCGCGTCGTTCACCACGTCCTTGTGGAACGCGTGCGGCAGCACCTTCATCAGCAGGATGAAGCCCATCATCGACACGCAGTAGGCGAAGGCGAACGCCGTCGACATCTTGCCGATCGCGTCTTCCGCGCTGGTGCCTTCGGTGAGCCGCGAGGCGCCGCTCCGCATCGCATCCGTCGCTGCACCCAGGCCCGGAGTCGCGGTGTTCGATCCCGCGAGCAGCCCGGTCGTCATTCCGTCTGGCAGCTTGAAGAGCCACTCCACGAGGAACGTCAGGCCGATCGCGACGAGCGGCACCATCACGCCGAGGAAGATGAAGTACCGCGCGTCGCGCTTGAGACCCGAGAGAAACTGCGGCCCGACCTTCATGCCCACCGCGAACATGAAGAGGTTGAAGAACATCGTGCTCGCGAAGTCGGGGATCTTGTAGCCGATGTCGAAACCCGCGCTCGCGAACAGGCTCAAGCCGAGAGCGACCGCCAACGTGCACACCGTCGCGCCGAGCGAGATGCCCTTCACCTTGATCCGCCCGAGCAAGTAGCCCGCGGCGACGACGAGGAAGACCAGGATGAACGGCTGGGCCTGGAGGTAGTTCAACGCCATCGCGACGACGCCGTGCTCACGCATTCGCAGTTACGAGAGCAACCCGCGTTCCACGCCGAGCGGCACAGCGGGTGCTGAGTGATCTCGCATGGCACCCGATTCGACAAGGCACGAGCTCACATCGGCCCTTCTTCGAGCTCCTTTTTCGTCTCACCGCGCTCGGAAGTGAACCATTTGCCTCCCTCTCCCTCGGGGGAGGGTCGGGCTGAGGCAGACATTTTCATCCACGCGCGATCGCCGCCGCACGAGCTTCACGAGCCCGATCCGCGCGCCAATCATCTGTGAGATCGCGAATCATCTTCCCGTCGTGTTCGACCTTGCGCGTGTCGAGCACGGCGATCGCGGCATCCCAGGCAGCGATCGCTTCTTCATCTCGCCGCAGACCGCTCAGTGCCTCCGCACGGCCCACGAGAGCCACGTCATCATTCGGCTCACGACGAAGCACCTCGTCAAACTCGTCGAGCGCGCGCTCGAAGAGCTTCAGCGAGAGCAGACAGGTGCCGACCGCGTTCAGCGTCTCGAGGTCCGGCGGTCTCAGCGCCGCTGCGGCTACGAACGAGTCGAGCGCCGCTTCGTATTGCTCCCGATGCGCGAGGAGGAACCCGCGATCTCGCTGAGCCTCGAAGTGCTTCGGATCGATGTGGATCGCCTGATCGAAAGCGGAGAGTGCGTCGTCGAGATCGCTCTCGTACTCGTGAGAACGATCAGCACCTCGAGACCGTTCGAGTGCGTCGAGAGCACGTTGGTACCACTCAGCTGAAGTGGGCATGCCCTCACCCCGAGAAAATCACGCGAGCAACTTGCTCAACCTCGCGTCGATCTCAGCGAGCGCGGTGTTCACGATCTCGTTCTCTGCATCGGCGCTCAACGCCCCCAGCCCCGCCTCCGCCGTGCGATCGCGCAGCCGCTTCTCACTCTTCGCCAACGCCGCCGGCAGATTCTGAGTCCCAAACGTCCGCCTGAGCATCTCCGCGAGCTCACCACCGTACCCACGCAGATCGCGGCGAGTCCGCGCATCGAGCGTCGGCAGCAAATTCCCCGCGAGCTCCCACGCCACCTTCACGTGCACCGCTTCATCCTTCAGCGTCTCCGCCAGCACCGCTCGAATCACCGGATGCTCGGTCTTCGCGTGCCGCCCGCGAATCAGCGCGAGAGACACCGTCTCCGAGAAGCACCCATTCGCGAGCGCCCACACATGCACCGGAACATCTGACGGATTCGCGAGCCCGCGCGGCGCGTACCCCAGCCCCTCGGGGACCTCATCGACGTAGCCGCCCAGCTTCTCCGCGAGCGCCTGACTCAGCAGCGCATGCCGTACTTCATCGTCAGCGATCGCGGTGTACGCACCGAGCGTCTCCAGCGGCGCGCCTTCACGGGTGAGCGCGAGCACCACCTGGGACACCGCGGGCACGGCAGCGAACTCGCTCCAGGTCCTCTCAGACCAGAAGCGCCTCGCCGCGTCGTTCTCAGGAAGCTCTCCTTTGGGAAGCTCAAACATCGCGGAGCGCACGCGAGCCGGCCGCGCGCTCCGGAGCTTCTTCCAGGGATCAGTCACTTCCTCTTGCCGCCCCAGAGCGAATCGGCGTCAGCCGAGGTCGCCACGGAGTGACCCGACTCGCCGTTCTTCACTCGAGGAACTTCACCTTCGCCGAAGTCGCCCTCGGCCTCACCAACGACGCCGAACTCACCGAGGAGCGAGTCCACGGCGGCCTTCACCTCAGCGTCGCTCTTGAGCGCTTTTTGCCCAGCCATGAAGTTTCAGCCGACCGGGTGAATCGGGCGCGACTGGCCCGAGGTGAACTTGAGGTCGACGCCGAGCTGCTTGGCGAGCTTGTTGAGCTCCGCCGCGCCGTCACGGGTGAGCGCCACGGTGCCCTTCGACATCATGTTGGTCGAGGAGCGCGCGTAGATCTCCTTGAGCACCCGCTTCGCCGTGGCCGGCTCGTAGTTCGCGACGATCGCCTTGCTCAGCTTCACCGCCTCGGCCTTGCCGAACTTGTACTGCTGGCCGAAGAGCGGCGGCGTGTGCCCGGGGAGCGTGCGCCCGTACGCCTTGTAGTCGTTGGACTCCGTGTTGATCTTCTTGTTCGACAGCAGGGTCTCGACTCGCTTGGTCGTACGGATCGTCATGGTCGGCTCCAGTTGGGGTCGCAGCGTTGAGGGTGCGCAGCTTGGATCACATCAGGGTGTCACGTCATTCTTCGGGGTCCGGAATTTCTTCCTCTTCCAGCTCCGCTTCCGCGCCGCCCTCGCGAGTCGAGACGGGCTTCCCGCCTTCCTTCCCACCTTCCTTCGCGACCACGTACCACTGGCGTCCCTGCTGAATGCGCTGGAGCTGCCCTTCCTTCTCCATCGCCTCGAGCAGGCGGCTGAAGGAAGAGAAGCCGTGATCACGCTCGTCGAAGTCAGGCGACTTGCGGACGAGCGCTTCCTTGATGAAGGAAGGATTGAGGGGGCTCGTCGCGCGGCTCACGAGGCTGCTCACCACCTCCTGCACGAGCTGGGGGATCTCACGCTTCTTGGCGCCGCCCTCGCTCTTCGCATCGCCCTTTGCGGGCTTCTCGTGGCGCTTCTCGCGGTGCTCGTCGCGAGGTTTGCCGCGGCCTTCGCCCTTCTCGGTCTTCAGGTAGATGAACTCGTCGCACGCCTTCACGAACACCGGGCTGGTGGACTGCTTCACCCCGATGCCGATCACGTACTTGTCGTTCTCGCGCAGCTTGCTGGCGAGCGGCACGAAGTCGGAATCGCCTGACGCGATCACGAAGGTGTCGATGTGCTCGCGCGCGTAGCAGAGCTCGAGCGCGTCGATCACCAGGCGCATGTCGGCCGAGTTCTTCCCCGCGCGGGTGGAGGGAGGAACGTCCACCAGCTCCACTCCGTGCTCGTGGAGGTGGGTCTTGGCTTCCTTGAAGCGCGACCAGTCGCAGTACGCGCGGCGGAAGATCACCTTCCCCTTCTCGAGCAGGCGATCCAGCGAAGGCTGAATGTCGAAGCTCGAGGGGGTGATGCCTGTGTTGGTGACCAGGTTCTCGAAGTCGATGAAGAGGGCGATGCGCCGGGCGGCGTGTTCAGACATGACTCCTTGTTTCATGTTTTCAAGCGCCGCCCCCGTTTTTCTGCCCGTCAGAGAATGGTGACCGCACGCCGACTTCGGGCGCTTCGGCGCTCTGCATCACTGCGAGCCGCTCGGCGCGAGTAGCTGAAGGGGACGATTTCTCCCCCTTTCCTACGGAGCGCGTCCCACTCATCTCAGAAAGTCACCAGCGGCGGCGCCACCACCTGCATGTCAGGGCGCGAGGCCGCGAGATTGACGAGTCGGCGACGCTCGAGAGTGACCGCCTCGACCTGGTCACGCCGAGGAGCATCGGACGCCTGCGCGCTGAACAACATCGCGACGCCCGCGACGGCGGCGACGCCCATCGCGATCCATCCCCAGACGGGGATCCACGAGAAGAGCGCGACCCACATCTCGGGGATCAGCGTCCACAGGCTCGGACCGAGGAAGCCGAAGATGCCGAGGAACACGCTGCCCACGAAGCCGATCGCGCCAGCCACCACCGGCACCACGGCCGCCGCCGACATCACGACGATCGAGCCAGTCAGGAGCAGCTGGTTGCTGGCGGGGCGATGAAGTGAATCGAGCTGAACGTTGAAGCGCAACAGCTGCGCGCGCTCTTCGTTGGTCATGAGGCGAGCGGCACGTTCGGCCTTGCCCTCGCGGTAGTGCTTCATGGGGGACGCGGAGACGACGATGAGAGCAACCGAGAGTGCGAGCATGTCGCCCCTGGTTGCAGGTTCACGCCCACCCTCCGCACCCGCGATTCAGCGGACTTCCGTGCGGCGCTGTGAAGCTGCTGTCGCGAACGTGTGAAAGCCTCTGCACACCGATGAGTTCCATCTGCTCCAAGAGTCAGAGCGGAATGCGAGCTCCGCGTTGGGTCGGTCATGCAGTTGCGATCAGTACCGGCATCGTTCAGGTGGTCGGCGTCGTGACGTTGATCGGCGCCATGGTCGCGCTCGAATTCGTGGTCGTTGCTCGGCGCAAGCCCGTGACTCCCTGAATGCGGGACCTTGAGCAGAACGGTCTCTTCTGCTCTTTGTGGGCGCATGACCGCCGACGCCCCCGGAAGCATCAACCCCGCAGACTTGAAGGCCCTCGAGCCGGTGAAGTCTTCGACCGTCGATGAGGTCCGCGCCGCGATCGCTGCAGCACGTGCAGCGCAGGCGAACTGGAGCGCCCTGCCCCTCGCCACCCGCGCCGACACCGCGCGCGCGTTGGGCCAGGCGGTGCTCGCGAAGGCGGACGAAATCGCGAAGGTGATGTCGCAGGAGACCGGCCGCTCGGTCACCGAGTGCAAGGCGAGCGAGCTCACCTCGTTGGTCCCGTACATCGAGACCGCGATCGACGTGGCGAAGGGCGCACTCAAGCCGACGAAGGTCGCCCTCTCGATGCTCGACTTCCCCGGGAAGAAGGGCGTCACCGAGAACGTCCCGCGCGGAGTGATCGGCATCATCGCTCCGTGGAACTACCCGCTCGGCAACTTCTGGAAGTCGCTCTTCCCCGCGCTGCTCTCGGGCAACGGAGTGGTGCTCAAGCCCTCCGAGCACACCCCGCGCACCGGAGCGTTCCTCGCCCAGCTCTGCGCCGAGGTGTTCCCCAAGGGTCTCGTCGGTCTGGTGCAGGGCGCGGGCGACGTCGGCCAGGCACTCGTCGATCACGCCGATGCGATCGTTTTCACTGGATCAGTTCCGTCAGGCAAGCGCGTGGCCGTGCGCGCGGCGGAGCGGCTCATTCCCACGTCGCTCGAGCTCGGCGGCAAGGACGCGGCGTTGGTGCTCGCTGACTGCGATCTCGAGCGCACCGCGATCGGCGTGGCGCAGTGGGCGATGCACAACTGCGGACAGAACTGCGCCGCCATCGAGCGCGTGTACGTCGAGGAGGCGGTCGCCGATCGCTTCGTCGAACTGCTCACCAAGGTGGTCGGGAAGCTGCGCGTGTCGACCGGAGACAACGAGAGCGATCTCGGCCCGCTGCAGAACGCCGCTCAGCTCGCGATCGTCGAGAAGCACGTGGAGCAGGCGAAGGCGAAGGGCGCGAAGGTCACCGCGGGCGGCGCGCGCATCGGCCCCGGCCTCGGCTTCCAGGCCACCGTGCTCGACCACTGCACCGACGACATGGAGGTCGTGCGCGAGGAGACCTTCGGTCCCGTGATCGCAGTGGTGCGCGTGAAGGACGCGGAGGACGGACTCAAGCGCGCCAACGATTCGCGTTACGGACTCAACGGCTCGGTGTGGACCACGAATCTCGAGCGCGGTGCTGCGCTCGTTCGTCGCATGGAAGTCGGCGTGGGCTACGTGAACAACCACGGCTTCGGCGGAATCCTCGCCGACGTTCCGTGGACCGGAGTGAAGGAGACCGGCCCCGGCATCGCCGCCAGCGCGCACAGCTACGGAATCTTCACGCGCCCGCGCACGGTGATCATCGACTCGAACAAGCAGCCCGACGCCTGGTGGATTCCGGCGAACGCGGAGTTCACTCAGTTCGTCGACGCTTTGATCGCACGCGGTCGCGGCGGCGGCATCGGCGTGCTGCTCAAGCTCGGCGGCCTCGTGAAGAAGCGCGCCGCCGCGATCCGCCAGCTCGCGAAGTAGCGAACGCAGTTAGTTGCCCATCGCGATCCAGTTCACCGCCCACCCGGCCTGGTTGGCCATGACAGGGTTGATGCTGTTGTTCTCCCACGCGACGTAGACCGTGAAGCCGGTGGGGCTGGAGGCGTAGACACTGCTGCCTCCGGTGGTCCAGGCGATGTACGCGGCGCCGGTGATGCTGGTGACGTACGTGGGTGTCGAAGTGAAGCCGCAGCCGCTCGTGTCGACGTTCACGAAGAGCGTGTCGCTTCGGTAGACCTGCCAGTTGGTTTGACCGGTGACAGTCCGTCCCGAGCAAAGCCGCATCGGAGTGCCGGTGTTGTCCTTCGCACTCGGTCCAGCGGGCCCCTGCGGACCGGTCGCGCCCGCGGCTCCAGTCGCGCCCGCAGGTCCTTGCGGGCCAGCGACACCTTGGGGACCAACGATCCCCTGCGCGCCCGTCGCTCCCGGAGCGCCGTTGCAGACGTAGCTCGTGCCGCTCGCACCATCGAGGCGGGTGCCTCCGTACTGGCAGTTGGGGCCAGAGCCTTCGCTCGACGCGATGACCGACTGACCCGCGATGCCTTGCGCACCCGTCGCGCCCGTCAGTCCCTGCACGCCCTGCGGACCGATTGCGCCCTGCGCTCCCGCCGCACCGGCAGCCCCGTTGCAGACGTAGTTCGTGCCGCTCGCGCCATCGAAGCGAGTGCCACCGTACGGGCAATTGCTGCTTGGGCCTTCACTCGACGCGATGACGGATTGACCGGCCGCGCCCGGCGCACCGGTTGCTCCCGCCGCACCTGCGGGCCCCTGAGCACCAGTCGCTCCCTGCGGGCCAGTTGCGCCTGTGTCGCCCTTCGCGCCCGTCGCACCC
>CBIHPJ010000395.1:0-8342 GCA_966211295.1 uncultured Myxococcales bacterium | reverse complement strand
GGACGCCGAGACTCCCTACGAGTTCGTCAGGCGCCGGCGGGCCGAAGGAGCCTCCTCGGAGGTTCTGAAGTCCGAGCTGGTTGCCCGGGGTCATGCGGCCGACGAAATCGCCCTCCTCCTCGGTGGTGAACGCCTCTCCGTTGGGCTCACGAGCCTCAGCGAGGTCGCGCCAACCGGCGAGACGCCGTGGGAGCTGGTGAAGAAGCTGCGCAGCGAGGGCTTTCCGCCCGACGCGATCGCCCGCGAGCTCGAGGGCAAGGGCGTTTCGCGCGACGACATCAAGGCATTGCTCGTCGACGAGAGTGTGCGGCCCGTGGCGCCTTCCGATGCGGGTCGCGGCTTGAACGTGCAGCTCATCTTCGGACTGCTGCTCATCATCGCGAGCGTCGTGTTGCTGTTGGGCGGGCGCATCTCGCTGCTTTCGATCGGGCTTCTGATCTCGGGCGTCGCGCGCACTGGGAGTGCGTTCGCCTCGGACCGTGGCACCACCGCGCTCAAAGCCGAGGCGCTGCGGCAGATGGCGACGCTCGCCGCGGACGATCCGCGTGCCCGGTGCGCGGTGCACCAGCAGTACGCATCAATCGGGAGCTGTCCTCGGTGTGGCTCGTTCTGCTGCGCGCAGTGCACGCCGACGCGAGGCTTCGCGGCGGGCCAGGTGTGCATGCCCTGCCAGGCACTCCCTGACGTTCGTGCGGAACGGCAAAAGAAGGCTGCACGTCTCGGCGCGCTGATGCTGCTCACGGCTCCCGCCGCGGTGCTGCTCCTTGGCGTGCTCGAGGCCGCGTTCGCGAAAGAGACGCCTTCGCTGCTCACGGTCCTGATCAGCGTCGGCGTCGTCTCGTTGCCGTGGCTCGTGCTCGCGGGCGTGCAGGCTGGAGTACGCGGTGGGTGGCCGATTCTCATCAGTCTTCCCTTCTGGCTCGTCGTCGAATTGGTCCTCACTCGCGGCAACTCAGGCCTCGAGGGTGCGCTCTGGCTCGTTCCCGTGTTCGCGGCGCTCTTCGGTCTGGTGAACATCAGACAGGCCGGGCAGCTGGAAGAGGCCCTCGTGGTCAGCTCGCCAGCCCCCTGATCGAGAGCGACACGATCTCGTCCGCGTGCTGCATCGCGAAGTCCTGCAGGCGCGAGGCGATGAGTCCGATCATCAGCCAGAGCACCGCGCCGCCCCCGAGGATTCGCAGGGGCGCTCCCGTGTCCTGCAGGTTCATGTTCGGAGAGGCGCGAGACGCGAGGCCCAGGCACGCGTCGATCGCGAGCGTGAGGCCGGCGATGGGCGCGCCGATCGCGAAGCCCGTGGCGAACGCGGCTCCGACCATTCCCGCGAGGTGCAGCGCGACGTCATCGGTGTGGTGAAACGCGCCCGGGGCGACCAACCCGTAGCTGCGCGTGAGCGCCATCACCATCATCGGCAGCAGCACGCCGGCCGAACCGAGCGCGAGAAGCAGGTGGTAGAGCGCGTCGCCCGTCGCCGCCTCCTTCGAGCCCGCCATCGGGAGCGCCGCTTCGGCCGAAGACCCGCGGAAGAGATCGATGAAGCGGCCACCCATGCGCGCGGTGTCGAAGGGCAGGGCAGCGACGAGCCCGAGAGAGGTTCCGAAGATGAGCTCCTGCGCGGCGAGCGCGGCGAAGTCGAACGCGGTGAGCATTCCCGCGGGCGCATTCACTCCACCCGCGGAGTGGAGGAAGAGCGCCAACGCCAGCACCACGCCCAGCTTCACGTGCATCGGCGCGTGCGTGCCGCCGAACAGGGGGCAGAGGAACGCGACAGGAATCAGGCGCGCCCCGATCAGCGCGATCGCGAGCACGTGCGGCTGCAGCGTGTCGACCGCGAGCGTCAGGGCCGCCGCATTCATGACGCCACTGAGGGGAGCGTGAGCATCAGCTGCGTGGTGAAGCGGGTGAGCTGCGCACCGATCCACGGGCCAGCGATCACCAGCGAGAGCACCGCCGCGCAGAGCTTGGGCACCACCGAGAGCGTGGACTCCTGAACCTGCGTGGTCGCCTGCAGCAGGCTCATCATGAAGCCGACGATGAGCGAGGCGCCGATGGGAGGGAGGGAAGCGAGCACCATCAACATCAGCGCTTCGCGGGCAAGACCGAGGAGGAGTGAGGTGTCCATGAGTTCACCGGTACCCGAGGATGAGACCGCGCGAGAGCAGCGCCCAACCATCGACCGCGACGAAGAGGAGGATCTTGAACGGCAGGCTCACCTGGCTGGGGCTGAGCGTCTGCATGCCGAGCGCGAGCAGCACGTTCGCGATGAGCATGTCGAGCACCAGGAAGGGCAGAAAGATGAGGAAGCCGATGATGAAGGCCTCCTTCAGCTCGGTGAGCACGAACGCGGGGACGATCACCGAGAGGTCCGAGTCGGAAACCATCCCAGCTTCCTCCGCGGGGCGCAGCTCGCGAGCCATGTCGACGAAGCGGCCACGCTCCTCGGCGCTCCCGTGCTTCACGAGGAAGTCCTTCAGCGGCTGCAGCACCGTCCCAGCTGACGACATCAGCGCCACGGCGTCAGGGCCCTCGCTCCAGCTCGAGCGGCCCTGCGTCCACATCTTCTCGAAGGTCGGCGCCATCACCGTCGCCGAGAGCACCGCGGCCAGGCCGGTGAGCACCATGGTCGGCGGCGCCTGCTGCGTGCCGAGCGCCGAGCGGACGATGGAGAGCACCACCACGATCTTCGAGAAGCTGGTGAGCATCATGATCGCGAAGGGGATGATCGCCATCACCGCGAGCAGCCCCATCATCTGCACCTGGTTGCTGGCGAAGCCGTCAGCCGGCAGCTCGGTGGTCTTCGTGGCGGCGAGGAGGAAGGGGAGGTTCATGACGCGGCTTCTTTCGAGAGCTCAGCCACCGCGCGCAGGGGGACGCGCGTTGGGCGGCGGGTGGGGGTGATCTTCGCGAAGCCGTCACCGTGAACGATCAGGTACGGCTTTCCATCGACCTCGATCAGCGCGACGCCGGTGCGCTGCGAGAGGCCAGCGCGCTGCACCACGTTCAGGCGAGGCGCATCCTTGAACTTCGTGCCCAGGCCGCCCCGCGCGCGGATGAACCAGAACGCGAGGCCACCGGCGGCCGCGACGCCAAGGATGACGCGGGCGGCGGTCGCAGCCGAGGCGCCGTTCAGCGCAGCGGCCACGGGTGCGAGCAACGCGAGGAGCGCCGCGGCGACCAGCTTGTGACGGGGAGACCAGGTCGAGGGGTTCATGGCAGTGGCTCAGAGCATCGAGATGATGCGGGCGCCGATTTCGCCTTCGATCTCGACGAGCTCGGCGCGGGCCACCGCCTTGTCGCCGATGCGCACCACCACCTGCTGCGCGGCGTTGATGTGCAGCGGCAGCACGCTGCCGGGACGCACGTTGCCCAGCTGGTGCAGCGGCAGGCGCAGGCGGGTGAGCTCGATCTCGACTTCGACGGGGACGCTGGGGTCGACCTGCGACATTTCAGACTCCTGGGTAGGGCGCTCGAAAGCGCGGGTGAGGGTGAAGCCTTCTGCGGTGAAGGTGCCGCGGAGCTCGAAGGAGGGCGCGATCAGGCGGCCGGCGCCGAGGAGAACGCTCGACTGCTGCGTGACGTTCGCGAGCACCACGACGTCGCCCACCGTGAGCGCGGCAGCCTCGCGGCGAGAGACGGTGGCGTGACCGATGAGGCAGCGCGCGGGGACGGTGACGTTGCCGACCTCCTCGAGGAGCGGCGCACCTTCCTCCACCGGCATCGCTTCGAACTTCGACTGCGCCCAGAGAGAAGGAACGAGGAGGCGGCCGAGGCAGCGGGTCTCTCCGATGGTCAGCTGGAGCTCGACCGCGAGGTGACGCAGGCGCGCATCGACCGCGCGGAGCACCTCGGTGCGATCCATCGTGACCGAGACCAGGCGCGGGGTGAGCGCCTTGAACGACGACTCCGCGCGCAACTCGGCGAGGGTGGAGAGCGCGACCCAGCCCAGCGCGGCCTCTTCGATGTGCGAGAGGCGAGTGGGAACGCCGACGGGCTCCTGGCCACCGGTGATCTTCGAGAGCACCGCTCCGGCGCCGAGGAGGTCGAGCTCGAGCACGCCCAGCGCTTCGCCGCCGAACTCGAGCGTCACGAAGAGCGCGCGTGCCGCGAGGTGGCTGAAGGGGTGGATGGTGGACGCGAGCACCGAGGCTTCGCAGCTGATCGCGGTCTTGAGCTGCGGACCCAGCTTCTGCGCGACGCGCTCCGTGGCCTCGATCAGCGCCGCACACGCCGCGGGACGCGCATTGATGGCGAGGTGCGCACGGGTCAGCTTCTGCAACGCGCTGAGGCGAATGCGATTGGCGGCTGGCGGGAGACGAGGGGTCGCGCGCGTCGCCGGCTTGTTGTTCTGCGTGACCTGCGTCGTTTCGTCGAGCATGTGCGGCTCCTTGTTCAGGGACTGCGCCAACCCAGAATTCATGTGGTTGCGGGCGGTTGCATGCCCGGGCAGGGTCCACGCCCAGAGACTCATCGGAGTGGATCTCCGGCTCCGACCAGGAGCTCAGCGCCGCGTCGCTCACGAAGACGTTCGCGGGGAGGGGAAGATGAGCACCCTCACCCTGAGCCCTCTCCCAGAGGGAGAGGGAACAAGTCAGCGGGACGCCTCCTTCACCAGGCGCGCGGCGATCGCGCGGATGGCCACGGGGAAGTTCTCAGCGCCTCCCGCGAACTGGGGAAACTGGCTCCGCACCGCCGGAGGGAGCGAAGCGACGATCGCAGCTCGCAGGTCCCCTGACGCCTGCACCACGAGCTGCTGCAGACGCTCACCCGCGTCGTGACGCACTCCGAATTCGTGAGCGAGCCGCGCCTGTCTGCCCGCCGAGTCCCACTTCTTCATCGCGCCAGCGAACTCGCTCGCCCTCTGATGCTCGGCCTCGCTGAAGCCCGAGAGCAGCTCCTCAGCACGCGCCTTGTGCACCGCGGCGACGAACAGCGCGACGCGCTCGGGGAAACCCATCACTCGCGAGACTTCAGGATGATGCCGACGGCGCTCGACCTTGGTGTGAGTCATGACTCACGCCACCTTTCGCTGAATCGCCGGATTGATCACGGGCCTCTGGGGAGCCGCGGCGGTGGGCGGAACCGGCTGCTGCGTCGACGCTGCGACGGGCGCGCGGTTGCTCATGCGCAGCCGCCACGAGAGGAACACCACCAGCATCGCGACCACCGAGAGCGCGAGACCGAGCACGATCACCAGCGGCCGCAGATTGCTCGCCGAATCCTCCTTCGTCGGCGGCGAAGGGATGATCACCGGGTCGATCACCATCACCACGTCATCCGCGTTGAGCCCATCCACCGCGGCAGCGACGAGCGCGCGCAGCTCGGCCCTCTGCATCTGCAGCTTCTCGAGGGCGACGGGCTGCACGCGCACCAGCACAGACGCCTTCGACGGCACCGACACCTGGCCGGGGCGCGGAGGCGGGGGGACCACCAACTCGACAGACACCGAAGCGACTCCGTCCATCGTCTCGAGTGACTCTTCGATGTCACCTTCCTGCGCCTCGAGCTGACGAAGCCGCTCGGCCGCGGGCGTATCGATGAGGCCCACGCTCTGGGCCAGTGACTGCGTCTTCAATCGCGCCGGACGAGGGAGCTTGAGCTCGTTGAGCACGCGCATCGCCTCGGTCGCCTGCGCGTCGTCGAGCTCGATCGCCCAGGTGGGCTTCTTGCCCTTCTCGGCCACCTTCTTCACTTCGAAGCCGCGCGCGACGAGGGCGGAAACGATCTCGTTGGCGTCGCGCTCTTCGAGGCCGTGTTGGATCTGCGTGGAGCACGCGGAGAAGAAGGCGAGGACCGCGGCGAGGAGGACGTTCTTGAGGGCGTTCGGGTTCATGGGGGCGTTCACACCTGCGTCTGGAGGACCTGCTTCACGCCGCCCGTGGCCTTCTCGATGACCTTGCCGGCCAGATCGAGCTCCTGGGATGCGCGGTACACGTGGGTCTGCAGGGAGAGCAGCTCGGCGGGCGAGAACGACTTCCCCGACTCCGCCAGCTTGAGGATCTGCTCCATGCGGTTCTGCGCCTGGTTCACCTGGTCGAGCACCTTGGTGGCGGTGACCTGCTTCGAGGGCTCCGCCTGCTTGACGCTCTCGACCTTGCACTTGCCGGCCTGCGCCTGCTGCACCGACTTCGCCTCGGTGGGCGCGGGCTTCATCGGCGCGTTCTCGGTGCGGCCAGTGGGCGCGGTCTGCGCCTTCATCACCTTGCCGAAACCCTCGCCGACCTTCTGCTGAGCACCTGTGCCGGAGATGACCGCGGGGCCGGCGCCCGAGAGAGGAGAGATCGCCATGGCTCGCCTCAGCGGATGTTGTTGATGGCCGACTTCGCGGAGTCGTGCCGCACCTTCAGCACGTTGGAGATCGTGTTGTACTCACGGCTCTCCTGCTGCATCTGCATCTGCATCATGGTCGAGCGATCGGCCTCGGCCCGCATCTGGCCGATCATTCCCGAGAGCTCGCTCGGCGTGCCGTTGGGAGAAGTGGCGAGCGCCTGGGCCGTCGCGCCGCCTCCGCCCGCAGAGTTCACCGAGGTGACGCCCGTGGCGGCCATCGAGGCCTGAGCGCTGCCGCTGTTCGCGAGCGCGCTGACGTTGCTCACCGCCGCGCTGATCACCCCGACGCCGGGGACGGAGTTGAGCAGCGCGCCGCCAGCGTTCGCCGCGGTCTGCAGCGCGTTCTTGAGGACGTTGCCGAACTCGTTGTGCGGGGTCTGACGAGCGACGGTGGGGGTGAGGGAGATGCGGTTCGACGAGTCCATGTGGTGCCTCCTGCAGCGTGTGGTGGCGGGCACCTGTTCAGATCCCGTGCCGCTCCGAAGTGACCGGATTTCGTTGGCTCCGCGGGCAGCGCGTCCGTCTCTCTCGGTGGACCGCGGACGTTCAGGAAGGTCGCGAAAGGCGGTGATCGAGGGCGCGGTACGGGAGGTGCGTAGTGGCCGAGAGAACTCCAACCCCGAGGTCCTCATGCCCGCTGTGAATCGTGAATCGTCGCTGGTCGCCGTGCAGTCCCCTGAGCTCGAGCAGGCCGAGGCGCCCGTCTCCGCCAAGCCCATCGCCACGCAGCAAGAGGTGGAGTCGTTCGACGAGTCGAAGTCTCAATCTCCCATTCGGCAGCACGGCATCGCCGTCGGCTCGCTGTCCGCCAGCAGCGTGATGTCCCTCGACGCGAAGGTGGCCATCGCGCAGGTGAAGGAGTTGATGAGCGGATTCGTGGTGAGCAACGACGACTGCCGCCACGCGATCGGCTTGCTCCAGAGCCTGCCTCCGTCGCAGTACCAGAAGGCGCTGAAGGCGCTCTCCGACTCGGGCGATCTGAAGACGTTGTGCGAGAAGGCGCCGAGCGACCTTCGCCGCGAGCTCGCGGAGTCAGCAGTCCACGGCGGCGCGACGACGATGCAGGCCGAGCGTCTCGCGCCCGGGCTCAAGGATCCGCAGCCGCCTGCCCAGCCCGCGATGATCGTGAACTCGCCCTCGTTGCCGAAGGAGTTGCGCGAGGTCATTCACGGGGAGAACCTGTCGCGTGCGCGCCAATACGAGGACGCGCTTGATGCGTACGCCGACGCATGGTGCGCGAAGGTGGCGACCTGCAAGACGCCGTTCGAGCTTCGCGAGTTGGGCCCGCTGGCGAATCCTCCCAAGCTCCTCGAACCAGGCATCTCCTCCTCCGACCTCGCAGCAGGACGGTTCCCGAGTCTCATCTGCAAGCGGGAAATCGGCGCTCAGCGCGCTTCGAACGCGGTCTCCAACCAGGTCAGCGTCTTTCGCAAGGAACTGGCCGCGGGCTCGTTTGGTCTCGACTTCAAGTTCAAGGGGCAGGTGAAGGCCGAGGGCGAAGGCCCAGGTCACTCCGAGGTGGGAATCGGCACCGCCTTTATCGCGAAGGGCACGCTCACTCTGGACGGAAGGGTGATCGATGAGGGAGTCGAGGCCGAGTCCCTCATCGAAGCCGGAATTGGCCCCGCGAAGATCGAAGGCAAGATCACTCCCGAAGGCCACCTCGAGGCCGTGAGCGCCGAGGTCCTGATCGCGGGCGCGGAGCTCGACCGCGAGGGCAAGATGACTTTCAAAGCGAAAGTGGCTCCGGGCGCCGCGGTGGAGAGTTACGTCAACCCGAACAAGGCCACCATGGGCGCGGCGTTCGCCGTGAAGAACGAGGTGAAGTTCATGGGAGCGACGCGCGAACTCGAGATGAAGATCGGCTTCACCGCGAAGGGCATCGCGCGCGAGTACTACCAGGACATCGGCGGGCGGCAGGACGGCTTCTTCGGTCCGATGCCCGAGCTGGACGCCGGCGTGAAGTGGAGCGACCTCAAGAAGGATCGCCGCGAGTGGTACGAGCGACAGGGCTTCAC
>CBIHPJ010000394.1:0-8344 GCA_966211295.1 uncultured Myxococcales bacterium | reverse complement strand
AGGACACCACCGTGCGCTCGGGGAACGCGAACTTCGCGGCGATCGCGTAGGGCACTCCGCAGCCCATGGTCGCGAGGTTGCCCGAGAGGCTCGCCATCATTCCCTCGCGCACCTTGATGTCGCGCGCGTACCAATTCGCTGAAGAGCCCGAGTCGGCCGCGAGGATCGCGTTGTCGGGCAAGAGCGACGAGCACTCCCAGAACACGCGCTGGGGATTCACGGGGTCCGCATTGTTCATGGCGCGCGCCTCGAGCACCTCCCACCAGTCCTTCACCTTCTTTTCGATCCACGCGCGCCACTTGCGGTCCTGCTTGCGACGCAAGAGTGGAATCAACGCGCGCAGGGTGTCGGTGCTATCGCCGATCAGCGAGAGCTCCATCGGGTAACGAATCGAGAGCATGCGTCCGTCGAGATCGATCTGAACGCCGCGCGCCTGGCCTTCCTCCGGCAAGAACTCGGAGTAGGGGAAGGACGAGCCGATCATCAACAACGTGTCGCAGTTCATCATCATGTCCCAGCTGGGCTTGGTGCCGAGCAGGCCGATCGCTCCTGTCACCCACGGCAGCGCATCAGGGAGTACCGCTTTTCCAAGGAGCGCTTTCGCCACTCCCGCACCCAGCAAGTCGGCGACCTGCGCCACTTCGTTCGCGGCGTGAATCGCGCCCTGGCCCACCAGCATCGCCACCTTCTTCCCCTCGTTCAGAATGTCCGCGGCCTTCTGCAGATCTTCGGGCTGCGGCACCACCCGCGGTGGATGCGCGCCGAGGCCCGAGTGAATGGTGCTGTGCTTCTGCTCCGGCTCGTGGGCGGGGAGTTCCTGCAGATCGTGCGGAACGATCACCACGCTCACCGAGCGAGTGGCGAGGGCATTGCGGAACGCGCGATCGATCAAGTGCCGCATCTGCGGCGGCGTCATCGCGGTGTGCACGTACTCGTGCGCCACGTCCTTGAAGAGGTTCTGCAGATCGACCTCTTGCTGGTACTCGCCGCCCATCGCCGCGCGCGCGGTCTGCCCGACGATCGCCACCACGGGCTGATGATCCATCTTCGCGTCGTAGAGCCCGTTCAAGAGGTGAATCGCGCCTGGCCCACTGGTGGCCATGCACACGCCCACCTCTCCGGTGAACTTGGCGTGCGCGCAGGCCATGAAGGCCGCCATCTCTTCGTGGCGTACCTGGATGAACTCGAGCCCGTCGTGCAGTCGGCCGAACGCGCCGAGCAGGCCGTTGATGCCGTCGCCCGGGTACGCGTACACGCGGCGTACGCCCCACTCCGAGAGTCGCTGCAGGATGAAGTCGCTGACCTTCGAGGCCATGGGTCACTCCGTTGGTTGTCTAAGATCTCCGCGCGGCCACACGACTGAGCGCGAAGCCCGCCGCGACGAGCGCGAGTGCGCCGGTCAGACGGGGATGTTTGCGCAGCCACAGTCGGCCGCTGCTGCGGCGCGCGCGAGAATCGAAGGGTCCATGCGCGCCCCGATCTCCAGGCAGCGGACCGTCGACGTCGTCGCGCGCGTGACTCTTCGAATGTCCCTCGGGGAGCTTCTTCGTGGTCTGCGCTTCCCACGCGTGCTTCGCGAGGTAGCGATCGAGCACGCTGGGGACCACGCGCTGCCCGAGGATCGCCTCCACCGTGCTCCACGCGATCCACATCTCGCGCTTCGGATGCAGCACCGCATGCACCGCCGCTTCTGCGATCACTTCAGGTTGGTAGATCGGAGGCACCGGCTGTGGATGTCCTCCGAGCTTGTTGCGCACCTGCTCGAACTGCGGCGTGTTCACCGCGGGCAAATGCAGCATCATCACTTTCACCTTGCTGCGTTCGCGGATGAGCTCGCTGCGCAGCGAATCAGTGAAGCCGCGAATCGCCGCCTTCGAGGCGCAGTACGCGCTCTGCAGCGGGATCGATCGATACGCGAGCGCCGAGCCGATCTGAATGATCAGCCCGCGATTGCGTGGGCGCATCGCGCGCAGCGCGGCCTGCGTGCCGTAGACGAAGCCCAGGTAATTCACCTCGGTGACGCGGCGATATTCCTCGGCCTCCGTTTCCACCACGGGCGCGAACACCGAGATCATCGCGTCGTTCACCCAGACATCGATGCGGCCCCAGACGTTGAGCACCTCCTCGGCTGCGCGGTCGACTGCCTTCGCATCGGAGACATCGAGGGGGAGCACGAGCGCTTCGGATCCGAGCTCTTCGACTTCTCTCGCAGCCGCCTCGAGTCCGTCTTTGCCCCGGGCGATCAACGCGACCTTCGCTCCTTCCGCGGCGAAGGCTCGGGCGATCGCGCGGCCCACTCCGCTGGATGCTCCGGTGATGACCGTGACCATTCTCCGCAAGCGCTGGCGCGATGACATCGAACCTCCTTTGCGCCTCGGTTGGGGCGCGGGCGCGCACCGTTCCAGAAGGTGGCGCGGCTCAGACCCAAGGTCGTGCAAGAGCTGCGCTCGTCACGACCTCGAGCGTCCCCTGCTGTCTCTCGGGCCGAACGGTGAGCTGGCCGTTCTCGCGTACGAACTTCAGATCGACGCTCGCATCTCCCACGCGCAGGCCGGTGAGCTCGAGCCGCTGGATGTATTGGGGAAGTCGCGGTCGCACGATCGTGAGACGCTTGGCGAACGCGTCGGGCTCGAGGCCGAGCAGCGTCTGCAGCATGAAGGGAAGCGAGCCCGCGGCCCACGCCTGGGGATGACACGCCACCGGGTAACGCACGGGCGCATCGAGGCGCGCGCGAGAGAAGCCAGAGAACGTCTCAGGCAGTCGATGGTTGTCGAACAACGCCGCAGCCGAGAGCAGCCCGTCGAAGATTCGAAGCGCCTCGTCGTCGTGGCCGTACCGTCGGAGCCCCGCGACGATCAGCGAGTTGTCGTGCGGCCAGACCGTGCCGAGGTGGTAGCCCACCGGGTTGTATCCTCGCTCGTTCGCCGAGAGCGTACGCACGCCCCAGCCGCTGAACATGTCGTCCGCGAGGAGGCGCTTCGCCACGCGCTCGGCGCGCTCGTCGGTGAGAATGCCGGTCCACAGCGCGTGCCCGGGATTCGAGGAGATCACCTCGAGCGGCTTTCGATCTCGCCCGCTGAGCGCGAGCGCGAAGAACTGCTTGGTGGGGAGCCAGAAGTCGCGATCGAACTTCACGCGCAGCTTCTCTGCATCGGCCCTGAGCACCGCTGCACGCAGCTCGTCGTCATCGAGCTCGTAGAGACGAGCGAGCGCGCGCCGCGCCTGATACGCGTAGGCCTGCACTTCGATCAGCGCGAGCGGAGGTGAAGCCACTTCGCCGTTCGCGCCGACGATGCCGTTGCCCGAATCCTTCCACGCTTGATTGACGATGCTGCCGTCGGCGCCGATCTCGCTGGTGTAGTCGATGTAGCCGTCGCCATTCGGCGGGCCAAAACGTTCGATCCAACCCATCGCGGCTTCGGCGGCGGGGCGCAATTCGCGGAAGAGCTCGAGTGATCCGGTCCACCGCGCGTGCAGCTCGAGCGCGATCAAGAAGAGTGGGGTGGCGTCGACCGAGCCGTAGAACGGCGTGTGCGGAATCTTCCCCGCGCGCGCGAGCTCACCCACGCGCAGCTCGTGGAGGATCTTCCCGGGCTCCTCGTCCTTCCAGGAATCCTCCTGAAGTCCCTGCAGGCTCGCGAGCAGCTGCAGGGTCTCGGCGGTGGTCTGCGGGCGGAACGCGAGGGTCTGCATCGCGCAGATCAGGCTGTCGCGGCCGAACAACGTGGCGAACCACGGCAGACCCGCGGAGATGAAGTGCTCGCCATCGATGTGATTGCGCAGCGCGCGGAGATCTCTGAGCGATCGCTCCATCGCCCAGTCAAGTCGCGTGCTGCTCGAGCGTACGCGGGAAAATCCATCGAGCCACTCGCTCATCGAGCGCTCGGAGTCGCTCTCGAAGTCATGCAGCTCTTGCGAAGCGCGCTGCTCGACGTCGCGCGGTGAGCTCTCGTCGAGCTCGCCAACGGTGAGGGTGATCAACAAGTGCTTCGCTCCCTGCGGTGGAAGCGTCACCTCGAAGGTCACCTCGCCGTGCTTCACGCGGGTGGGCGCTTCCGAGAATCGCACCAGCAACATGCGAGTCCGCCCATCGATGCCCTTCATGCTGAAGGAGAGTGCGTCCTTCTTCCACTTCGAGCTCGGCGGTTTGCGATGTTCGCCTTCGACCAGTCCGCGGATCACGCCAATGTCGGTGAAGTCGGCCTCGAAGCTGAGCGTGATCGTGAAGGTGTGCTCACGCTTGTCGTGGTTGTGCACCTCGAGCTCATCGGCGAGCGAGCCGTTGCTGGAGTCGATGATGTGACGCCACCGCAAGGTGAGTTCCTGGCGATGAATGGGATCGCGCTTGTCGGGAAGCTCCGGGTTGGTGAGTTGAAAGACCGAGCGAAAGCCGTCACCGCTCGTCGCCAGCAGGCTCTCGGGCAGCCGGTCGCGGATCCGCAGCTCGTAGCGGCTCAAGTAGCGACAGTCGTGGAAGTAGAGGCCGAGACCATGCCCTTCGTGTCCTCCGACCGATCCATCGTTGCGGCAGAGAAAGAACAGGGCGTCGTCTTTGATCACCGACGCCTCCGAGATGCCGGGCGCGCGCGAGGACACTCGTTGCGAGAGCTGCCGGTGCCGATCTCCGCCTCGCCTCTTGTCGCTCATCCGCAACCCTCCCCGACATGTGTGTGGGTCGCTCTCGGAAGTGGCACGAGATTCGAAAGCCGCCGCGCCGATGAGACCCGCACTTCTGGGCACCATGCTGGCCGTGTTGGGGAGCACCGCCCTCGCCGCCCCCACCGGCATCGTGGAGAACTTGAACGAAGCGTTACCGCTCGACCTCACCTTCACGGATCAGAATGGGAGCGTGGTGAAGCTCGCGCAGTATTTTCAGCCCGGTCGGCCGGTGCTGATCACTCCCGTGTACTTTGGGTGTCCGGTGCTCTGCAGCACCGTGCTTCGAGGAGTGGTCTCCACGCTGCGGGAGACCGGACTCGAGCTCGGCGTCGACTACGAGGTCGTCACCTACAGCATCGATCCCTCGGAAACCCCGGCACAGGCGCAGACGAAACGGCGAGAGGTGTTGCAGGAGCTGGGAGTGGAGGAGGGCACACGAGCGTGGAGCTTCCTCACCGGCACCGAGGACACGGTGAGAGCGCTGAGCGAGAAGCTCGGGTTCCAGTACCAATATGACGCGCAGTTGAAGCAGTACGTGCACTCCGCGGGCTTCATGCTGGTGACGCCCGATGGGCACGTGTCGCGCTACCTCTATGGGGTTCGTTTCCCCCCGAGAGACGTGAGGCTCGGCCTGGTGGAAGCGGCGGACGGAAGGGTGGGGACCTCGTTCGATCGCTTCCTGCTCACCTGCACTCGCTACGACCCGAAGACCCAGAAGTACCGCCCATGGATCTGGGGGATCATTCGCGGCGGCGGCACGCTGGTATTCGCAGCATTGGGGCTCACGCTCCTCGTTTTCTGGAGGCGTGAGCTGCGCTTCGGAAGCGGCCGGCGTCCCTTGCGCTGAACGAGTCGGGCGCGCGCACTTCTTTCGGTGGGGCGAGGTCGCCTCCATGGGGCGAGCGAGGCGTATCCCTTGCAGCGCAGCCGCCGCCCCATGAGTTTGTTCACGCCCACTGCCGATGCGCTGCTGCGCGCGTTCCTCGCGTTGGGGCTCTCTGCACCGTTGGTGCTGATCGTGATGTTGATGCTCGCGGCGCGCAGTCCGCTGGCGAACGGGATCAACGCGTCGGTGCGGCAGCCGGTGCAGTTCGATCATCGGCATCACGTCGCGGATGACGGAATCGATTGTCTGTACTGCCACGATGCCGTCACGAAGAGCGCGACTGCGGGCATTCCTCCCACGAGCCGGTGCATGGGGTGTCACGCGCAGATCTGGCCGCAGAGTCAGAAGCTCGCGGTGGTTCGGAACAGCTTCTTCGAGGATCGATCGATCGCGTGGAACAAGGTCCATCGGCTGCCGGACTTCGTGTTCTTCGATCACTCGGTTCATGTGAAGGGCGGAGTGGGCTGCGTCACCTGTCACGGGCGCGTCGATCAGATGGCGGTGCTCGAGCAGGTCGCGCCGCTCTCGATGCAGTGGTGTCTCGATTGTCATCGTGATCCCGCTCCGCATCTGCGACCGCTGGATCAGATCACCTCGATGACCTGGGAGCCGAGCGCCGCTCCAGTCGCGTCAGTGCCGTCAGTGCACCCTCGGACGGAGTGCACCACGTGTCATCGGTGAACTTTCAATGGAGGACCCTCGAGGAACGCGCGGCGGGCGAGCCAGCGAGTGGTCCGGAGATCCTCGAGCCGCGTCCGCGCCGTCGCGAATTTCTGCAGATCGCGAGTGCCGCTGCGGCGGTCGTTGGATTGGGCGGGTGCTTTCGACAGCCTGCTGAGCAGATGTTGCCGTACGCGCGCACGCCTCCGGAGCAGACGCCGGGGATCGCGACTCATCACGCGACTGGGCTCACGCTCGGGGGATTGACGATCGGTCTCGTGGTGACGAGTCGGGAAGGGCGCCCGATGAAGGTCGAAGGGAACCCGCTGCATCCCGCGTCTCGCGGGGCGACGGGGCCGATCGAGCAGGCGAGTCTGCTCGATCTCTACGATCCCAAACGCGCGCGGGTCGTTCTTTTCAAGGGTTCACCCACCGCTTTGGCTTCTCTCGAGCAGGCTCTCGCTGCTGAGGCCAAACGCGGTGACGAAGGTGAGGGTCTCCGTTTCCTGGTGGAGCCGTCGGCGTCGCCGCTCGAGCAGGACCTGCAGCGGAAGGTGTTGGCGCGGTTTCCGCGGGCGCGCTTCGTGGGGTTTGCGCCGGCGGAATCAGAGGAGCCCTCGCGCGGTGCGCGGCTCGCGTTCGGTCGCGAGGTCGATGTGGTGCATCACGCTGAGCGGGCGAGGGTGGTGGTCTCGCTCGATGCGGATTTCCTCTCGGTCACCCCGCGCACGATGGCGCTCGCCCAGGACTTCGTGGACGCGCGTCGTCCTGATCGGCTGAGTCGGCTGTACGTCGCGGAGAGTTCGCTGACGCTCACGGGTGCGTTCGCCGATCATCGGCTGCGTCGGTCTTCGCGGCAGGTGCATTCGTTGGGTCGCGCGTTGGCGGCCTACGTGTTGCGGAAGAACGAGGACGCGTCGCTTGGTGCAGATGATCGGCGCTGGGTGAAGCGAGTGGGTGACGAGTTGCTCGCGCACCACGGCGAAGGTTTGGTGTTGGTGGGCGATGCGATGCCCGCTGAGTTGCACGCGCTCGGCTTCGCCCTCAACGAAGCGCTGGGGAATCTGGGCTCGACGCTCACGCTCATCGAGCCGCTGCTTCAGCCTCGCGCGCGGCGCGAAGAGTTCGCTGAGTTCGTGTCTGAGTTGGAGCGGGGGAAGGTGAGCACGCTCGTCATCACGGCGTGGAATCCGGTGCTCGCCGCTCCGGTCGATAGCGGTTTCGCTGCTGCGCTCTCGAAGGCGCGCAGCTCATTCTATCTGGGCCTGCACGAGGATGAGACTTCGGCGAAGTGCACCTGGTTTGCGCCTTCGACTCATTCCTTCGAGCGTTGGGGCGATGGCCGTGCGGTTGATGGGACTGCTTCGATCCTGCAGCCGCTCATTCAGCCGATCTTTCCGGGGCTCGTTGATCCACTCAGTCTTCTCACTTCGCTTCTCTCTGAGACGCGGAGTGCTCACTCTCTCCTTCGCGAGTCGTGGGCGAGTGCGCAGTGGGAACGTTCGCTCGCGGACGGCGTGATTCCCGGAACTCAGTCTCCTGCCCTCGATGTGCACGTTGCTGCGAACGATTTCGCCCAACGACGAGCTTCTTCGGGGCTCGAGCTTCGCTTCAGCGTTGATCGACGGAGTTACGACGGTCGCTTCGCTCTCAATGCGTGGCTGCAGGAACTCCCCGATCCGATCACTCAGCTCAGCTGGGATGGCGCGGCGTTGATCAGCCCCACCACTGCGACGCGACTCGGACTCACGACGTCTCAGCGCGTGCGGCTCACGTATCGCAAGCGAGTTCACGAACTGCCGGTGCTCGTCCTTCCCGGTCAGGCGGACGACACTGTTGGTCTTTTACTCGCTGATTCGCGCTCGCTGCGCTGCGCAGACGCGCCGTGGTTCGACGGGGGAGTCACTCTCGAGCCGCTCGACGAGAAGACTCCGCTCACGCTCGCGCAGCTGCACTCGAGAATGGAAGGTCGCGAGCTCGCACTCGAGCGCTCTGCGAAGGAGTTCGATTCCTCTCAGCTCGTGCATCTGCGAACGCCCGAGCCCTCGTTCTTCCCTGGGGTGGAGTCGCCGGGCTTCACGTGGGGCATGACGATCGATCTCCATCGCTGCATCGGCTGCAGCGCGTGTGTGATCGCGT
>CBIHPJ010000393.1:0-8384 GCA_966211295.1 uncultured Myxococcales bacterium | reverse complement strand
GGATCGAGCCCGAGCGTGAATGAGAAATTCTCCTCACGTCGTTCGAAGTGAAAGCTCGTCGGACCTCGGAGCGTCCAGGGTTGGCTCGTTCCGAAGTCCACGCGAGTGCACGCGTCCGGCGGAATCACGCACGTGCTGCACATCTGCGTAAAACTCAGGCCGATCCCAACTCCACTGATCCCAGTGAGCCGTCGCTCGCTCGCGAAGTCGAAGCGCAGCACGCCTGCATCACCACCCGCTGCGATTCCATTGTCCGTGGTGAAGCGCACGCCCCAACTGTCATCGGGAACGGTGATCGCCTCCAGAGAGCACGAGTCACCGAAGACGGGCCCGTGTCCCTCCATCTCGATCGACGCGGTGCCACCAGGTTCCGAGCGGACCGCGCGAGGGAAGGCGAGCTTCGTGGCCTCCACGGTGACCGAGTAGCGACCTGGTCTCAGCATCCACCAGAGGTCGTTCCACTTTCCCTCGGTGAGGCCGCCCGGTGAGAACTGATGACCAAACTGTCCGCCGCGGCTTCCCGTGGAGTCGCAGGGGCGCAGCTTGAAAACCCGATCCGTCTGCGAAGCGGTGAAGCGCAGCCGAGTCACCGGAGCACCGACGTCGAGAATCGAAACGCGATCCACACAGGTGACCGGCGAAGTGAGCGTCGCGCTCGTCCCCGGCGCATTGGCCGCGAGATCCGGAGCGCCATCGCACGCGTCCTCCACGGGAAGACAGAACTCACCTTCGCGACCGATGGGCTCTGCCTTCCACTCCGCGAGCGCATCAGAGAGCTCGACCCCGAAGGCCGCGCGGAACTTCGCGTTCAGCTGATCGCGCGTCGACCGGTACGGAGTCGACTCATAGAACTGCATGAACGTCTCGAGTCCGTGGCGATCGACGAGCCACTTCGAGAACGCGCCCGCGGCCGAGTAGCTCCACGCGGTCGGCCTGCTCGACCACTCGTCGTTGTCGACGAACGGTTCGAGGTCGACGGCGATGCGCGGCTCACCGACGAAGCGCGCGGGGCCGCAGCCGAACATCACGGCGGCTCCCTCGGCGAAGATGCTCGGCGGAGTCTCCTCTCGATTGAGGAACGCGTGGACGACCTCGTGATCCAGAGTCCACTCGGTGGTGAACACCGTGTTCGCGATCGCGCAGGCGTCGACCCTGGGGTTGTTGCAGCGCTCCTGCACCGCATCGGCATCGCGCACGCGGTAGTAGTCGACGCGAAAATCTGCAGGCGCGGGGCGATTCACCTTCGCGCTCAGCTGCTCGATGAAACGATCCATCTGCGCGAGCGCCTCGGGGCAGGGCGGGCCCATGTCCTTCCAGTAGTGGTAGCGGACGTGTTTTCCCTCGACGAGCTGATCCGGAAGCTTCGGGTCAGCGCAGCCCGCGAAGAGCACGACGAGGATCCAGCGCACCCGCATGAGGTCGGAGCTTATCGCTCGCGGTGCGGTTAAGAGTTGACGCACTGTGACGACCTTCACCGCGCTCACCATCGCCGGCAGCGATCCTTCGGGAGGGGCTGGACTGCAGGCAGATCTGAAGACCTTTCATCAGCACGGCGTGTACGGGATGGCGGCGGTGACGCTGCTCACCGTGCAGAACACGCAGTCGGTGACGCGCGTGGAGTTGATGAACGCCGAGCTCGTTCGTCAGCAGGTGGAAGCGGTGCTGAAAGACATTCCACCGCACGCAGTGAAGACGGGCGCGCTCGGCAGCGCAGAGATCATCGAAGTCGTCGCCTCATTGAACTTCAAAGCACCGCTGGTGGTGGATCCGGTGATGGTGAGCAAGCACGGGCACGCGCTGCTGCTCGAGGACGCGCAGGAAGCGATGCGGAAGAAACTGCTGCCGGTGACGACGCTGCTCACGCCGAACACGCAGGAAGCGGCGGTGCTCCTCGGCACGCCAGTGACGACGGTCGAGCAAGCAGAGTCCGCCGCAATGCAATTGGCGAAGCTCGGACCGAAGGCCGTGCTGGTGAAGGGCGGTCACCTCACCGGACCCGAAGCGATCGACGTGCTCTTCCACGACGGAAAGATCACGCGAGTCAGCAGCCCCCGCATCGACACCAGGCACACGCACGGAACGGGATGCACCTACGCCTCCGCGATCGCGGCGAATCTGGCGAAGGGCCACTCCCTCATCGACTCAGTGCGACTCGCAAAAGCGTGGCTCACTCAGGCACTCGCCACCGCACCGGGACTCGGTCACGGCATCGGCCCGGTGAACCATTTCTCTCCGGGGGCCCGGGGTGGTGAGCAGACCCAGGCTTGACAGTCGGCGCATGCGTGCCTCAATCCCGTGGTGACTCGTACGGCTCGTTGCTCGTCGCGTTGTGCGGTGCTGCTGCTGTGCCTGGTGACGTTCGGCTGTCGCACCGTCCCCCTCCCTCCCAAGACCGTTGGCGTCACCACCCCTGCCCAGGAGCCGCCCGCTCCGCCCCCTCCGCCCCTCACCACGCCGCAAGAGAGCCTGGCCGCCAAGCCGTCCTGGGTCGAGGCCGGGAGCTATGCCCCCCAGTATTTCAGAGCGCTACCCCTGAGCACGCAGGCGGACCGCGAGGTCTCGAAGGCACTCCTGTCATGCACCGTCGATACACGGCGCAACCTCGATACGTTTGGCTGGAATGACCTGCTGATGGAAGCGCAGTTCGGCGACGCGCCGCCTCTCGTCGCGCAGGGCCCTGAAGACTCGATGCGGATGACGTTCACCGCCCCCCTCCTCACCCTGCGGGCAGGCGACGGTTTCCGATTTCACATCGTCGACCGTGACGTCACCACTCGTGAGCCCATCGTCACCATCCGCGACGTCTTCGACGGCCGGCTGCCGCTGGTGGCCAGCCGAGAGGAAGCGACGGTCGAGTGCGACGTCGTTCCCACGTCCGTCGTGCACGGGCAGGTGGCCGCCCGCGTTCGCGATGTCCAGGCCGAGCTGCGGCTGCTGCGCCCGGCTGTGCCCTTGCCCGTCGAAAGCGACTGGGGCCACAGCGGGCGCATGAGGGGGATCGAGCGCTTGGTGGAAGACACGGCAGCCCTGGTGGGGTGGGCCGACCCGCGAGTTGCCTCGCTGCTGGAGGCGGTGGCGAGCGAGAAGGCGAAGATGCTCGCAGCCGCAACGCAATGGATTGATCAGCAGCTTCAAGACGGCACGCCGCCGGGCCAGGCGCAGACCGTCATCGACGCAGTACTCAAGGCACGTGTGTTGGAGGTCTCGTGCGAGGCTCAACCAGGGACTGAAGAGTGCCGGTTCATGACTCGGCTCGAGCTCACCAATCTCACTGACGCCGGGCTCGAGGTGTCTCTCGTCGATCCACGCACCGAGTTGCCGTCCGAAACCCGCGGGCAGATCCAGCTGAAGATCGCGGCCAGGGGGGCCGACCTGGGCTTCCCGACGTTGATGCGAGCCTCTGGCCGCCGATTGATTGCTGCGGCGGGGCGCGAGCCCTTCAGGCTCCCAGTTGGCAAGAGCGTCACCCTCTGGCTCGCCGCCAACTGGCCACAAGGGGGCTCACCGCACCCGTCGTTGCTGTTGTTCGAGCGGGACACCGCGAGAGGCGTGCTGCGCCTCGAGTGAGTCCATTCTCCCTCTCCCTGCGACAGCGGGGAGAGGGGCAGGGGAGAGGGGCGAGCATTCAATACAGCTTCTTCAATTCGTGACCCTCACGGAGCGAATCCGCATTCGCGTAGTGCCCACCGAGCTCGACCTGCACGAAGACCTTGTCCTCGTCGAACAACGCGAAGCTGGTCGACACCACGATGTGCCGCTCCCCATCGTGCGCAAACCCCTCGCGCACCACGTCGTGACCAAACACCGCGACGGTGCCACCGAGCACGCTCAGAAACTGCGCGACGTCTTCATCAGACGCACTCCGCGCCCAGAGCAAAGGGCCCAGCACCGGCCGCTTGAAGAACTCGGGAATGGAATCCCCGCGATACGCGTCCCACGGAATCCCAATCAACTCAGCCTCACTCTTCAGCGGAAGACCGGGAGCGGCGTGCGTCATCACCACTCCGCAGGGAGCAATGATCACCAGCGGAAACTCCGAAGCCACTGATCGCCACTGGGCAGTCCGTTCAGGACCCAGCATCGACTCGAGGTGCGCGGCCTCATCGGGATGAAACTTGGAAGTCACCGGCCCGCCGAGATGCGAGTGATCGTGATTCCCCATCACGCAATGCACTCGCCCCGGAGCCGCACGCTGCGCCGCGAGGAACGCCTCGATCAACTCAGGAGACTCATCGCGATACGGAGTGCCCAGGAAATCCGGCCACTGCGCGACGGTCTCCTCATCAGGCCCGTGCACGAGATCGCCCGTGAGCACGAGCTGCGCATCGGGCCCCGCGGCGACGAAGTGAGAATGGAGCTGCTGAAAGTCGCGCAGGTTTCCCTGCAGATCCGTCCCGATGATCAGCGTTCCCTTCGAGGGGAGCCGCAGGACCGACGACTTCAGCGCGACACCAGCGAGCGCTCAGCGGCCTCGATGTTTGCCTCTCCGCTCGCGCCGACGGAGAACTCACCCTTCGCGTTCTCGAACTCGGCCTCGGCGACTTCACCCTTCGCATCGTTGTCGAAGATCACGCGCTTGTTCCCGGCGGGCAGCACGAGCACCACACCCATGCCCTTGGTGATCGCCTCTCCACTGGGCACCTTCACCACGGCCTTCAGCTTCGCGGTGTCGTCGACCTGCGCGAGCTTCGCGTCCTTCGCCACGGTCTTGCCCTTCTCGAGCTCGATGAGGGTGAGCACGCCCGAGGCAGGAGCGAGGATGCTGGCCGACGCGATGCCCGCCTTGGCGTTGGCGAGGGCGTCTTTGGTCTCGGTGAGCTTCTTCTCCAGCTCCTCCTTGCTGAGCTCGGCGCCGGGCGCGGGAGTGGCCTTCTCCACGGCGAGCGCGGCGGCCTTCTGCTTCTTCTCCGCGGCAGCGAGCGCGGGAGTCTTCTTCCCCTTCGCGGCCTTCTGCGCCTTCTCGAGGGCGGCATCAGCGGCCTTGAGCGCGTTCTGCGCTTTCACCAAAGCGGCCTTCGCCTTCGGATTGGGCTTCGCCGGCTTCTGCTTCTCGAGAGTGGCGAGCTGCTCTTCGAGCTCGGGCAGTTTCTTCTCCAACTCAGACACGTCGTACTTGGCGATGAGGGAGCCCTTGGCGACGACGGAGCCGGTGGTGGCGCTGACGTCTCCGATCACGCCGTCGCGCAGGGCGATCAGCGGGATCGTCGAGACGGGAGCGAGCACGTAGGTGCTCTTCACGGTGTACGGCATGGGCACCACCACGAGGATGCCCACGATGAGGAGGATGGCGATGACCGTGATGACGAGAGGCCGCTTGGAGCGTGAACGCTGAATCTCACCCGTGAACATGCGGACTCTTTACTCCCGTCCAGCAGATCAGCGCGAGACCAGCGGTCGCTCGGTGCCCTCGATGTCGGCGTCGCCCTGGGCACCGGCGCTGAGCGCTCCGGAGGCGTTGTCGAGCTGAGCCACAGCGGAGTCACCGGTGGCGTCCGACTCGAAGATCGCGCGCTGGCTGCCGCCGCTGGGGAGCGTGAGCACCACGGCCATCCCCTTGAGCACCGCTTCGCCCGGCGGAACTTTGACCACGGCCTTGAGCTTCCCGGTGTCCTCGACGGTGGCGATGGTGGCGTCCCTGGCGACGGTCTTCCCCTTCTCGAGCGCGAGGAGGGTGATCACTCCGGAGGCGGGCGCGAGAATGCTGGAGGAGGCGATGGCTGCTTTGGCCGAGGCGATGGCCTCCTTGGTTTCGGCGAGCTTCTTGTCGAGCTCTCGCCTGGTGAGGCCGGAGCCGAAGGGCGGAGTGGCTCTCACCACCGCCGCGGCAGCGACCTTCTGGTCCTTCTCGGCGGCGCGCAATGCGGGCGTCCGCTCTCCCTTCGCGGCCTTCTGGGCCCTGTCGAGCGCGGCGTCGGCGGCCTTGAGCGCTCGTTCTTGTTTGGCGAGCGCGGCCCTCGCCTTCCAGTTGGGCGTTTCGGGTTGGCGTTTCTCGAGCGTGGCGAGCTGTTGCTCGAGCACGGGGAGCTTCTTCTCGAGCGCGGAGACGTCGTAGGTGGCGATGAGCGCGCCGCGGGTGACGACGGCGCCGTTGGCGAAGCTGACCTCTCCGATGACGCCTTCGCGCTGAGCGAGGAGGGTGAGCGTGGAGCCGGGCGTGAGCCTGTACGAGCTCTTCACGGTGTGCGGCCGGGGCACGAGCAGCGCGCTCAGGCCGAGGACGACGCCGAAGAACGTGACGATGACGACGAGCGGACGCTTCGAGCGCGGAGTGGTCTCACCGGTGGGCATCCGCCTTCAGTAAGCGGAGGCTCGCGTGATGAACCACCCGGTACACGTGGTTCGAGCTCTCGTAGAGGGAGAGGCCCCGCACCTCGAAGTCGGGAGTGGAGAAGGTCCTCAGTTCCCGCGCGAGCTCCTCGAAATGGCCATCTCGTTGCGAGCGGGCGAGGGTGACGTGAGGGACAAACTCCCTCTCCCTGCGGAGCGGGGAGAGGGCCGGGGAGAGGGGCTCACTTAAAGTCACGAGGGCGTCTTCGTGCAGGGCGGTGAGCTTCTCGAGCTCTCCTTGCACGCCGAGCCAGAGCACGGAGGGCGCACGCGCGGTGAGGAAAGTGCCCGCACCGTGGAGGCGGAGTGAGAACGTTTGGTGACGTTCAGCAAGCGAGTCGATGAGCGGAATCCACTTCGCGACCTGATCAGTATTGGGGTTACCGAGGAAGACGATGGTGCAGTGGAGCTTGTCGGTGCGGAGCCACTTGGCCTCGGGCGCGTTGGCGCGGTGCGTCTCGATGATGGCGGCGGCGGAAGCGCGGGAGGGGTCGTCGAGATCGACAGCGAGGAAGACGCTCATGGTGCGGGGTGGGTCGGTATACGCTCGGGAGCCTATGCCTATCAGCCGGGACACGATGGAGTTCGAGGACTTCCATACGCAGGTCGCGGTACGGGTGAAGGGCTTCCGTCCCGTCGTTCAGCGGCCGCACCTGCTGGAGGCGAAGTCGGGACCTGGTGCTGGTCAGAAGTTCGTGTTGGACGCGAACGAGATGATCGTGGGGCGCGGAGAGAAGGCGACGCTCGTGTTGGACAGCGAAGAGGTGAGCCGCTCGCACGCGAAGCTCACGCGCAACGAGGGCGAGTACACGATTGAAGACATGGAGAGCCGGAACGGGATCGTGCTGAACGGGCTCAAGGTGCACGCGGCGGTGTTGCGTGACGGAGACCAGGTGCAGCTCGGCGACGTGGTGCTCTCGTACCGCGAGGGGACCTGAGTGAGTGAGATCTTCGTGCGGTTCTGGGGCGTGCGTGGATCGATTCCCACGCCGGGCCCGAGAACGCGGCGGTACGGCGGCAACACGTCCTGCGTGGAAGTGCGGGTGGACGACCACCTGATGATCTTCGATGCGGGCACGGGCATGCGTGAGCTCGGAGTGCACCTGCTGAAGGCGAGGCAGAAGGAGCTGACGATTCACCTGTTCCTCAGCCATCCGCACTGGGATCACATTCAGGGATTTCCGTTCTTCGGTCCGGCGTACGTGAGCTCGACGACGATGTACGTGTACGGGCCGAAGGGCGACGACAAGAACTACCAGCTGCTGAGTGGGCAGATGGCGAACGCGTACTTCCCGGTGAAGTTCTCAGACCTGGGAGCGAAGATCGTGTCGCGTTCGTTCAATGGGGAAGTGGTGAAGGCGGGCGACGTGCAGGTGCGGTGCTTCGGCCAGAAGCACCCTGGTGGGAGCGTGGGCTTCCGCGTGGAGAGCGGAAACAAGAGCGTGGTGTTCGCGACGGACAGCGAGCTCGATCAGCTGCTGTTGGATCCGAATCTTCCGAAGAAGAACCCTGAGGCGTTGCGGGAGCTGCCGGACGATCTGGTGAGCGCCATCAGCGGAGCGGATCTGCTGATCGCCGACGCGCAGTACACGGACTCGGAGTACGTGCAGAAGGTCGGCTGGGGTCACCCGCGCGCGACGACGGTGGTGGACTTCGCGGTACAGGGAAAGGTGCGGCAGCTGGCGTTGACGCACCACGATCCGATGCACGCGGACCGCGACGTCGACCTCATCGTGCTCGAGTGCCAGGAGCGCGCCGAGGCGCTCGGCGCCGAGCTCGAGGTGTTTGGCGCCCGCGAGGGCATCACCCTGAAGGTCTAAGAGAAGAGGCGGGGAGACGCGGTCGGACTGACCTGGCGCCCGACCTCGGCTTTGTGGCAGTAAGGCGCCCGTGGCGCTTTCCCGTTCGGAAAACATGGCTCGGATTCGCTCGGTCGACACTCGACCGGAGCTGATTCTCAGGCGTGCTCTCCACCAAGCGGGCCTTCGATATCGGCTTCAGGTGCGAACACCGGGAGGGAAGGCGGACCTCGTCATTCCCTCGAAGAAGTTCGCGCT
>CBIHPJ010000392.1:0-8407 GCA_966211295.1 uncultured Myxococcales bacterium | reverse complement strand
AGCGGCGACTTCTCCGATGCTTCGCCGGATGAAGACACTCCTCCTCGTGGGGTTGGTGGCGGGTTCGGCGTGGGCGCAGGCCGAGACGGCGGCGGACGTGAAGGTGCACGTGCTCGAAGAGCGCGACGCGAAGTCGGGCCGCTTCGAGCTCTCGCTCTATCCCGCGGCGGTGCAGCTGAACGGGAAGTTCACGCAGCATGTGGGCACGTTCGGCGCGGTGACCTGGCACGTGCGTGAGCGCTTCGCACTGCAGATCCTCGGCGGTGGCAACTGGCACAACGCGGAGTCGAGCTTCAATGGCGAGCTCGTCGACAAGTACCGTGTCGAAGCGCAGGCGGCGGAATCGCTGCTGTGGACGTGGGGACTCTTCGGCGGAGTGGAGGTCGAGCCGTTCTTCGCGAAGTTCACGATCGCGAATGGTCCGCTCGTGCACTTCGGTGTGGTGCTCAGCGGCGGAGCAGGAGCGGGCGGCACGCGGCACCAGCTCAAGCCCGACACGTCGACTCCGGCGACGTACGGAGAGACGGGCGTGCGGTTCATGGGCACCTTCGCCGCGGGCTTCCGTCTGTCGCTCGGCAAGCACTTCACCGCGCGACTGGAAGTGCGTGACGTGGCGTACAGCGCGCGAGTCGATCGCGTGAACGGGTGCAGCGCCAGCGATCTCGACAGGCTCAACTTGATCGACACCAATGGGCCGCCCGTGTCCGCGAGCTGCCGCGACTTCGACTCCGCCATCGATATGCGGCTCGCTGGGAATTTGGTGAAGCTGCCGGGCTCGGCCGTGCTTCACAACGTCGGCGCGTACCTGGGCGCGGGCTTCATCTTTTGAGGTTGCGCATGAAGTCGATGCTCCTGGTCGGACTGCTCGCTGGAACCGCTTGGGCGCAGGCCGACGTCACGCAAACGCTCGATGACGCCGCTGCGAAGAGCGGTCGCTTCGAAGTCACGCTCTTCCCCGCGGTCGCGCAGCTCAACGGAAAGTTCACGCAGCACGTCGGAACGTTCGGTGCGGTGACGTGGCATCTGCGTGAGCGTTTCGCGCTGCAGGTGCTCGGCGGAGGCAACTGGCTCAGCGTGGAGTCCGGCTTCAATTCCGAGTTGGTGGAGAAGTTCCGCGTCGAGGCGCAGGCCGCCTCGTCGCTCCTGTGGACGTGGGGCTTGTTCGGCGGCTTCGAGGTCGAGCCGGTCATCGCGGATTTCTCCTTCGCAGATCAGCGCGTTCATTTCGGCGTCGTGCTGAGCGCCGGAGTGGGAGCGGGTGGAACGCGTCACCAGCTCAAACCGCAAACCGACACTCCCCCGACGTACGGAGACACGGGCGTGCGCTTCATGGGCACCACTTCGTTCGGTCTCCGCCTGTCGCTTGGCAACCACTTCACGGCGCGGCTCGAAGTACGCGATGTGGCTTACAGCTCACGCCTCGAGCGCATCAACGGTTGCGCCGGCTACGACACCACCCGATTCAACTTCGTCAGAGACCCCGGCTGGGGCAGCTACTCGGCGGAGTGTCGCGGCTTCGACACTCCGGGCGACGCCTCCGCCGCTTCGAACCTGCTGCGGCAGCCCGGCTCGGACATCCTGCACAACGCCGGCCTGTACCTCGGAGCAGGCTTCGTCTTCTGACCCTCGGACCAACTGGCGCGCCGTGTGCTACCACCGCCGCACATGCGGCACGGCAGACACGCAGCGATCGGTGTTTTCGACTCAGGCGTCGGCGGGCTCACGGTGCTCAAGGCACTGATGGAGCGACTCCCGCTCGAGTCCACCGTGTACCTCGGTGACACCGCGCGCGTTCCCTACGGCACCAAATCGGGCGAGGTCGTCACGCGGTACTCGCTCGCGAACGCGCACGCGCTGCTCGAGTACGACATCAAGGCGCTGGTGGTGGCGTGCAACACGGCCTCGGCCGTCGCGCTGCCCGCGCTGGAGAAAGAGCTGCCGATTCCCGTCATCGGCGTGATCGTCCCCGGAGCGAACGCCGCGGCGGAGGCCACGAAGACGGGAAGGGTGGCCGTGATCGGAACTCCGGGCACCATCGCCTCGGGCGCGTACCAGGCGGCGCTCGCGCAGGCCTCGGCTTCGATGGACGTGCGCGCGCGCGCGTGTCCGCTCTTCGTGCCGCTCGCGGAAGAGGGATGGACTGACGGCCAGGTGCCGGCGCTCGTCGCGCAGAAGTACCTGGGCGGTGACTTTCTCGGAGACGTCGACACGCTGGTGCTGGGCTGCACGCACTATCCGCTGCTCGCCGAAGTGATTCAGCAGGTCGTCGGTCCGAAGGTGACGCTCGTCGATTCAGCCAAAGCGACGGCGGAGCGACTCGCGACCGTGCTTCGTGAACGTGAGCTCACGCGTCTCGAGCGTGGCTCGGTGGAGCGGCACTATCTCGTCACCGATACTCCGGCGCGCTTTCTGGAGGTCGGTGCCCGTTTCCTTGGGCGACCGCTCTCAGGGGCGAGACAGATCGATCTTCATGTGAAGTGAGCGCCCCTTCACCCCGACCCTCTCCCGAAGGGAGAGGGAGTTACGATTCCTGCGAGACCGTCTCGGCCTTCTCGGTCATCACCAGCGGCGCGATCTGCAGTGCGGCCTTGAGTCCGATGTCATCGCGGCGCGGAATCAAACCGAAGAGCGCGGAGACCAGCCGCTCCATGTGCCGGTAGAACCCGATCTTCGAGAGCGGCCAGTTCATCCAGCCGGTGGTGATGGAGTAGTAGCGATCGAACGGCCGCGTGTGGTGCACCTGATGATGACCCGGAGGCAGCACCAGGTGCAGGCGCTGGAGTACGCGCAGCCACGCCGGCGTCTGCTCGGGCTCGAGGTGCGACCACTTGTGAATCTGGTTGGTCATCATCACGAAGAAGACCATCGAGCCCAGGGTCACGAGGCTGAACAGGTTGAAGCTCACCCAACCTTCGATGTTGAGCGGAATGAAGAGCACGCCCGCGGCGACGGGCAGCGACACGAGGCAGTTGGAGCCGTTCGTCTCGATGTAATCGTGATGCGTCATCGCCTTCGGATCGACGTGGTGCTCACGGAAGGGACGCACGAGCGACTTGCCGAGGATCGGCATGTCCGCCGAGCCCCAGGTGTCCGCCATCCAGTGCACGAAGCCCGAGACGAAGTCCGCGAAGATGAAGCCGGTCACCAGCGACGCGACGAGCACCCACGGATGCGTCGTGTGGAAGGGCCACGCCTTCAACGCGATGGCGATGGAGAGGGCCCAGAAGCTCGCGATCGCGAGGATCTCGATGACCCGGAATGATTTCTTGTAGCCCGCCGCGAGCTTCTTCGCGTCGTGCTGCTGAATCTCGAGTTCACTCATCGCGACAGTTCCCCGGGGAAGTTGGGAATGGGTACGAATGCCACGATGCCATTGGATTGTCACCCCGTGGTCACCACCTCCGGGGATTGATTTTTCGACGCGATTGGATCCCGCGAACTGGCAGCTACATCTTCTCGTAGTCGGACTTCTTCTTCTTCGGGGGCGGGTTGGTGAGCTTTCCGTCCTTGAAGAGCTCGACGCGGCCGGTCGACGGGGAAGCGAGGCCCTTCGCCATGCCGATGAGCGGCTTCGACTCCGGCGGGTGGTAGACGATGCGCAGCTGCTTGCCCGCGGGCTGCTCGCCCATGTTCGCGTCGATCAGCAGGTAGACCGAGGTGTCTGAGGCGAGCACGCGCTCGGAGTCGGCGATCGGATCCAGCTCCACCAGCGTCTTGCCCTCTTCCACGCTCGTGGCGTCCTCGGAGTACTGCATCACCTTCACGCGCAGCACCGGGGTGGAGACGCCTTCTTTCAGCGTCTTCGCACCCTGAATGGTGATGGCGATGTCGGTGCCAGTCTCGGGCGCCTTCGCGTCGGCGAGCTTGAGGCCGGTGGTCTTGTTGTTGTCGGTGTCGAGGAAGAGCGTGGCGTTCGCGCAACGCGTCTTGCACTCATCGCCGAAGGGCAGCTTGTTGAACTCGAGCTTGAAGGCGTAGTCGGTGCCTTGCGGGCTCACCACGATCGAGGTGAGCACTGGCCGATCGTCGTCACCCGACGGCGGAGCCTTGTAGGAGATGGTTGGCTTCTCGGCGAAGGCGGCCGAGGTAGCGAAAACGCAGCATGCGAGGATCAGGCGAGAAGACATGACCCAGACGAAACCAGAGACGCCTTACGTTCGCCAGCTACCGCTGGGGCCGATGAAGAACTTCATCTACCTGGTCGGTGCTCCTGAAGGACGCGAGGCGTTCGTCGTCGATCCCGCATGGGACGTCGTGGCCATTCTTTCGGCCGCCGAGGAGGATGGGCGTCGAGTCGCTGGGATTTTTCTCACTCATCATCACCGCGATCACATCAATGGCGTGCCGGGGCTGCTCGAGAAGGCGGATCTGCCGGTCTACGTGCAGCGCGCCGAGGTGGAGTTCGCGGAGGCGTTGAAGCCGTTCGCTTCGGCGATTCGTGCGGTGACTGCGGGAGAGCGGGTGAAGTTGGCGGGGCTCGAGGTGGAGTGTCTGCATACGCCGGGTCACACGCCGGGCGCGCAGTGTCTCCATTGCGGGGGCGCAGTGTTCTCGGGTGACACGTTGTTCGTGAACGCTTGCGGGCGGTGTGACTTTCCGGGGAGCGATCCGAAAGCGATGTACCACTCGCTCTTTGAGGTCCTCGGAAAGTTGGATGGAGAGACGACGCTCTACGCGGGCCACGACTACGGAGACGTGAAGGTCTCCAGCATGGCTCGGGAGCGAGAGCGGAATCCGTACTACCAGGCGACGAGTGAAGCGGAGTTCGTGAGTAGGCGGATGGTGCCTCGTTGACTCGCCCTCACCCCGACCCTCTCCCGATGGGAGAGGGAGTTCACTTCAGGAGTGCCGTGAATTCCGCTTCATTGAGCACCTTCACGCCGAGCTCCTGCGCCTTGGTGAGCTTGGAGCCGGCCTCTTCACCCGCGAGGAGGAAGTCGGTCTTCTTCGACACGCTGCCCGAGACCTTGCCGCCGCGGCGCTCGATCTCTTCCTTCGCCTGCTCGCGCGGCATCGAGAGCGTGCCGGTGATCACCACGGTCTTCCCGGTGAACGTGCCGCCGGCCTTCGGGGCCTCGGGTGGCTCAGGCTTCACTCCCGCGGCGAGCAGTGCTTCGACCATCGCGCGATTGTCGGCGTCCTCGAAGTAGCCATGGATCGCCTTCGCCATCTCGGGTCCCACGTCCTTCACCGCCTGCAGCCCCTCGATGGTCGCGTCCATCAGCGGCTTCATGTCGCGGAAGTGATCGGCGAGCGCCTTGCCGGTGGCCTCGCCCACGTCGGGAATTCCGAGCGCGTAGATGAAGCGGCGCAGCGTGGTCTTCTTGCTGCGCTCGATCGCGTCGAGCAGGTTCTTCGCGCTCTTCTCTCCCATGCGCTCGAGCGTGGAGAGCGTCTTCAAGTTGAGTCCGTAGAGACCGACCACGGTCTTCACCAGGCCCGTCTCGACCATCGCTTCGCAGAGCTTGTCGCCCAGGCCGTCGATGTCCATCGCGGTGCGCGTGGCGAAGTGGCGCAGGCGGCCAGCGAGCTTCGCGGGGCAGTGCTTGCCGGTGCAGCGCGCGATCGCTCCGTCCTCTTCCTTCTTCACCGGCGATTGGCAGATGGGGCACTTGGTGGGGAAGACGAACTCCTTCTCCTTGCCGGTGCGCTTGGTGGTGATCACCTTGACGATCTCGGGGATCACGTCGCCCGCGCGGCGCACGAAGACCCAGTCACCCGCACGCACGTCCTTGCGGCGCAGCTCCTGCTCGTTGTGCAGCGTGGCGCGGCTCACGGTCACGCCGCCGACGAAGACCGGCTTCAAGTTCGCCACCGGAGTGATCGCGCCGGTGCGGCCGACCTGCACCACGATCTCGTCGACCTGCGCCTCCATTTCCTCGGGCGGGAACTTGAAGGCCACGGCCCAGCGCGGCGTCTTCGAGACCTGGCCCAGGCGATTGCGCGCGTCGGTGCCGTCGACCTTCACCACCAGGCCGTCGATCTCGTAGGGCAGTCCGTGACGATCGCCGAGGAGCGATTGGTATTCCTTCATCACGCCCTTGAGTCCCTTCACCGTGTGCCGGCGAGGGTTCACCGGCAGTCCCGTCTTCTCGAGGAAGTCGAGCTTGTCGGTGTGCGAGTCGAAGGTCTTCCCCTCCACCACGCCGACTTCGTACAGGTAGACCGAGAGCGGGCGTGACGCGGTGATCTTCGAGTCGAGCTGGCGCAGCGAACCGGCGGCCGAGTTGCGCGGGTTCACGAAGGCCTCTTCGCCTTTCTTGAGCAGGTCCTCGTTCATGCGCTTGAAGTCTTTGCTCTTGATGAAGACCTCGCCGCGCACCTCGAGCAGCGGGAGCGCCTTGCCCTCGAGGTTCAGCGGCAGGTTCTTGATGGTCTTCAGGTTCTCGGTGACGTCTTCGCCGATGGTGCCGTCACCGCGCGTGCTGCCCTGCACGAACTTGCCGTTCTCGAAGACGAGCTCGATCGCGAGCCCGTCCATCTTGGGCTCGCAGGTGTAGAGCACCTCTTCGACGTTGAGCGCCTTCTTCACGCGATCGTCGAACTCGGCGAACTCGTTCTCGTTGAACACGTTCGCGAGGGAGAGCATCTGCTGGCGGTGGGTGACCTTCTCGAACTTGCTGAGGATGGCGCCGCCGACGCGCTGAGAAGGGGAGTCGGGCGTCACCAATTCCGGGTGCTCGCGCTCGAGGGCGAGCAGCTCGTTCATCAACTTGTCGTAGCTGGCGTCGCTGATCTCGGGCGCGTCGAGCGTGTAGTACTGGCGGTTGTGGTGGGCCAGCTCGGCCCTCAGCTTCATGACTCGCTCAGAAGGTCTCACGGCGGCGGATCAAGCCGAAGCCCAGGGTTGTTACCAGTGAGTTCTGTCTCGCTTGACTTGCCGGAAGGCCGCCCGTACTTTGTTTCTCGCTGTCGCGGTCAGGCCCCTACGTCGGGCGCCAGACCTCTCTTTCACCAGACACCTCTCGCAGCCACGAAGTCCTGGCAGCCGCTGCGACCCCCCGACTCCTCATGGCCCGCGCCCGTTCCAAGTCCGACTCAGACGATTCCTCGAAGAAGAAGGGCCGCGGCTCCCCTCCGCCGGCGCAGAAGAAGCGCCCCGCGGCGCGCAGCAAGGCGTCCGACGCCGGAGAAAGAGAGAAGGAGGAGACCGGCGCCGAGTTGGAGGAGCTCAAGCCCAGCGCTGAGGAGACTGAGGAGCGAGAAGAGCGCCACGAGTCGCGCGGCGCCGGTGCGGAAGACGGCGACGAAGACCGTCCCAAGCCCGTGCTGACTCCGATGAACCGCGCGCTGCGCGACGACGACCTCCAGGAAGCCCGCATCAGCGGTGAAGCTGCCGAGGCCACCGAGACGCCCGCCGAAGCCGAGACTTCCTCCCCTGAGGGAGGAACCGAGACCGGTGGCGAGCAGAAGCAGCTGCAGGTGCTCAAGCTCACCGATCTGAAGCGGATGAAGATCACCGAGCTGACGAAGATGGCCCACAACCTGGGCATCGAGTCCACCCAGGGCATGAAGAAGCAGGAGCTGCTCGTCGCGATCCTCTCCAACGTCACGGAGAAGCGGTACGAGGTGCAGGCCGAAGGCGTGATGGAGATGATGAGCGACGGCTACGGATTCCTCCGCAGCGCCGACTCCGACTACCAGCCGAGCCCCGACGACATCTACGTCTCGCCCAGCCAGGTGCGCCGCTTCACGTTGCGCCCGGGCGACACCATCACCGGTCCGATTCGCCAGCCGCGCGAGGGTGAGCGGTACTTCGCGCTCCAGCGCGTCGAGAAGATCAACTTCAGCCCGCCGTTCAGCGACGAGGTGAAGGAGCGAATTCTCTTCGACAACCTCACCGCGCTGTACCCCACGAAGAAGCTCAAGCTCGAGCACGACGCGGGCGACTACACGACGCGCATCATCGACATGTTCAGCCCCATCGGGCTCGGGCAGCGCTGCTTGATCGTCGCGCCTCCGAAGGCCGGTAAGACGGTGATGCTGCAGAACATCGCGCACGCCATCTCGAAGAATCACCCTGACATCTACCTGATCGTGCTCCTCGTCGATGAGCGCCCGGAAGAAGTCACCGACATGCAGCGCAGCGTGCGCGGCGAGGTGGTGAGCTCCACCTTCGACGAGCCCGCCACGCGCCACGTGCAGGTCGCCGAGATGGTGATCGACAAGGCCAAGCGCCTCGCGGAGCAGAAGAAGGACGTCTGCATCCTCCTCGACTCGATCACCCGCCTGGCGCGCGCCTACAACACCGTGGTGCCGCCTTCCGGAAAGATCCTGTCCGGTGGTGTCGACGCCAACGCGCTGCACCGCCCCAAGCGCTTCTTCGGCGCCGCCCGCAACATCGAAGAGGGTGGCTCGCTGACCATCATCGGCACCGCGCTGATCGACACCGGCAGCCGCATGGACG
>CBIHPJ010000391.1:0-8425 GCA_966211295.1 uncultured Myxococcales bacterium | reverse complement strand
GGTGACCGCGACGCTGGAGAGCGTGCGGGTGGTCACTCCGCCTCCGGTCGATGGAGTGGTGCGCTTCGGCAGCACGGTGCACCTCGAATGGGACGACGGCCGCGAGCAGGAGATCCGCATCGTGGGGGTGGACGAAGCGCAGGGGCAGAACATCAGCGTGGAATCGCCCCTCGCGCGCACCCTCCTGGAGCAGAAAGAGGGTGACGAGGTCGAAGTCATCCGTCCTCGCGGAGTCGCTACCGCGCGGTTGGTGCGCGTCAGCTGACCGTCTATCCTGCGAACGCTCATGTGTTCCGCGAAGCGCCGCACGAAGTCACAGCCCGAAGCCTTGCTGCCGCTGCTGACTCCGAAGCTCCCTCAGACCATCGATCGCCGCACCAACACCGGCGAGGCGATGGTGAAGCTGTTCGATCGCATCAAGTCGGGCGAATCGGAGCGGCGGAACTTCCGTGATCGCCGCGCCACGCCGCGCGTGAACGTGGGCCTCGCGCTGGAGGCGGGGGCTGGCGACGACACCATGCGCCTGGTGACGAACGATCTCTCCACGTTCGGCCTCTCGATCAGCGGAGGGCCCACGCCGAAGAAGGGCACCAAGCTCACCTTGCGCCTCTTCCTCCCCGACGAGCCCACCGTGCCGCTCGTGCTGGAGGCCGAGGTGCTCGGGCCGCTGGGAAAAGAAGGAAAAGATGGCGGCGTGCGCATGAAGTTTCTGAAGCCAGACATCGAAGCGGTGCGGCGGATTCACAAGCTGGTGAAGTGAGCCTTCAGGTACTGTCGCTCGGCCATGTCCTTCGAACGTCGCACGTCCTTCCGCGCCAACGTGGTGATCGCGGTCGAGGTGCGTGATGCGCGCGGATTCTCGCTGCACTCCACGCGAGACATCTCGAGCGGCGGCCTCTACTTCGATCGCGCCATTCCGCACTCCGTGGGCTCGCGCGTGCAGCTCGCGTTCACGCTTCCCGGAGAGTCGAAGGCGATTCGCTGCGACGGCGAAGTGGTGAACGTGCCTGACAAGCACGGCTACGGCATGGGGATTCAGTTTCTCGACATCTCGCCCGCGGATGCGCAGGCGATCGACGACTTCACCAAAGAGCTGGCCGAGGGGACTTCATGAGAGGCGTCGTGCGAGGGGCAGTGTTGCTGGCGGTGGTGCTCAGCGGGTGCATCTCCACGCGTGATCGTGGCGCTGCCGATTGGTCTGGACGGGCGGCGACGTACAAGGCGCCCGCGGTGGAGCGCTGCGCGAAGTTCAAGCCGGGCGGTGGTCCCGCGGCCGCCTGCGAAGAGGCGAAGTACCTGGCGCAGGTCTACGTGCGAAAGCTCTCTTCTGGCGACGAGGTCTGCCTGGAGGGCGGCTTCGGTGACTCTCCTGGAGCGGCGTGCCTCGCGCGTGCGGCGATCGTCGACACGGCGACCAACCGGGTGCTGATCGAGATGCGCCAGGCCAGGCCCGAGTCGAAGTGGTTCAAGCACGAGCAGGAACAGTTCTGGTTCGAAGAGGGCGCGCTGGTGGACCTCTACATCGCAGAGCACGGCTACTGAGCGTGAAGCTCCGCGAAGGAGCGTGAAGAAGCTCCGCGCGTACGAACGCGCTGCAGAGTCATTGCAACTGGTAGCGCGACCTCCCCATCTGGAGTGAACGGCGTTGATGGAACTTTTCGGCCCGCTCGCGGCATAGTGATGGGCATGGGCTTTCTCGATCCGCTGCTCGAGCAGGTGAAGGTCGTCAGGCAACTCACTCCCTCGAACTTGAGGAAGCTGGGCAACACGCAGCTCTCCGAGCTCATCGAGAAGGAAGCGGTGCGTGCGCGCAAGACCGTCGATGAGCTGCAGCAGCGCTATCCATCGGCGGGGCCGCGTGAGCTGAGCCAGCGCCTCATCGACACGAAGAAGAGCCTCGCGTCGATGGTGGGCGGGATGACCGGTGTGTTCGGCGCGATCACCGTGCCGATCGATCTGGTGGGCATGGTGTACCTGCAGCTGTCGTTGCTCACCGAGGTGGCGACGGTGTTCAAGCTGTCGCTCAAGAGTGAGCGCGAGCGGCAGGAGCTGATCGATCTTCTCGGTTATTCGAACGGCATCGGTCCGGTGCAGCGCTCGAGTCCGAAGGTGCTCGGCAGCCTGGCGGCGTTCGCGCTCGCGCGCGGTGGACTGGGAGCGCTGGGCCGCGCGATGCCGTTGGTCGCCGCGCCGATCTCTGCGTACCTCAACAATCAGCACATTCAGCAGGTCGGCGAGTCCGCGGTGCGGCACTACGACGGCTGGGTGCATGCGCACGAGAAGTCGCAGAAGGCCGCGGGCAATTAAATCTCCCTCTCCCTGCGAAGCGGGGAGAGCCGGTCGGGGTGAGGGGCCGAGCGCTCACTGCACGGTCTGCCCACCGTCCGTGACCAGTGCGTGTCCGATCATGAACGCCGCCCCCTCGGAGCACATCCAGAGGACAGTCGCGGCGATCTCTTCCGGTCGCCCCATTCGCCCGACCGGTTCCTCCGAGATCACGCGAGCTCGCCCCTCCGGGGTGCCGCCGGTGAAGCGGGTCATCATCGGTGTATCGACGTAGCCGGGGCAGATGGCGTTGATGCGGACGTTCTGGGCCGCGTAGTCGAGCGCCGCCGCTCGGGTGAGGCCGATGACGCCATGCTTTGCCGCTGTGTACGCGGGGCTTCCTTTGATTCCGATCACCCCGGCGCCTGACGAGGTGTTCACGATCGCACCGCCGCCCTGTTTGAGAATCAGCGGGATCTCGTGCTTCATGCACAAGAAGACGCCGCGAAGATCGATGTCGAGGATCTTGCTCCACTCGTCCTCGTCGTAGTCCGCCGTGAGGGCCGGCTTTCTCGGTTCGATGCCCGCGTTGTTGAAGGCGAAGTCCAACCTTCCGAACGCGTCGACGGTCCTGGTCAGCGCCGCTTTCACGTCGTCCGATTTCGTCACGTCGCATCTGACCGCGATCGCGTCTCCACCTTGTTCCTTGATGAGGCGCTCCGTCTCGCGATTGCCCTGCTCGGACACATCGGCGAGAGCGACGTGTGCGCCCGCGCGCGCGAAGGCCAGCGCGGTGGCGCGACCGATCCCATTCGCGGATCCAGTCACGAAGGCGACCTTTCCTTTGAAGTCATACGTAGGGTTCATGTGTCCTCCTGGGAGAGCAGTAATGAGTTACCTGGTGGAAAATTGGACCCGGACGACGCCACGTCCGAGCGATGCGGCGAGGGCTTCAGCGTCATCGACCCGGCCGATGCGCGTGTACGCGTACGACGACTCGAACGCGGCGTAGAAGACCACGAGCGTATCGGCGCCATAGAGCATCACATCGCCCGCCCGGATGGTGCCCGGAGCGCTCGCCTGCGTCGGAAGCGAGCTCGGCAGCGTCGCGAACTTCTCGTTGCGGTTGAGCTCGGCCATCTCCAGCGACAGAGGGAGCAGCGCGGTCAGCGCCTTCGCAGTCGAGTTGTCGGCCAGGCTGACTGAGAATCGATGGTCGTTGACGGTCATCCACATGTGCTCGTCCTCGGTTGCGGAGCCACAGCTCGCGGCCAGCGCGACGATGGTGGCGATCGCGCGGGTCACTTGAGGCTGTCTCGGAAGAACGTGGTCAGCTTCTCGAACGGAATCAGGTTCACGCGGTCGTAGAGATCGACGTGACCTGCCCCTGGCACCACCACCAGTTCCTTCGGTTCCCCGGCGAGCCGGTACGCCTCTTCGCTGAACTCGCGCGAGTGCGCGTTCGCTCCGGTGATGAACAGCATCGGCCGCGGCGAGATCGTCTCGATGTCGGCGAAGGGATAGAAGTTCAGGAACTTCACGTTGCTCGAGAGCGTGGGGTGCGTGGTCGTGTTTGTGCTGTGTCCTCTCGCCGTTCGGTAGAAGTCGTAGAACTCACGCTCGATCGCGGTTGATTGTTCGGTCAGCTGCTCCACCGTGCCGCTGGTGAACTTCTGCGCGCCTCCGCCGAACTCCACATCGCGTTGCCGTGCCGCCTCTTCGATCACTGTCTTCCGCTGGGCGAGCGTCTGGGAACGTTTGAGCCCATACCGATTCGCCGCGCCCATGTCGTACATGCTCACGGTGGCGATGGCCTTCATGCGCGGATCGATCTTCGCGGCACTGATCACGAAGCTGCCGCTCCCGCAGATGCCGAGCGCGCCGATGCGCTCCTTGTCGACGAAGGTCTGCGCGCGCAGGTAGTCGACCGCTGCGCTGAAGTCCTCTGCGTAGATGTCGGGCGCGACAGCGTTGCGAGGCTGACCTTCGCTCTCACCCCAGAAGGAGAGATCGAGGGCGAGCGTGACGAAGCCCTGTTCGGCCAGCTTCGTCGCGTAGAGGTTCGCGCTCTGCTCTTTCACCGCGCCCATCGGGTGACCGACGACGATCGCGGCGTTCTTCGCGCCGGGCTCCCGGTCCTTCGGCACGAACAGGTTGCCGGTGACCTTCATCCGGTACTGGTTGCTGAAGGTGACCTTGCGAGCGGTCACCTTGTCGCTCACGTAGAAGTTGTTCGCGCCATTCGACGTGTCGCCTGAGGCCAGTTTCGGCGTCGCGCCGACGAGGGTGACCGCGAGGAGTGCATGAGCGATCATGACTGCGCTCCGAGGGTCGCGGAGTCGATCACGAAGCGGTACTTCACGTCGGCCTGGAGCATGCGCTCGTACGCAACCTCAATCTGCTGAATCGGGAGCAGCTCGATGTCCGCGACGATTCCCTTCTCGGCGCAGAAGTCGAGCATCTCCTGGGTCTCTGCGATGCCGCCGATCATCGAGCCCGCGATCGCGCGTCGCTGAGAGACCAGGTTGAACACCGCTGGCGACTGGTGCGGTCGCTCGGGCACGCCCACCAGCACCAACGTCCCGTCGCGCTTGAGCAGCCGCGTGAACACGTCGAGGTCGTGACTGACGGCGACGGTGTTCAAGATCAGATCGAAGCTCGAAGCGTGCGCGGCGAGCTCGTTCGCATTTCGCGAGACCACCACCTCATTCGCGCCGAGGAGCTTCGCGTCGTGCCGCTTCGACTCCGAGGTGGTGAACGCGACCGTGTGAGCACCGAGCGCGTGCGCGAGCTTCACGCCCATGTGGCCCAGGCCACCGATGCCCACCACGCCGACCTTCTTTCCGGGCCCCGCCTTCCAGTGCCGCAGCGGCGACCAGGTGGTGATGCCCGCGCAGAGCAGCGGCGCGACGGCGGCCAGCTGCTTCTCGGGGTGACGGATCTTCACCACGCAGTCCTGCTTCACCACGATGCGCTGCGAGTAGCCGCCGAGCGTGTGCCCGGGCGCATCAGGGGTGGGAAAGTTGTACGTGCCCGTAATCCGCTCGCAGTACTGCTCGAGGTGCTCCTTGCACGACGCGCACTCACCGCAGCTGTCGACGAGGCAGCCCACTCCCACCAGGTCGCCCACTTTGAAGCGGTTGAATCCGGGGCCGACCGCCGAGACCCTGCCCACGATCTCGTGGCCGGGAACGCACGGGTACTTCGTGCCGGCCCACTCGCCGCGCGCAGTGTGGAGGTCTGAGTGGCAGACGCCGCAGAACGAGATGTCGATCTGCACGTCTCGAGGGCCGGGCTCACGGCGAAAGATGTCCATTGCTTCGAGCGGCTTGTCAGCGGCGAGAGCGCCAAAGGCTTTCACAGTCATTTTTGAACTCCTGGTGAGAGAGACATCACCAAGATGCGCGCGCGGCTCTTCGCCGGGTAGAAGGCGCTCAGTTCAAGGGCTGTTAAGCCTAGCTGTACAATACGCTGCGAGAGCTCAGCGCTCCGTGCGGCGATCGGTCACGAACTCCCGCATCGTGTCGACGAACAGTCTCAGCGCGGGCGAGCGCTGCGATCGGCTTGGGTAATACAGGTGGAAGCCGGGCTCTGCCGAGCAGTACGCGTCCAGCACGCTGATCAGGCGGCCCGCGCGGAGATCCTCCTCGAGGAGCGGCTCGAACCCGTACGCCAACCCGAGCCCCTGTAGCGCCCACTCGAACATGCCGCGATTGGTGATGACCTTGCCCTGCACCGGAACGCGCCAGGTTCTCTTGCCGCGCTCGAACTCCCACGCGTAGATGGAGCCGGTCGTCGGCGAGCGGAAGACCAGGCACTCGTGCTGGAGGAGATCTTCGGGGCGCTGCGGAGTCCCGTACTTCTCGAAGTAATCCGGAGCTCCGACCACGATGAAGCGCGCGGGCTCGGTCAGGCGAAGAGAGACCATGTCGCGCTCGAGGAACTCGCCGAGCCGAATGCCCGCGTCGAAGCCCTCGCGCACGATGTCCACGCGCCGGTCCTCGAACACGAGCTCGAGCTCGATGCGCGGATGCCGCTCGCGGAAGATGGGCAGGAACGACTTCATGAGCGGCTCGAAGGCGTCGCCGGGAAGCGTGAGTCGAAGGTTCCCCACCACCTCGCCCGGCTTGGCGGAGACCTCGGCCAGCGCCGCCCTGGTCTGCGCGATCGCCGGCCCGGCCATCTCGACCAGGCGCTTGCCCGCTTCGGTCAAAGAGACGCTGCGCGTGGTGCGGCTCACCAGCACGACGCGGAGCTCTTCTTCGAGCTGCCGAACGCTCTGACTCACCGCTGAACGCGAGACGCCCAACTCCCGCGCCGCGCCGCTGAAGCTCCGTGCGCGGGCGACGGCAAGGAACGCCTGCAGCTGCGAGAAGGGAAGGGCGTTCACGTTTTCAGGGCCGCGTGGCTTTCACGACAAACGCCGCCCGATTCGAGGTGCCGACCAGTCGCTCACCCGCGAGCCAGTGGGTGTTCGTATCGAGCGCCCACACGCCATACGCTGTGAAGTCCACCGGATCCGGAAGCCGAGTGAACGTCGTCCCCGAGAGAATGATCCGCGTACTCGGCGGAGCACCAGTGAACAGAATGTCCTGGTTGCCGAGCGGCCACGCATCGAAGAGCCCGCTCCCACCAGCCGCGGGCTCGTAGACGGCCTTCCACGAAGCATCGGGTCTGCGCTGAGCGATGCGCGAGAACGTGCCCATCGCGAAGATGCGTCCATCGCTCTCGACGAAGCGAGTCCACACCAGAGGAGGAACGGCAAACGCAGGACGAACGAGCTCCTCGGTGATCGCGCCGTTCGCTTCGCGTCTCCACAGGGAAGGACCGCCGAGCAGCAGCGACCCATCACTCATCACCTGACACGAGTTGAGGATCGGCAACGTCATCGAGAGTGTCAGCTCGGTCCATGCGTTGTTCGCGTACTCGAAGAGCACTCCGTTTCCCGACGCGGTGTCGGAGCCCACTGCGAAGAGCGAAGTGCCGCGCGTGCAGAGGCCGCGCATGTACTTTCCCGGGCGCGTGGGCCCGTCGAAGCTCATCGCGGCCGTGCAGTTCGCAGGGCAGGTGAGGAGCCGCTCGGGTCCCGCGACTGCGACCAGTCCGGACGAGGTAATCGCGAGATCCTCGAACACGAGCGACGAATCGAGCATGTCGTCGTACACGAGCGTCCACGTGGTGCTGCCGTTGAAGAACCAGACGTCGCCGAAAGGGCCTGCGACCCAGAGGTGCGTGGCGTCGGTGCCGCGGATCGACGAGTAGTAATAGGGGCGCTGTCCGGTGGGGATCTGATCAGTCAGCGTCCAGTCGCCCGCGTTGCCTGCGACTGAGACGTAGTTCGGAAGTGGATCGACGGCGCCGCCACCTCCGCCAATCGATCCGCCGCCTCCGCTTCCACCACCCGCACCGCCTCCACCGACGGCTCCGCCTCCAGATCCTCCTCCGATCGTTCCGCCTCCCGTTCCTCCGCCCGTGATGGTGCCTCCGCCTCCTCCAGTACCGGCGTCAGTCTTCGGCGGCGTCAGTGCCCCGCACGCGGAGAGCGCCACGACGATCGTGAGTACGCCCCTCACCCCGACCCTCTCCCCGCTCCGCAGGGAGAGGGAGCTCAGCGTTTTGATCTCCATCTCAGCCTCTGCAATCCGGAGCGACCTTGGCCGTCGCTTCATTCTTCTGCCGCGTCTCGCTCTCCGGCGCGCCCCACACCTCATCCACCACCGCGCTCGCCTCGTGCTGTACGAGGTACTCCGCCGCGAGGTGCCGCAGATACAAGTTGTCCGAGCCGAGCGCCTTCCGCTGCGCTGTGAAGGTCTTCTCGGGCACCCACGAGAACGACTCGATCAACGCCGCCCTCAGCTGCTCGTACCCAGGCGAGCTCTCCAGCCCGAGCCCGAAGGTCAAGAACGGCACGTACGTCGGCTTCGGCGGAGTCCCCGTGAGGAACACGAGCAGCTTCACCTTGAGCTTGTTGTCCGTTCTCCGCAGGCAGCTGCGCATCACATTGAACGGGGCCAGCTCGATCGACTCCGGCGCATCCATCGGCGCGCGCGACGCGAGCAGCGCCTTCACCTTCGGCTCTTTCAGCGCCCGCTGCCAACGCAGCTCCATGCGCTCCGTGGTGATCAGCGGGAGCTCCACTTCCACCAGCGCGGTGGCCTCG
>CBIHPJ010000390.1:0-8443 GCA_966211295.1 uncultured Myxococcales bacterium | reverse complement strand
GAGCTCGAGAAGCTGCACTGAGGGTGGGCAGTGGTTGTGGATCTCGTCCGTTGCTCTGCCCGGACGGGCTCTCGAATTGGGCAAGGGCGTCAGAGTGACGAGGTGGAGGCCGGGGGCGCCCGAAAACGTCGAGCATCCAAGATGCTCAAGTGAGCATCACCGATGCTCGGCTCCACAGACTGAGCCTGGGGTCAGTGGTCCGAAGTGTCTTCTGGCGGCGCCTCGGGAGGGATCACCATCGGCGGAAGCCCAACGTCTTTTCGCGCGGTACCAATGACCTCGCCCATGAGCGCCACCAACGAGTCCAACAGCCTTTCGAGGTCGACACCGCGCGCCTTGAGACGAATGTCCTGCAATTTGAAGCACCCCTCGAGGTGCTCCCAAATCTCCCAGCCATGATCGCTCAGGGACCACCCAGAGGCCCGACCGGGAACCTCGGACTCGTGCCGGACGACCATGAATCGATCCTCCAGACGATCCAGCGTGCGCTGGACGTTCTGGCGCTTCCGCCCGAGCCGAAACGCCAGGTCAGCCGCACCGATTCCTGGCGTGTGAACCATGCACGCCATCACCAACGCATCCTGCGGCGTGAGACGACAATGCCGCGTCTCACGGTTCAACATCTCGTCGAGAACTGAACTCAGCTGCCTGATCACCAAAGCCGTCGTCATGAAGCCCCCCGTGTTGAAGGGATTCATCGCACGCAGCACCGACAACTCCCGGTTGACGGGGGCTGGGGGGGCTGGGGCGGGTCTCCAGAGCTGAGCATCGAAGATGCTCCACGAAGCATCATGGATGCTCGACGTTTTGGGACGACCCCGACCCCCATCTCGTCACAATGGCCTCCTTGCCCAACTGGAGGGCCTGCACGGGTCGAGCAACGCTCGAGATCCCAAACCACTGCCCACCCTCAGTGCCTTGAAGACGCGCCCAGCAGAGCTTCGAGCTTCGCGCGCTGATCAGCGGGGAACGCAGCATGCCCCGGAATGATCACCTGGCAGGTGGGCGCCACTGCATTGATCAACAACAGCGGCCAATCACTCTTCACCAGGATCCGCGCTCGACGCACGGGCAACTTCGCGGCGACCTCCGCTTCTGCGACCGAGGCCACCGCCGGCACGTCTTCAGGCGCGAGCACGAATGAGGCGCCATCCCACGCCACCACGCCCGCGAGGCACGACTCGTAGATCTCTTCACCCGAAGCGTCTGTGAGCAACGTGGAGACACCTTCGATCCGCACGCCCTCATACGGACTCGGCGGACCGGGTTTCGGAAATCTTCCTCGCTGCCCCGCGAAAGGAGAGATCGCGAAGCGCGTCGCCATTCCGTCCTTGAGCCGCGAAGGTCCCCGCAGCTTCGTGGTGAGCGCAACTCCGTCCCACGACACGCGGTACACGCCCTCGGCCGCGAGCGACGCGAAGTGTCGAAGCGCCCCGCGGCTCTCTTCGCCCAGGCGGCGCACATGACCGTCGAAGAGCGGAATGGCGGTGCCAGCCGTCACGCGCAGCGCTGTGAAGCGAACGTTCATCGAGAGGGAGAATGGCACGCCCGCCGCTGATATGGGCCTGCCCGTGCTCACGACCCTCGTGGCTTCGCTTCTCACTGCCGGCAACGTGAAGATCGCCGTGCTCGCCTTTTCCGCATCGGGCGTCGACCCGACCGTCGCCGCTTCGGTGACCGAGTCCGTCACCGCTGAGATCGCGGTGCGCGGCTACTTCGATCCGATCTCCGCGACCGAGATTCAGACGATGCTCGGCGTGGAGCGGCAGAAGGCGCTGCTCGGCTGCGGCGAAGAGAATTGCGTGACCGAGCTCGCAGGAGCGATCGGCGCGCCCTACGTGATGTCGGGATCGCTGGTGAAGCTCGAGGGCGTCTTCCAGCTCAACCTCACGGTGATCGACAGCAAGAAGAGCCGCACCGTGGGCCGCTCCACCAAGCTGGTGAAGGACTTCGAGTCGCTGCGCTTTCAGATTCCCTACGCGGTGGCCGAGGCGAGCGGCACTCCGCTCCCGCCCGCTCCGTCACGCGTGTTGCCGTACACGATGATCGGCGTGGGAGGCGCGGCGATGCTCGGCGGCGGCGTGGTGGGGATCATCGCGCTCACCGACGAGAGCGTGGTGAAGGGAGAGCTCGCGGCCGACGACATGAACCGCACCGTGGTGCTCAAGCCCGCGAAGACCTACTCCGATCGCCTCGACACCATCGCCACCCTGAAGACGATCTCGCTGGTCTCGCTCATCGCCGGCGCCGCGCTCGTGGTGGGAGGGATCGTCTTCATGCCTCCCGCTGCACCAGAAGCAGGAGTGAAGGTCGCGCTGGTGCCGGTCGCGTTGCCTGGTGGCGCGGGCGCGGCGCTGGTGGGGGTGATCCCGTGAAGCGCGCGCTGATCATCACTCTCTTCGCGTTGACCTCGTGTCAGCCCACGTTCCTCGAGGCGGGCCGCTACGCGTGCGAGCGTGATCAACCTGATCAATGTCCCGGCAAATGGCGCTGCGGTCTCGAGGGCTACTGCCACCAGATCGGAAACACGCTCGTCGCCTGGCGTTGCGAGATCGACGACGACTGCGAAGGCGGCTTCCACTGCGGCATGTCGAAGACGTCGGAGTTCCGCGAGTGCCACGACCCCACCAAGCCGCAAGACTGGCCGTGCGAAGTGCCGAGCGATTGCGTCGCTGATTGGTCATGCGGTCTCACGAGCAGCGGCGACGGCCGTCAATGCCACGATCCTTCAGCCCCGCAAGCGTGGCCCTGCGAGCAGCCGAGCGACTGCCTCGGAGGATGGACCTGCGGACTCACCGTCGGCCGTGATGCGCGGCAATGCCACGACCCCGCCACTCCCAAATCCTGGCCGTGCGACGTCAGCGCGGACTGTGTCGCTGGTTGGAGCTGCGGTCTCGCCACCGGTGGAGAGCTCCACGAGTGCCACGATCCACAGAACCCGCGCGCGTGGACCTGCTTCGAAGACAGCGACTGCCTCGGTGGATGGCGCTGCGGCACCGAGAGCGTCTGCGTCGATCCGAGCGCCGACGCGCTTGGTCAGCTGGTGCTCGCCGAGCTCGACGGAGGCGCTCACCTCAACTCGCTCGGCACGAAGACGCCGATCACCCGGCTCACCGTCTCTCCGATCTACACGGAGGGTCGTGGCCGAGGCCGCGCCAACCTCGCCTACGTGCAGGACGGTCATCTGCGCGCGATGACGCTCGACCTCGCGAGTGGAGCCGTCACCAGGCACGATCTCGGCACCGAGCTCCCGACGGCGATGATCGCGCAGGGCGCGCGGGGGACCAATTACACCTCGCACTTGAACGACGAAGTGCCGCGCCTCGCGGCGCTCTGGCCCGATGGCGGGCTCACCGAGTTCTCCTTCGACACCAGCAGCTTCTCCCGGCGCGACTACGCGAACGACGACCTCGGGCCCTTCGACCTGCTCGGGCAGGGCACCACGACGGGAGACCTCACGCCGTCCACCTTGTTCATCTCGAGCGCTCCCGACGACTTCTATTACCGGCTGCGCGGTGAAGACCTCACGTTCAACGGAATTCCCGAGGTGATCCTCACGGAGCAGCCGTGGCCCAACTTCGGAACGATCCAGGGCAATCGCTTCCACTCCATCACCTCGCTCCGGCACACGGTGGCGCAGGAGTGTGTGTACGTGGTCGACAATCGCGGCCTTTGGGTGTCTCAGCGCGGAGGCCCTGAGGGCGCCATCAACATCGACGATTACAACTTCGAGCCGGTGAGCCTCGATCCCTACGGCCACGCATCGTGCACCAACACCATGGGTCCGCAGATCCGCTCGGTGACCTCGGTGGGCGATCGCTGGCTGGCCGTGACCGCGTCGACGGCGAACGGGCCCACGCAGGTCGGCGTGCTCGACGCCGAGCGCACGTGGATAAACAACGGGTTCGGAGACATCGAGATCTTCTGCGGCTCGACCGACTACCGGCCCTGCGACAGCGACGATCGCGTTCGGGTCGATCTGGCGTTCGGTCCCTGCGTGGCGTGCACCACGGGCGCCACCTTCAAGGGCCTGTCGACGGTGATCACCGCGCCTGATCAGGCTCCGGCGATCGAAGTGTCGTGCGGCCAGCCCGGAGTGCCCGACGTGGTGTACCGGCTCTCGCAGACCGCGGGCTCGACGCAATGCACGCGCACGCTGGTCAGCGGTGGGAGCAGCTACTTCTCAGCGGAGGCCACTGCGCCTCTCCAGCCCGCCCCCGGCGTGGTCGCGTGGAGCGGCCCCGCGGGTCAGCTGTGGTTCGGCAACGACTCGGCGAACATCGCCGACATCTCGTTCGATCGCGCGGCCACGGGCGTGGTGCGCACGGGCCCGGGCGCGAATCAGTTCATCGCGTTCACTCCGCAGCTGCTGGGGACGCCTTCGCCCATCGGTCTGGGCTCGACGAGAAGCACCCAGCTCTCCGCGTCCGTCGCGAACGTGCCCACCCTCGCGATCGCGAGCGGGCTGATGATCGATCTCGCGGGCGCGAGCGCGGTCTCGGGAGGGCGCACCACCGGCTTCCTCACCTCGAACAACCTGGGCTCGCCCGTCTCGGCCGTGGTCACTCGCTCTCCTTTCGGCACTCGCATCGCGGTGGTCACCACCGGCACCACGCTCAGCGCAGGCGATGCTTCGCAGGCGCTCGACGGCGGAGCGGCGGTCTCGCTCTCGCCCCGGCTGACGACGTTGGAGCCGATCGCTTCCATCTCCTTCCCGAAGGAACACACGCCGGCGAGCGCAGGGCCACTGGTGACGGGCTACGCGATCCTCGGCAGCGGCGTCGCTCGCGTGGTGGCCGAGTCGCTCACGCGGTGGCGCACCGAGGCGGTGCAGCTGCCTCCCACGCTGCAGCCCATCGAGACGTGGTTCCAGGGCACGAAGGGGCGCGTGGGATTCCACGACGGCTCGGTGTTCTCGCTGCCCAGCCGGGTGCGCATCTCGGATCCGCTCCCAGGCAGCGAAGTGGTGGACTTCGCGCAGACCTGCGGCCAGCAGCTCGCGTTGACGCGAGCCGGCCTCTTCCGATTGGAGGCCGACGCCTCGGGCCCGGTGGGACACTGGGTGCAGCTGCCGCTCCCCTCTCAGCTGGCGAACGTCGACTTCGCCGACGGCCGCGTGCACGGCGTGGGGAACGAGGTGTTCGTCTTCACGCGCATGGGCGAAGCAGCGCGAATCACCTTCGCGAGTTGCCCGGAGTAGTAGTCTTCCCGGCATGCCTCACATCGCGTTGGTGGCGCCGCACTTCCTCGAGAACACGAATCGGTATGTGAAGGCCTTCACGGATCTCGAGGGCGTGAAGCTCTCGTTGATCAGCGAGGACCCCGAGAAGGCGCTCCCCAAGGGACTGCGCGAGAAGATCGCGGGGCACTACCAGATCAAGAGCGTGGGCACGGCGAGTGAGCTCGCGCGAGCGATCAAAGGAGTTCAGAAGGGGCTCGGTCCCGTCGATCGCCTCACCGGTGCGCTGGAGCAGCTGCAGCTCCCGATGGCCGAGGCGCGTGAGCTCACCGACGTCCCCGGCATGCGCCCGCACATCGCGCGCCGCTTTCGCGACAAGGACGTGATGAAGGAGGTCCTTCGCCAGAAGGACGTGCCCGTCGCGGCGAGCGCGCTGGTGTCGTCGCCCAGGGAACTGCAGGCCTTCGTCGATCGCGTGGGACTTCCCATCATCGTGAAGCCACAAGCAGGTGTCGGCTCGCGTGGCACGCACCGCGTGGAGACGAAGGACGACTTGAAGGCGGTGATCGAAAAGATGCCGCCCAGCGCGAAGTCTCCGCTGCAAGCCGAGCAGTTCATTCGCGCGCGCGAGTTCACCTGCGAGACGGTGAGCATTCACGGCAAGACGGTGTGGCGCTCGGGCACGCGCTACTTCCCCACTCCGCTCGAGGTGCTGGAGACGCCGTGGATGCAGTACTGCGTGATGCTCCCGCGCGAAGTGGAAGCGCCGTGGACCGACTTCGCGCCGATCAACGAGGCGGCGCTGCAGGCACTCTTCGGAGACGACCCGAAGGTGGTCGGCACCGCCATTACGCACATGGAGTGGTTCCTCGAAGAAGACGGAAAGATGTTCGTGAGCGAGGTCGGAGCGCGGCCGCCCGGCGTGCAGATCATGCCGCTGATGAGCATCGCCAACGAGGTCGACATGATCGCCAAGTGGGCGGAGCTGATCGCGTTCGATCGTTTCACTCCGCCGCCTGCGCGCAAGTGGGCCGGCGGCGCGGCGATGTTCCGGGGCCAGGGCACCGGCAAGCGCATCGTCGAAGTGAAGGGCCTGAAGAAGGCGCTGGAGCTCGTCGGTGATGCGCTGGTCGACATTCGCGTGCCGAAGGTCGGCATGGCGCGCGCGTCTGGCTACGAGGGTGAAGGCTTCGCGCTGGTGCGGCACCCGAAGACCGAGGGCGTGAAGACCGCGCTGCTCGCGCTGATCGAGAACGTGCAAGTCCGCTACGGATGACGACTGCTCCCTCTCCCTGCGGAGCGGGGAGAGGGTCGGGGTGAGGGGCGCAACTCGCTCACTGATCAGTTCAGCGCGAGCGATCCTTCGCGAAGCGCGGCCTCGAGCGCGAGCCTGCGCTTCGGATTGGCGCGGCTACCCGACAGCTGCGAGTGCACGAAGGCGACCCATTGAGGCGCACGCGATCGCACCAGCTCACGCGCCAGCTCGGTGACGTCTTCGCTCTCCTTGGTGCCGTTCAACGTGAGCGCCAGCAGCTCGAGGGCCTTCGGTGACTTGATCGCACCGAGCGTGCGCCACACGCCTCTTCGCTCCTCGGGAGTGAGCGAGGTCCGCTGCGCCAGCCGTGCGAGATCCGCCACCGCGCCCTCGTCCTCCACGTGCGCCACCCAGCGCATCGCCTCGGCACGCACCGGCTGAGAGGGATCGTGCAAACGCTGACGAACCATCGCTCCGAAGCGGAACGCGGTGGCTTCGTCGAGCGACTCCAGTGCCGTCTGGCGAACCGTCGCGTCGCCAGACTGGAGCGCCGCGCTGAAGACCGCGAGGGTCTGCTCACCCTGCCAGCTGCGCGCCGACACCAGCACCGGAATGAGCGCGTTCGGGCCGAGCGTCTTCACCTGCGCAGCCAGCGTGCTCGCATCGGGGTCGACGGCGCGGATGACCTCGAGCAGATAGCCCCGCACCTCCGTGGTGAGCGTGGGCAAGAGCTCGAGATACGCGGCCATCGGACGACGCCCGAGCAGCTGCAGCAGCCACTTGCCGCCCGCGCGTTGCGCCGGATCGGCCAACCACTCCACCAACGTCGGGAGCTCGTCCTCGAGGACCTCGCGCGCCAGATCGACGAGCAGCTTCAAGTTCTCGTTCGGGCCCTTCAGCTTGAGCTCTTCTTGCAACGTGGTGAGCGTGGCGCGCAGCACCCTGAAGTCGCTGGTGGTGATCGCCTCGCGCATCGAACGCTCGAGCGGCTCGAGGTGGCGATAGCGCTCCCACTCACCATCAGCGGCCAGCACCGCGGCCACGAGTGCGCGGCTGTGGGCCTCGTTCGAAGTGCCCGAGCCCATCGCGGTGGCGGTCGGTGTCCGTTCGATTTGACCGGGGTGAAAGCCGCCCGCGTCGGGCTGCGCGCGCATCGCCTGCACCAGGGCCTCACGGAATTCGGCGGCGCTCGCAAAACGTTCGTCCGCTCTGCGCGAAAGCGCCTTCAGGCACACCTTGTCGAGCGCCGCGGGGACCGGCGACCTGGTGCGCTTCGAAGGCGGCGGTGGATCCTCGAGCAGCACCTTCTTGAAGCGCTCGAGATCGTTGCTGCCGGTGACCACGCGCTGGCCGCAGAGCATCTCGTAGAGAATCGCGCCGGCGGCGTAGAGATCAGCGCGGTGATCGATCTCCCCACCGGTGATCTGCTCGGGAGCCATGTAGCCCGGTGTGCCGACCGTCATTCCCGTGCGCGTGAGTCGCTCGTCATTGTTGTCAGAAAGGACGCGCGCGATGCCGAAGTCGAGCAGCTTGCAGAGCTCCGCGCCGTCGCGCTGCATCACCACCAGCACGTTGGCCGGCTTGAGATCGCGGTGCACGATGCCGTGGGTGTGCGCTTCGCCCAACGCGGCGAGCACCTGGTCCATCAACGCGAGCGCGCGCGGCACGGGCATGGGCGCCTCGTCGCGCAGCACGAGCCTCAGCGGCTTGCCGTCGATCAGCTCCATCACGAGATAGGCGACACCTTCGGGCGTCGTGCCCACGTCGAAGATCGACACGATGTTCGGGTGATTGAGCGCCGCGGTGGTGGTGGCCTCCTTGGCGAAGCGTCGCGACGTCTCCTGATCAGTCGCGAACTCGGGGAGCAACGTCTTGATGCACACCGTGCGCTTCAAGCGGCACTGGAACGCTTTGTAGACGAGGCCCATGCCACCTTTGCCGATGATCTCGGTGGCTTCGTAGTCGCCGAACCTCAGTTGCAAACTCAGCGGCTGACCACACGCGGCGCA
>CBIHPJ010000389.1:0-8455 GCA_966211295.1 uncultured Myxococcales bacterium | reverse complement strand
GCGACGGCGTCTTGAACGAGATCGCGAGCGGGCGCACGTCGACCTGTGACCAGGCCGTCAGCGCGCTGATCGGACGCAGAGCCGAGTGGCGCTGCACCACCGCCGTGAAGTCTTCGCCATCGAAGCGAAGTGCCTTCACCCTCTGCAGCGAACGAAGACCCATCACGCGGTTACTGCCGAAGAAGAGCCGATCGCGCATCACTCCGGGGACCTCGGGGAGCGTGAAGTTCGGGTTCGAAGAATCGACGATCACTTCCCAGCGGCTCGCGAGCTGATCCGTGAAGGTGATCGCGAGCGCGCTCACGTCGCTCACCGGATCAGCCGAGTACGTGCGCGTGCCGAAGTCGAAGTGGCCCTCGGCCATGGCGGGGAAGCTCTGTGCCGATTGATCGATCTGCTGCTCCCTCGGATCGAACGAGAGCACCGAAGGGAGCCGGGTGACGACCGTCGAAGACGCGCGCCCCGCTGCAGCGTCCAGCTTCCACTGCTGGGAGAGCATCTGCGAGTAGAGCGCCGTGGGCTGTCCCTCGAGTCCATGGTGCGGCGGCGCGATGCGGAGGCCGAGCCAGCCGGTGGGGATCGTGACTCCCGCGAAACCTCCCTGGGGATAGAACGCGTTCTGGGGGCGCTGGTTGCTCCAGACGCCGAGGCCGATCGGAATGATCCCTCGCCCCGGAACCTGCGCGGCGCCCACGGCAAGAGCCTGTTCGACGACGTGCTCGCGATACTTCGGCATCGCGGGGAGCTTCGCGACGAACGCCAGTCCCATCGGCACCTGCGACGAGGCGTCATGCGTCGCGCCCGTGAAGCCCGTCGTGCCGGTGAAGTCAGGGATGCCAGCGTCGAGGGGCGCCGGTCCGAGCGTCACCGCGCAGTCGCGCACGACCGAGGAACTGAAGGTCCTGATGTTGGCGCCGCTGAGCCGGTTGAGCACCTCGAGGAGCGAGGTCGTGTTGTCGTCGCGAACGTAGAAGTCGCCGAGGAGCACGTCGAGCGTGAGCGCCCACGCGCTCGAAGTTCCGCACGTCCCTTCAGCCGTGGCGCGATCATCTGCGCAGACGCCGCTCGAGGTGGTCGCGCTCCCGGTGGGTTTGATCGCCATGCCGCCCCAGTTGAGCGTCGTCCCGCTCGGGACGGGCGTGTCGATCGCACCGAAGGCGTTGCTGACTCGGGTGTCGGTGAGCACCGTGGGCTCGATCTCGTCGGTGAACTCCGACTCGTCGGCCGCCGACGAGAATCCTACGCGGCCCAGGTGCACGTTCGAGGTGGGCGCCGGAGTCACGATCGAGATCGCGCCACCGAACCGATCCGCAGGATTTCGGCGAAGCGGGAAGAAGATCGTGCGTTCGCTCCCGGGGAAGCTCGCGACAGTGCGGTACGAGAAGTCGATGTGAAAGACCGAGATCGTCGAGCGCGGTTCGGTCGGGCTCACCACGGCCAATCCGCTCGCGTCGGTGGTGGCCTGTTCGATGAGTGCTCCAGTCGCGGACGAGAGCACCACGGTCGCGCCGCTGATCGGCCGGCCTGACCCTTCATCGATCGCGGCGACCTGGAGCTTGTTCGTCGGAGCACTCGGAAGCACCAGGACCTTCGCGCTGCACTTCACGCTGCCGAAGCTCGCTTCGACCGCGGTGACGGGCGTAGCCCCTGGGGCGCCGACGTCGAGCTCTACCGATGAACCTGTGGCTCCTCCAAAGATCGTTCCGGCAACCGCAGTCCAGGTCGCTCCTTCGCGGAGCACCAGCGGGTCTCGATCGAGCGAGGTGGCGAGCACGTGAAAGCGAATGCGCGTGTTCTGTGGCACGACCACGAAGGCCGGAGTGACCTCGCAGCGCCCGACGCTCTCGGCCTTCGGCGGCGCCATGCACGCGCCGTTGCGGCACACCTGGTCGCCGCACTCCGAATCGGCGGAGCAGTACGCGGTCGCGCAGGTGTGCCCATCGCACCAGCACCCCAGTGGTCCGGCACATTCTTCGAGCTTCTCTGACTCAGGGCGCGTGTTGCAGTCGAGGTTGGTGCTGCAGAACGACTGGCACTTCGACGTGATGGCGTTGCAAGCGAAGAGCGTGATGTCGCCGCAGTCCTTTTCCTCGACGCAATCCTTTGGCCCGGCAGGCGGCGGAGGAGGAGGCGGACAGGCGAACAGCACGACGACCAAACCAACCCAGACCCTGTTCATGACTGACCTCACTGAATCGTCGCGGTGAAGCTGGTGGAGACCGGCGGATCCAGGGGCGCGCCCGTCGGGTCGAGGAGCTCAGCCCGAATCACGATCGACTGGCCCTGGCAGTTGAGGTTCAGCGTGACGCGCACAGGTTCGGACGAGAAATTGGCCCCGACGCAGTTGCTGTTGGAGAACGTCACCTTCACCTTGCCGTCGCGGCCGGCCTCGAACCCGAAGGTCTTCACTTCGAAGAAACCCTCACGGGGAAGCACCGCGGGGGTCGAACCGAAGGACACGCTGGGGATCACTGCGTCCGAGTGCGAACAGGCCGTCAGATCTCCCGGCGGACGCACCGCGGGGTTCTCACCGATCACCTCGTCGAAGTCGCGCGAGTCCGCGATGCGCAGCGCGGAGACTCTTCGCTGCGAGGCTTCACCCGTGAGCCCATTCCCATCGCGGAAGATGCGATCGCGCAGCGTGCTGGGAACCGCGGGCAGGGCGAAGTTCGGCGCGGATGGATCGACGAGCACTTCCCACTGGCTCTCGAGCGCGTCGGTAAACGTGACCCGCACGATGCTCGCGTCGGTGATCGGATTCGCGGTGAACGAGCGAGTGCCCGCTCTGAACTGGCCATCCATCACGCCGAGGAATTGCTGAGCGCTGAGATCGATCGGCGCGAGCCCCTTTTGATCGTACGGAAGACTCGAGGGCAGCCGCGCGAGGATCGCGGAGGTCTCTCTTCCGTGCTCCCGGTCTCGCTGCTCGCGGAGCTGAATGACCATCGCGGTCTGCTGACCCTCGAGACCGTGATGCGGCGGCGCCATGTGCAACGCGAGCACTCCAGACGGAAGTGGCTCAAAGCGGTCGAACTCCCGGTCGGAGGGCATCGTGTTGATGCCGTAGCCGACGCCGATCGGCACCACTCCGCGGCCGGGAACGAGTGCAACCGCTGACGTGATCGCCTCACCCATGAAGGAACCGCGCGTGTTGCGCGGGATCGCAGGCGTCCTCACCGCGAAGTGAAAGCCGAGCCGCAGCTGGCTGAAGGGGAGCGGAGCGGACGAGAAGTTCGTGGTGTCACGCAGGTCCGGAAAGCCGATCGGCCCGAGGGGAGCAGGGCGCAGGCGAAGGTCGAGGTCACGCAGGACCGTCGACGAATAGCCCTTGAAGCTGCTCCGCAAGATGACGGGCATGAGTGAGGGGATGGCGAACTGGCCGCCACTGCGGTCGATCGGGATGTCTCCCAACGGGATGTCGCCGCTCAGCGCCCAGGCGCTCTGCACGCTGCAGCTGCCTGAGGCAGTCAGCGCGGAGTCGGCGCACTGGCCGCTCTTGCCGAAAGCGACGACCGTGGACTTGAGCGACTGATCGCCGAAGCGCATGAACGTCCCCATGGGCACCGGCGTGTCCGGGCCGTTCACGGCGCTTCCGATCACGATGTCGGTGGCGATCGTCGGCTCGGTCTCGTCGGTGAGCTCCAGCTCGTCGCCCGAGGTGGAGAGTCCGGCGCGCGCGAGGCGCATGTTCGAGCTCAGGGGAACATCGTGGAAGCGGCCCACGAAGCCGCCGTGGCGATCGATGCGGTTTCGCTTCAGCGAGAAGAAGAGCGTGCGCGTCTTGCCGGTGATGTTCGCGATCGTCTGAAACGAGAAGTCGGCGTGGAAGACCGAGAGGGTGGAGCTGGGTCCCGTTGCCGTAAGCCGCGCGACGCCGAGCGCATCGGTGGTCTGCTGCTCGACGGAGCCTCCGTCAGGATTCGAGAGCACGACGACCGCGCCGGGAATCGGAAGTCCAGAGCCTTCCTCGACGACCGACGCGAGTAGCTCGCCCACGGCGGGCGAGGGGAGCACGAGCCACCTGGCCTCGCAGGAGGTCGAGCCGAAGCTCGCGCGCACCGCGATGACCGGGTTCGCCGTCGCGGTCGCGGGTGCGGTGACCTCGATCGAGTGCCCCTGGCTCGCTCCGAGAATGGTGCCCATCGCCTCCCAGGTCGCGCCTGCGGATACGACCACCGGCTCTCCGCTCCCGTCGGAGGCCAGCACGTGAAAGCGATTGAAGGCGCCCGCGGTGGTGACCGTCAGCGCAGGCCAGATCTCACACCGCGCGACCGCATTGGCCTCAGGTGGAGCAACACACTCACCGTTGCGGCACGCGAGCGCTCCGCACTGAGAGTCGTCGGAGCACTGTGCCACCAAGCACCGCCCGTAGTCGCACCAGCAGCCGAGCGGGTTGTCGCATTCCGAAATCGCGAACTCGGCGGGGCGCTCCGCTCCGCATTGCGCCGACGACCTGCACGTCGGGGTGCACAGGCTCGTGACGCTGTCGCAGAAGAAGAACGTGGGATCAGCGCAGTCGGTGTCCTCGACGCAACCGCCGTCCACAGGCCCCGGTGGCTGCGGACCGAAAGGACCGCAGAAGCAGGAAGACGACGCGACGACCACCAACACCAACCAGATTCGGCTCATGGCGCCGGCAGCTGAGCAAGTGATGTACCTCGTTGCACCTGCGGAGATTTCGCAGGGATCAACGAGTGGAGGAACGGCGCCTCCACTCAGTCACGACGGCAGAGTCAGAGCCACGAAGCCAGAGTGTGCAGCAACCTGCACACTCGAAACCTCAAGCCTGAAGCTTCTTGTCCAGCTCGCCCTTCGAATGCAGCTTCATCATGTCGGAGTAGCCGCCGATCGATTCACCACCGATGAAGATCTGCGGCACCGTGCGCTGGCCGCTCATCTCCACCAGCTTCGCGCGCATGGCGTCATCGTTCGTCACGTCGACGCTCTTGAAGGGCACGCCCTTGTCGTTGAGGAAGCGCTCGGCCTGGCGGCAGTAGGGGCAGTAGTCGGTGCTGTAGATGACGACGTCTTTCATGGCCGGAACAAGGTAACGCCGGATCCCGCAAAGACAACGGCCTCCACCCCAAGAGGAGTGAAGGCCGCGGTCCTTCAGGTGAATCTGGGAATTACATTCCCATTCCGCCCATGCCGCCCATGCCGCCGCCCGGGGGCATGGCAGGCGCGGACTCTTCACGCGGACGCTCGGCGACCATCGCCTCGGTGGTCAGCATCAGCGAGCTGACCGAAGCGGCGTTCTGCAGCGCGCAGCGGGAGACCTTCGCGGGGTCGATCACGCCAGCCGTGAGCAGGTCCTCGAACACGCCGGTGCCGGCGTTGAAGCCGAAGGCACCCGTGCCCTCCTTGACCTTGTTCACGATCACGGAGCCCTCGAGGCCACCGTTCGCCGAGATCTGGCGGAGGGGCTCCTCGAGCGAGCGGCGGATGATGTCCACACCGAACTTCTCTTCGGTGGTGACGGTCACGCCGTCGAGCGACTTGAGGCAGCGGATGTACGCCACGCCGCCGCCAGGGACGATGCCCTCTTCCACGGCCGCGCGGGTCGCGTTGAGCGCGTCTTCCACGCGAGCCTTCTTCTCCTTCATCTCGGTCTCGGTGGCCGCGCCGACGTTGATCACCGCCACGCCGCCGACGAGCTTCGCCAGACGCTCCTGGAGCTTCTCCTTGTCGTAGTCCGAGGTGGTCTCCTCGATCTGCGCGCGGATCTGCTTCACGCGAGCCTGGATGTCCTTCTCCGAGCCGGCGCCGTCGATGATGGTGCTGTTGTCCTTGTCGATCTTGATGCGCTTGGCCTTGCCCAGGTCGTTCAGGGTCACGCCCTCGAGCTTGAGGCCGAGGTCCTCGGCGATCAGCTTGCCGCCGGTGAGGATCGCGATGTCCTCGAGCATGGCCTTGCGGCGATCGCCGAAGCCAGGCGCCTTCACCGCGCACACGTTGAGCACGCCGCGGATCTTGTTCACCACGAGGGTGGCGAGCGCCTCGCCCTCGATGTCTTCAGCGACGATCAGGAGGGGCTTGCCGCTGCGCGCGACCTGCTCGAGCACGGGCAGGAGGTCCTTCATCGACGAGACCTTCTTCTCGTAGATGAGGATGAAGGGGTCAGCCAGCTCGACCTCCATGCGGTCGGGGTTGGTGACGAAGTACGGCGAGAGGTAGCCGCGGTCGAACTGCATACCCTCGACGACGTCGAGAGTGGTCTCGAGGCCCTTCGCCTCTTCGACCGTGATCACGCCTTCCTTGCCGACCTTCTCCATCGCCTCGGCGATGATGTTGCCGATGGTGCTGTCGCCGTTGGCCGAGATGGTGCCGACCTGCGCGATGTCCTTCTTGCCCGCGGTGGGCTTGGAGAGCTTCTTGAGCTCGCCGACGATGACCGCGACGGCCTTGTCGATGCCGCGCTTGATCTCCATCGGGTTGTGGCCCGCGGCCACGAGCTTCGCGCCCTCGCGGTAGATCGCCTGAGCGAGCACGGTGGCGGTGGTGGTGCCGTCGCCGGCCACGTCAGAGGTCTTGCTGGCGACCTCCTTCACCATCTGCGCGCCCATGTTCTCGAACTTGTTCTCGAGCTCGATCTCCTTGGCGACGGTGACGCCGTCCTTGGTGATCGTCGGGGAACCGAACGACTTCTCGATGACGACGTTGCGGCCCTTGGGCCCGAGGGTGACCTTCACCGCGTCGGCGAGGGTGTTCACGCCGCGGAGGATCGCGTCGCGCGCCTTGGTGTCGAAAATGATGTCTTTGGCAGCCATGTTGTTGAGTCCGTTTCTCTAGGGAAAAGAGGTGTGGGGAATTACTTCGCTGCCTTACTTCTCGATGATTCCGAGCACGTCCTCTTCGCGGATGATCAGGTGCTCATCGCCCTCGATCTTGATCTCCGTGCCCGAGTACTTGCTGAAGAGGACGGTGTCGCCCGCCTTGATGTCCATGGGGCGAACCTTGCCGTCTTCCATGATCTTGCCGTTACCGACGGCGACGACCTTCGCCTCGAGCGGCTTTTCCTTGGCGGAGTCGGGGATGATGATGCCGCCCTTGGTCTTGGTGTCTTCCGCGAGGCGCTTGACGATCAGCCGGTCGTGCAGGGGACGAATCTTCATGGGAGTTCTCCAGAGAGGGTTGTGGTGTGGTTGTGACTGCAGCGCTTGCGGTTAGCACTCGACGTAGGTGAGTGCCAGAGCCGTTGGCGCCGTGGATATAACCGTGGGTCCTCGACCGTCAAGGCAGGAACTGGCACTCGGGCCATGAGTTTGCCAACCGCGTTTGGGGACGTTCTTGGCGCTCGATGTGACCGAGTGCCAGCGCAACCACCCGAAACGGTTAGGGGATTTTTGTCAGCGCGGAGGCCTGCCGATACGATCTGCTCATGAGTCAGCTCGTCCTGAGTGGGTCCCTGAAGGAGTTCTTCAAACTGCTGGTTGGTGAGGTTGTGAAACGGCAGCGGGTCTCGATCGAGGAAGTGACCGAGTTCTACGTGGTCAACCTGCTGTCCGATTACGCCAAGGCCGAGAAGCTGTTCACCCAGGAGCGCGATGGACGGCGCGACAGTGAGCCGCTGGCCGTCCTCTACCACCGGGCCTTGCAGCAGGAGCGTGAGGAGAAGATACGCACGCTCAAGCAGCTGGGAGACACGTCGCTGTACACCGCGGGCTTCTTCAACAGCTCGCTCAAGGACAGCGTGGTGGGCGCCGACTACTACGTGCAGATGGGGAAGAACGCGTACAGCGCGGTGGCCGAGCTCTCGAGCCACTCGTCGTTCGCGGGCGTGTACCAGGAGCTCTGCCAGAAGTTCGGAGCGCTGTTCTAAGTGCTCTAAGAGATCTCCGCGCGCGGGCTCGCCTCCTCGGGGCCGCAAGGTCAGCTAAAGGTGTTCGAGGCATGGTCGCGCACGGGTAACGATCGGCTGGCGCAGGTGCTGATCGACTCTGGAATGTTGCCGCCGAAGAAGTTGCTCGCGAACTGACCTGGGGCTCTCAAGGATGCTCGACGCGCTGCAGGAGCAGCTGGAGGCGATCTACGGCATCCGCGCCGAGTATCGGGCTCGCGACTTCCTCGTCGACTCGGAGGCCGCGCGGCAGCTCGGTGCCTCGGGGCGCGCGCGTGAAGAGCTGCTGGTCTCGGAGAGTGAAGGGGGCCTCGAGCTCGCGCTCTACGTCGAGCCTGCGTTGCTGGAGCGAGTGACCGCCGCAGGTCCTCACGACTCGGAGCTCGGAGATTTCTGCGAGGTCGCCGAGGGCGTGTCGCACTTCCTGTACGTCACTCACACCGCACAGCAGGAGCGCACTGTTTCGCTGCTCGAGCTGGAAGCTCAGGCCGAGGTTGATAAGTTCGCGATTTGCACGCTGCTCAAGTGGGGACTCAACGTGGGACGTTGGGCCGGGTCTCTCGTTGGTCGCCTCTTTGAGCAGGTGCACTTTCGTTCGAACCTGAGCGAGAGCGAGCG
>CBIHPJ010000388.1:0-8469 GCA_966211295.1 uncultured Myxococcales bacterium | reverse complement strand
AGCTTGATGCTCTTCGCGTCGACCTTGAGCACGAGCTGCACCAGCTGACCGGCGAGCTCACGGGCCTGCTTCACCTGGGCGGCGTCGCCGCGCTCCTTGCCCTCGGTGTAGAGCGCGAGGGGCAGGCCGGTGAAGGCGATGAGCATGTCGTAGAGCTGTTGCTTGTCCTTCGCGGAGGCCTTCGCCAACTCGGGCGTGTCATCCAGCGCGAGACCGATCGCCTGGAAGAGCGCCTGGCTCTGTTCGTCGCTTGGCTCGGCCATGTCGGTGGCGATCACCACGTTGCTGAGCATGAAGAAGGTGAGCGCGCCGGCGACGTTGTTCTTCCACTTCTGCGTCTCGGGCTGCGATTCGAAGGCCTGCTTGGTGGCGTCGGCGAGCTGGGTGAGGGCGGCCTTCTCTTCCGCGGTGGTGCCGAGCGCGTCGGCGAGCTGCTTGGTCATGGTGGACTTGCCGGGCTTGAAGACGCCGCTGTTCTTCGGAGCGGGCGGCGGGGCGGCGACGGCGAGACCTTCGGGCGCGCTCGACTTCTTTCCTGCCGCGGCTTCGCGCTCTGCCTTCTCGACGGCGGCGAGACCGAACTTCTTGATCATCGCCGAGCGCATCATCGACTTCTGCATCTGCATCTGCATCGTGTTGTAGATGTTCTGCGTCGCCATCGCGGAGCCGAAGGATCCGTAGACGGTGCCGTAGCCGGTGTTCCATCCGCCGGCGTTCGAGTTCCACGACTGAGCGACAGCGGGGACTGCGAGCAACACCACGAGTGCGCGAAGGAAGTGCATGGGCCGCGTTCTTAGCGGACCTCGAAGGTGACGGGCGGACTCTTCCTCCCGCGCACTTCGGCTTCGAGCGAGTGCATGCCCTTCGCCAGCGCCCAGAGCGGACGCTCGGTGATTGAGGCCTTCGCGACTTCGCGTCCGTCGATCAGCCAGCGCACTTCGGCTTGCTGATCAGCTTCCGCGGTCAGTGCGAGTGATTGAGTGGCGCGCGAGTACCCGGGCTCGATGAGGAAGACTTCGCCCTGGCGGGGCCAGGTGATCACCACTGCTCCCGCCGCGGGACCGGTGCGTGGACAGAGCGGTGAGTACTTCGTCGGAGGCGCGCGGCGCGGATGCTCGGCTTGCCACTGTGCGTACTGAGGAGGGAGGACTTCGAACCCGCGCTCGATCACGAATTGATCAGGGCACGTTGCGCCCGCGAGCAGTCCGTTGCGTTGATCGAGCTTCAGCTTCTGGTGGTGCTCGCAGTCGTGCTCGGGGAGTTGGCCTTTAGTGAGGAAGAGCCGGCGACGCTCAGGGCACTCCGGAGTCGGGCGCTGACCTGAGGTCGCGCAGACCGTGGTCTCCACCACGTCTTCCGGCGGGGTGAAGGCGACGGGTTTGGATTGGCCCCCTCGCAGCGCGACGCGCGTCATTACGCGATTGAAGAGAGGACCGGCTCCGCTCGCGCCGGCGAGTTGATCGAGTGGACGGTTCTCGAAGTCTCCGCTCCAGACGGCGACGGTGTACTTCTGCGTGTAACCGACCGCCCAGTTGTCTCTCCAGTTCGTGCTCGTGCCGGTCTTCACTGCGACTGGGAAGGGCAGCATCAGCGCGTTGCCTGGACCGAAGGCGCGCATTCGGGTTGCTTCGTCACTGAGTGCGGAGGTGACCAGGAATGCTGTTTGTTCGCTGAAGACGCGCTCGCCCCTCACCCCGACCCTCTCCCCGCTGCGCGGGGGGAGGGAGCACCGGAGTCCTCCGCGAGCGAACATCGCGTAGCCCTGAGCGAGCTCGAGCAGCGTGACCTCGCCATTTCCGAGAGTGAGCCCAAGTCCGTAATGCTCAGCCGGTTGATCAAGAGAGGCGAAGCCTGCGGAGTGCAGTGTGTTGAGTAGATCTTTCGCGCCGAACAACGCCGCCACTCGGATCGCGGGAATGTTGAGGCTGCGCCCCAGGGCTTCGTGGAACAACACCGGTCCCGAGAAGTCGCGGCTGAAGTTCTGCGGTTGATAGAGCGCGCCGCCCACTTCGCCGTAACGCGTCTCGATGTCCGCGGCGACGGAGGCAGGGCTGTGACCTTGCTCCCACGCGAGCGCGTAGGTGAAGGGTTTCAGTGTCGAGCCAGGCTGACGCTTCGCGAGCGCGCCGTTGACCGAGCCATCGCGCGGGTCCCAGTAATTCGCGGAGCCCACCATCGAGAGCACTTCGCAGCGCTCGTTGTCGAGCACCACGACCGCGGTGTTGGTCACGCCTTGCGAGGTGAGCGTGGCCACGTGCGAGGTGACCATCGCTTCGATCTCCCGCTGCAGCTCGGCGTCGAGCGTGGTGCGTACCGTCCCGACCGCGCCTTGCTGGCGCACCCACTCGGTGAAGTGCATCGCGCTGGGGATCTCGAGCGAGGCGAAGGTGAGCGGCTCGCGACGGGCACGCTCCACGTCTTCCGCGCTCGCGCGGCCGGTGGTGAGGAGACGGTCGAGGACGTACTGCTGACGCGCCTTCGCTCCTTCGGGATTCTTGAGCGGGTTGAGTCCGGTGGGTCCCTTCGGCAGTCCGGCGAGGAGTGAGGCTTCGGCGAGCGAGAGGTGGGACGCGGGTTTGCCGAAGTAGCGGTGCGATGCGGCTTCGATGCCGATGGAGCCGGCGCCATACGGGACTCGGTTCACGTATTGCTCGAGGATCTCGTCTTTGCTCAACGTGAGCTCGATGCGGCGGGCGTTGATCACTTCGCTGAGTTTCGCGACGAGTGTGCGGCGTTGATGCGGCTCGAGGTTCTTCGCGAGCTGCATCGTGATGGTGGAGGCTCCGCTCACGATCCGGCGCGCGGCGACGTCTTGCACGATGGCGCGGGCGATCGCCTTCGCGTCGACTCCGGAGTGTTGGTTGAAGCGATCGTCTTCGGCAGCGAGGGTCGCTTGCAGCAGTTGCGGACTGATCTTCTCGAGGGAGACCCATCGCGAGCGTTCTCCTTCGTCGTTCACTGATTCACGGAGGAGTTCTCCGTTGCGATCGAGCACTCTCAGTGACTGCGGCGGTTCCTTGAGTGCTTCACGTGGGTAGGGTTTGAGGCGTATCCAGAGTTCGGTGCTCGCTGTGAGCAGAAGGCACAGGGCTGTGGTCCGGAAGAGGTATGCCCTCACCCCGACCCTCTCCCGATGGGAGAGGGAGGTACTCGTCACTTTCTTCGTAGTCGACTCGACCTTCTTCACTGGATCACCACGTCTTCGATCGACGTGGCTCCATTCACCTGCGGCTCGTACATCGCCTCGACGCTCGCGGGCGGACGGATGAAGTGACCCGGAGTCGTCGCGCGCGCCAAATACACCCACTGGTACTCGCCCGGCGGCAGCTCGTCGGCGAAGAACGCCACGCGCGAATCGCGCGTCTCCTGGAAGGACAACACCTCCAGTCCCTTCGCCGTCGTCGGACTCGGCTCACCGAGTTCCAACTTCTCCGTGGTCGCCAGCGAAGCGTTGAGCGGCTCGAGACCCGCGGGCAGCTTGTCGTCCACCGCGACGTAGTTGCGCGCTTCCTTGCTCTCCAACGTCACGCGCACGCGCACCACGCTCCCCAGCGGGATCGTCTTCCCCTCGAGCGGCTTGCCATCGATCGTCTCGTACGTTCGCTTCACGCCGAAGCCGTGCGCGAAGGACGCACGGTTCTCTCCCGTGAGCGGCACCTCGTACCGCGCGCGCACCGTGATGAACGTGGGAGCACCGACGCGCTTGTCGAGCTTCACGCGCACCACTCCGGCTTCGGAATCTTTCACGCCCGCCCCGACGCCCGTCGTCTTGTAGCGACGCGTGCCCTTACCGAGCGCCTCGAGCGAATCCATCGCAACCATCGTGTCGCCGACAGTGAGCTCAGCCTTCGGCACGTCACCACCAGGACGACCCGCGAGCTTCGCGATGCCCATGATGCCGTACACGTTCTCCTGCGTATTTCCCCAGCCGCCGCTGCCGTCCTTCCGCTTGATCAATCCGGTGAGCAGCTTGCCGCCCATGTCTCCCTTCGAGCCGCTCGCTCCAAACGCGAGGAGCGCGGCTGCGTGCGTGCGCAGCGGGGAGTCCATCGACCAACCGCCCTTGCGCTCGCCCTCGTACCAGGCCTGCGTCTCCTCCTTCTTCGCCGCATCCGAGACGTACGCGAGCATCGGATCGAGCAGCGACTTGTCACCGCCACCTTCACTCACCGTGACCGCGAGCATCGCGATGCCAAAGGCAGACAACTTCGCGCGCTCGGTCCACAACGTCGACACGTAGGAAGGCTGCGGACGTCCGAGTCGATTCAGCGTGAGCACCACCAGCGCGCGCGTGTCGCCATCGGGCATCGACGCGTGCGGCATCTCTTCGCTGATCGCGCCCTGCTTGAGTGACTTCTCAAGGTACGACGCCGCGCGATTGAGCGCCTCATCAGGAACCGCGTAGCCGCGCTTCTTCCCTTCGATCAGCGCAGTGAGTCCGAACGTGGTGCCGAAGATGTGCGGCTTGTCGCTGCCCGGCCAGTAGGCGAGTCCACCCGAGCTGGTCTGGAAGGAGAGCAGTCGCTTCACTCCAGCCTCGGAGAAGTTCTTGAGGTCCGCCTCGTTCACCGTGACGCCCATCTCGGGGAGCAGATCCTTCAGCACCACCAGCGGGTACGCGGTCGACGTCGTCTGCTCGATGCAACCGTTGGGGTAACCCATCAGGTACTCCACCGAGCCCTTGAGCTCGGAGAGTGACGAGCTCGAGACCATCACCTCGACCTCGGTGCTTCCGGGCAGGCGATCCTTCGGCAGCGGCAGCTCGAGCACTGCGCTCGAGGAGCTCACCTGCTTCGACACCACCACTACGCGCTTCGCACCCGCGTCGAGGATCGGCACGGTGACTTGCACTTCATCAGTCTCCTTTCCGAGCGTGGCGAGGAAGCGCACCTGCGCCTTGCCTCGACCGGTGACCTTCACGGGCACGCCGATCTTCACGGACGATCCGCCGGCGACGGTGTTGGTCTGGATCAGCTTCGCCCCAGGAGCCGCTTCGAATCCCTCGAGCGACATCGCGCTCACGCTGAGCTCACCCGGTTTCGAAGTGCCATTGAACGCAAGCGCTTCGACGGTGAGCGTGTCCCCCGGGTAGATGAAGCGCGGCAACACCGGCTGCACCATGAGCGCCTTGCGGACGATCAACTTCGAGTCGCCGCTCCCCGCGCGGCCGTGACCATCGAATGCCACCGCCATCACGCGGAACGTCGTGAGGTTGTCGGGCAACGTGACCGTGACGCGCGCAGTGCCGTCGTCACCGAGCACGAGGTTCGGATTCCAGTACGCGGTGGACTGGAAGAGATGGCGCAGATCGCCAGTGAGGATCTTGTGGAAGCTCTCTCCATCTCCGTCACCGCCGGGGAAGAGCGCTTCCTGGCGGCTGCGGCGCGAGTGCACCAGATCGAGCCGGCCATCAGCGGTGCGCACGCCGAGAGGACGCGTGGCGTAGAGCTCCTTCACGGGATCCGGAGTCGAGTGCGCGGTGAGTCCGAGCACGGCTTCGTCGACTACCATCAACGCGAGCGCGCCCTTCGTGGGAGCGCCCTTCGAATCAGTCACCTTCACCGCGAGCTGCACCGAGGAGCCCGGCTTCACCGCAGCTTCCGAAGTCTCCACCTTCACCGCGAGACGCTGCGAAGCGGGATCGACGTCGAGCTTCGCGTAGCCGAGACGGAAGGCAGGCGCGCCCGTCTCGTAACCCGCAGCGTCCTTCTCGTCGTGCACGCGACCGCGCAGCAGCACCACCGAGACGAACGCGTTCGGCACCATCTCCTCGGTGATCGGCACCTCGAGCGCGGGTGTGTCGCGAGAGATCTCGAAGCGCCTCTGCGTGAGCACTCCGCCCGCTTCGACGGTGAGCAGTCCCTGCGCCGAAGTGAACGGCGTCTGCACCACGAGCTTCGCGACGTCGCCCACGGAGTACTTCTTCTGATCAGCCACCACGTCGATGCGCTCGCGATCGAAGCGAGGCCAGGCGACGACGCCGTCACCCGCGGCATTCACGTTGAACGAGGTCTTCGCGCTCTGCGCACCTGCGCGACCCGTGGCCATCACGCGATACGCACCCGGCGCAGGGAGCGCGAGCTTGCAGGTCTGCGGCTGCTGAGTGCTCACGAAGTGACAGCGCGTGATCTCCTTCGTCGCGCCCACGTTGTCGCGTTCGCTCGAGGCCCAGCCCAGTCCACGCGACGCGATGAGGCGAGTGCTGGTGGCGTACTCGAGTTGCTCGAGCACCACGTCGAGCTCCACGCCCACGCGCGCGGTCTGATCAGGCGCGACCGCGATCACCGGCACCTCGATGATGTCCTTCGCCGAGAGCACTCCACGCGTCGGCGGACGCAGGCCCACGTAGAACTCGCTCGGATGCACCACGCGCGACATGCGGCCGGTGAAGACCTGGCGATCCACGTCGGTGACCGAGGCTTCAATCACGTGACGCACGGGACCGATGGAGGCGGTGGCGCCGAACTCGATCTTCGCCTGGCCGCTGCCGTCGAGCTTTGACTCGCCCTGAGCGAGCTCCGCGGTGCGCTCGGTGATTGGCGGCGTGAAGACGAAGCCGGGGAAGTTCGCGGGTTGGAACTGCTCGGGCTCTCCGTAGATCGTCCACTTCAGCTCGCGTCCCGCCATCGGAGTGCCGTGGAAGTACTTCGCGTCGACCAGCGCGACCGCGTGTTTGCCATTGGCCCACGACTCGGTGCCGCTGCTCACCTTCACCTCGAAGGTGGGCACTCGATACTCCTGCACCTGGAAGCTGCGCGTGGTGACGCGATTGTTCTTCGTGAGGCGCATCACGTAGCCGCCGACCGCGGCCTTCTCGTTGAGCTTGAGATCGGTATCCGCGCCACCGAGCGCGTCGGCGTCGAGCTTCTTGTCGAGCACCGCCTGTCCACGCGAGTCGGTGATGCGGAGCTGCACGGGGCCAGGTCCGGGGAGGATGGCCTTCACGTGCACGGTCTCTCCGGGGCGATACACGCCGCGCTCGGTGAAGAGGGCCGCGTCGAGCTTCGGCTCACCCGTCTGCTCGGGAAGTCCGAACTGCCACGCGTGCGAGAGCGTCGACTCGGAGAGCGGAGTGACCGCGCTGTCTCCCTTCTCGCTCACCACGATGATCAGCTCATCGGTGTCCTTCGCGGCGAGCTCGTTGAAGGAGAGCTTCAGCACACCGTCGTCGTCAGTCACTCCGCGCTTCAGCGAGCGGCCATCACGAGTGATCAGCTCGACCTTTGCTTTCGCAATCGGCTTCGCGTCAGAGAGATGTGTAGCCCACACCAGCACGCCGCCCTGGAGCAGCTTCACCGTGGCCGACATGTCTGAGGCCTGCACATGAGCGAAGGCGGTGCGGAGGTCCTTCTCGGAGCCGCGGCCTTCACCGCTCACCTCCACGCAGAGGAATCCCTTCAGTCCGTCCAGCGCGACGTCGATCACGCCGGTCTCGTTCACCGCGAGCTTCACGGGAACTTTGCGAGTGGAGATCGGCTCGCCGGAGCAGCGCGCTTCCTCGAGCGGAGCGAGGAACTGGTTCAGATCAGCGCGGTAGATCTTCGCGGTGAGCGGACCGGAGTTCACCACGCGCACAGGGAAACGAGGTGCTGCACGCTCCACGGAGACAGCGACCGCGGGCGCGAGCACTTGCGGCTCGAGATCCATCGCGCGGAAGCGCAGGGAGACGCGCTTGGCCTTGTTGCCGAGCATGTCCACCGCGCCGTCGATGGTCATGCGGTAGTTCACGCCGGGCGCGAGCTGCATGGTGAGCTCTTGCCGCTCGGAGTAGCCGGAGGCGGAGATCGCTCCGACGGGCTTCGGCTCGATGCTCACGGCGGCCTGGAGCGCCTCGGGCATCATCGCGGTCGACGAGGTGAAGGTGAGCGTCGACTCGAGCGGCATGCGCTGGAGGTCGTAGTCGGCAGTGGCGATCGTGAGCTCCGACTCGGTGCTCGCGGTGAAGACGCGCACGTCCTGGGTGACGATGGGCCGCTTCTCCCCGGGCTCCCAGGAAGGAATGGAGAGGGTCACGCGATCGCCATCGGAGATCTTCTTGAAGCGCACGCGCGCGATGAGGGAGAGGTCGATGTCTCCGTCGTAGAGAGGCGCGGTGGTGGTGGGCCGATCGACGGTGAAGTCGAGCTTGGTCTTCGAGTCACCTTCGATGGTGGCTTCGAGCTTGCGCTTGATCGACGCGGGATCGACGGGCTGATCGAAGACGAGCATCAGGCCGCCTGCGCCGAATTGATCACCCATGGTCAGCGGAGTGACGAGGCGAGGCATGCCCTTGAGCACGGGCCACTCCACGACCTTGCCGGCGATGTAGAGCTCGGAGACGGAGATGGTGGCGCCGAACTCTTCGAGCGGCTCGATCGTCTCGTCGATCGCGCGCGCGTTCTTCACGGTGATGATCACGCCCTCGCCCGCGATGAGCGGCGTGGTGGGCGTGAAGTGAAGCTCAGTGTCGGTGCTCCACTCGAATTTGCC
>CBIHPJ010000387.1:0-8482 GCA_966211295.1 uncultured Myxococcales bacterium | reverse complement strand
CCTCGGTGCCGACCTTCTCGTCCTCGAGGATCTTCGGGAACGCGCCGAACAACTCCCACGCGTTGAAGAACGGTCCCCAGTCGATGAAGGGCACCAGGTCCTGCAGCGGCACGTCGTTGTATGCGCGCGCGCCGATCAGCTCGGGCTTCGCGATGTCGACCTTCGACCAGTCGTAGCTCTGCTTGCGCGCACGAGCCTCGGTGAGCGTGAGCAACTTGCGCTGCACGCGGCGCGCTTCGAAGTCTGCACGGGCCGAGGCCTGCTTCGCTTCAACCTCGGCGAGGAAGCCGGGCTTCTGCTGCGGAGAGAGCAGGGCGCTCACCACGTTCACCACGCGTGAGGCGTCGAGCACGTGCACCACTCCGGGCGCGTACTGCGGGGCCACCTTCACGGAAGCGTGCGGATGCGAAGTGGTCGCTCCGCCGATCAGCAGCGGCACGGTGAACTTCTGGCGCGACATCTCCTTCGCCACCGAGACCATCTCGTCGAGCGACGGAGTGATCAGCCCCGAGAGCCCGATGATGTCTGCGTTGGTCTCCTTCGCGGTGGCGAGGATCTTCTCACACGACACCATCACGCCGAGGTCGGTCACCTCGTAGTTGTTGCAGGCCAGCACCACGCCCACGATGTTCTTGCCGATGTCGTGCACGTCGCCCTTCACGGTGGCGAGCAGCACCTTGCCCTGCGAGCGAACTTCCGCGCCGGCGGCAGCGGCCTGCCTCTTCTCCTCTTCCATGAACGGCGTGAGGTAGGCGACCGCGCGCTTCATCACGCGCGCCGACTTCACCACCTGCGGGAGGAACATTTTTCCGGCGCCGAAGAGATCACCGACGATCCGCATTCCGTCCATCAGCGGGCCTTCGATGATGTCGAGCGGGCGCTTGTATTGCTGGCGCGCTTCTTCGGTGTCCTGCTCGACGAACGCGTCGATGCCCTTCACGAGAGCGTGCGCGAGACGGCCGGCGACGGTGTCGTTGCGCCACGCGAGATCTTCCTTCACCTCTTGCTTGCTGGCGCCGCCGTGCTTCGCCTTGAGCTCGTCGGCGAAGGCCACCAGGCGATCGGTCGCGTCGGGGCGGCGGTTCAGCAGGACGTCCTCGACGAGCAGCAGCAGATCCTTCGGGATCTCCTCGTACACGCCGAGCATGCCGGCGTTGACGATGCCCATGTCCATGCCGGCTCGGACGCCGTGGAACAGGAAGGCCGTGTGGATCGCCTCGCGCACCGGGTTGTTGCCGCGGAACGAGAACGACACGTTCGACACGCCGCCCGACACCTTCGCGTGCGGGAGCGTGGCCTTGATGATCTTCGTCGCCTCGAAGAAGTCGACCGCGTAGTTGTTGTGCTCCTCGATGCCGGTGGCGACGGTGAGGATGTTGGGATCGAAGATGATGTCTTCCGGCGGGAAGCCGATGCCCGTGAGCAACTTGTAGGCGCGCGTGCAGATGCGCACCTTCTCGTCGCGCGTGGCCGCCTGGCCCTGCTCGTCGAACGCCATCACCACCGCGGCGGCGCCGTAGCGCTTCACCAGCTTCGCGCGGCGCAGGAACTCGGCCTCTCCGTCCTTCAAGGAGATCGAGTTCACGATGCCCTTGCCCTGCAGACACTGCAGGCCGGCCTCGAGCACGCTCCACTTGGAGCTGTCGATCATGATCGGCACCTTGCAGATGTCCGGCTCGGCGGCGATCAGGTTCAAGAACTTCACCATCGTCGTCTCGCCCTCGATCAGCGCTTCGTCGACGTTGATGTCGAGGATGTTGGCGCCCGACTCCACCTGCTGGCGCGCGACGGAGAGACACTCGTTCCAGTCGCCGGCCTTCAGCGCCTTGGCGAACTTGGGACTGCCGGTGATGTTGGTGCGTTCACCGACGATCAAAAACTGTGATGCAGCCTGCGTGGTCATGCAGCCCTCGACGGCGAAGCGACGACGAGCGACTCGAGGCCGCTCAATCGCATGTCATTTGCACCCACGGGACGCTTGCGCGCGGCGTGAGCCTTCGCGCCCTTGGCGATCGCGGCGATGTGATCAGGAGTGGAGCCGCAGCAGCCACCCACCAGATTGAGCCAGCCCTGCTTGGCGAAGTCGGTGAGCACCGCCGCCATCTCTTCCGGAGTCTCGTCGTAGCCACCGAACGCGTTGGGGAGACCGGCGTTCGGGTAGCAGCTCACGTAGCACTCGGCCACGCGCGCCAGTTCCTGGATGTACGGGCGCATCTCGGCGCCACCGAGCGCGCAGTTGATGCCCACGCTGAACGGCTTCGCGTGACGAACGGAATCGTAGAAGGCGGTGATGGTCTGACCCGAGAGGGTGCGGCCCGAGGCGTCGGTGATGGTGACGCTGATCATCACGGGGACGCGGCGGCCCAGTTCCTCGAACACGCCTTCGATCGCGAAGAGCGCGGCTTTGGAGTTGAGGGTGTCGAAGATCGTCTCCACGAGGAGGACATCCACGCCGCCCTGCAGCAGCGCGCGGGTCTGCTCTTCGTACGCGCTCACCACCTGGTTCCACGTCACCGCGCGGTAGTCGGGACGATTCACGTCGGGCGACATCGAGAGCGTGCGATTGAGGGGACCGATCGCGCCGGCCACGTAGCACTTGCGGCCGGGCGTCTTCTCCTCGGCGGCGTTGGCAGCGCGGCGGGCGCACGCGACGGCGGCGAGGTTCAGGTCGGTGATGACGTGGCCCAGCTCGTAGTCAGCCTGCGCGATGGAGGTGGAGGAGAAGGTGTTGGTCTCCACCACGTCGGCGCCCGCGGCGAAGTAGCGCGCGTGGATCTCTTCGATCACGTCGGGGCGGGTGAGGCAGAGGAGATCGTTGTTGCCCTTCAGATCGCGCGAGTGATCCTTGAAACGGTCGCCGCGGAAGTCCTTCTCCTCGAGGCCGTACGTCTGGATGAGTGAGCCCATCGCGCCATCGATGATCACGATGCGCTCTTCAAAGAGCTTTTCGAAAGAGGAAGGAGTCATGACGGTCGTGCTCTCTCTTCGGCGGAGCGTTGACGTCGCGCCGAGGTCTTGCGGGTTCTGGTTCCAGTCAGCAGGAAGGCTTTGAAAGGCGAGGCGGCGTCGCGCGGAGCGTTGAAGGCGTCGTGTACTTCGAGGCCCGCGGCCTCCATCGCTTCGCGCACGGACTCGGGATCGAACCCGAGGTGCTGGTGTCCCAGGCGAGCGAGCACCCACTCCTCGTCGTGCGGGAGCAGCTCGAGGACGATCATCTTTCCGCCGGGACGGAGCAGCCGCGCGCCCTCGGCGAGCACGTGCTCGATCGAGTCGACGTGGTGCAGGCTCTGCGAGACCACCACCAGATCCACGCTCGCATCAGGGAGCGAGAGCGCGTGGAGATCGGCCTCGAGGAAGCTGATGTTGGTGAGGCCCTGACGCTGTGCTTCTTGTTTCGCCTTGGTGAGCGCGGTCCCGCTGCGATCGATGGCGGTGACGTGGCGGGCCCAGCGGGCGAGCTCGACGGTGAGCACTCCGGTGCCGCAGCCGAAGTCGACCACGTCGAGTTGCGGGAGCAGGCTCGAGAGCGCCGCGCTCCACAACCGCCACGACTGGCCGGGCTCGAGCAGCTTCTCGTTGAGCGTGTGCACGTCTTCACGGCGATGGAGGAGCTCGGTGAGGCGCGCCTTGTCTCCGTGTTCGTCTTCAGCGGTGCGCGCCAATTTGATCAGCGGCCACAGCGCGGCCTTCTCGTCGATGGCGAGGGAGTAATAGGTGAAGCCGCCCTGACGCTCTTCGCGAATGAGGTCGAGCGCCTTGAGGCGGGTCAGGTGGTGGCTGACCGAGGACTGGGCCACTCCGACGAGCGAGACCACCTCGGACACGTTCAGGCGCGCCTCGGCGATCAGCCGCAGAATCCGCAGCCGCGTCGGATCACCCAGTGCCCTAAAGGCCTCCGTCAACTCGTCCATCGATGAATGTAGATATGTCGATTCGGGCAGGGAATCAAGCCGATGTCTGGGGCCTCCCGGGTTTCCAGTGGGCCTAACTTCCGGGGAATCCATGGGATGGCTCGATTCGCTCAGGTCCTTCTTCGGAGTTCGGCCCGCAGGGTCCGAGGTGGTGGTCGAGCCGCAGAAGGTCGAACCAGTGATCGTCCCGGTTCCGCCACATCCCGAACTGGAGAAGGCGATCGGCGCGGGCGATCAGACTGCGTGGCAGATCTACGCCGACTGGTTGATCGAGCAGGGCATCGCCTGGGGCGAGGTGATGACGGCCGCGCTCCAGGGAAGCCCCGACACGCGGAGCCAGGAAATGCTGGAGCGCGCGCTGTTCGGCACGGCCCCGAAGAAAGTGGTGTGGCACCGCGGCGTGATGGAGCAGCTCACGTTCATCCCCGAGGACGAGCAGCCTGCGATGGAAGAGGTACTCGAGAAGGCGCTCTCTCATCCCGCTGGCCGACTCGTGCGCAAGCTCACGCTGGGTGTGCCGCTGATCTCGGCGCCTGACTGGCATCTCGAGGCGCTCGCGCGGACGATCGCGAACTGCGGGCCGCTCCCTCGGCTCACCACGCTCGACATGAGCGTGACCTCTCCCGCGATGGATCAGATCTCGTGGCGCCGCGTGGGCGACATCAGCTGCATCTGGAGTGCGCTCCCGCATCTCGAAGTGTTGCTGCTCCAGGGCTCAGAAGGGAGGGAGGGACTGGCGTCGAAGCTCGCTCCTATCCACGCGCCGAAACTCGAGCGCTTCGTCTTCGAGTCGGGCGGGCTCGATCAATCGGTGCCGCTCGAGCTCGCTGCCGCGGATCTTCCCTCACTGGTCCATCTCGAGCTGTGGCTCGGTGACCCCAACTACGGGTGCAACGTCAGTGTGCAGTCGCTCGAAGGAATCCTGAACGGTGAGCGCCTGCCGAAGCTCACCTCGCTCGCGCTCAAGAACTCGACCGAAGAGGGCGCGCTCATCGAGGCAGTAGCGAAGTCGAAGCTGCTCCCACGCCTGCAGGCGCTCGACTTCTCGATGGGCGTGATGCGCACCGAGTCGCGCGCGGCGATCCTCAACTACGCCGATCGCTTCAAGCACCTTCAGTGGCTCGACCTGAGCGACAACTACTTCGACGCCGCTGATCAAGCGGCGATCAAGGCGGCGTTGCCAATGGTGCAGTTCGGTGAGCAGAAGGAGATGGACGGACTCGATCGCTATGTGTCGGTTTCGGAGTAGCGCTGACGCAGGGAGAGGGAGGCGGTTAGCGAGCTCGGCGCGCGCGGAGCGTGATCATCACGGGCCGATCGGGGCGTACCGTCACCATCGCGAGCGGCTTCACCTGCACGAGGTCGGTATCCACCACCACCTCGAACCGGCGAAGCAACTGCGCGATCAGCACCACGCCCTCCACCAGCGAGAACATGTTGCCGATGCACTGACGTGATCCCGCGGCGAACGGCAAATACGTCCACGGATCTCGCGCGCGATTCTGATCAGCGGTGAAGCGATCGGGATCGAACTTCTCCGGGTCCTTCCAGAACTCAGGATGCCGGTGCACCGCGTAGAAGAACGGCATCACCACGTCGCCTGCGTTCACGCGGAAGCCCATCAAGTCGTCATCCGCCACCGCGGTGCGCGCGTTCATCGCGACGGGACTGCGCAGCCGCAGCGTCTCGTCGACCACCTGGCGCAGGTACGGCAACCGAGGGAAATCCTCGAACTGGGGATCTCGATCCCCGAGCACCGTGTCGACCTCCGCACGCATGCGATCGAGCACGTCGTCGCGGCCGACCAGCAGCGTGAAGAGCCAGGTGAGCGTGAGCGCGGTGGTCTCGTGACCCGCGATGAACATGGTGAAGATCTCGTCGCGCAGCTCGCGATCCGTGAGCGGCGCTCCCGTCTCGGCATCGCGGCTGTTGATCAACATCGAGAGCAGCGTGCCCTCGCCACCGCCCGTCTTCCTTCCTGCTTCGATCACCCGGAACACCGCGGCGTCCACCTCCTTCATCGTGCGATGGAACTTGCGATTGCCGGGCGTGGGGATCCACTCCGGCAGCACCACTCCATTGCTGCGCTCGCTCACCAATTCGAGCGCCGCACCGAGCGCCTCGTACGAGACGTGCGCCGCACCGGTGAGCTCGCGTCCGAAGAGCGCCGCCACCACCACGTCGAGCGTGAGGTCGACCATGTCGCGGTGCGCGTCGAGTCTGAACGCGGCCGTCCCATGCTTGGCGCGCAGGGCGTCGAAGTGCTGGCGGCCACTCTCTGCCATCGCCTGCGTGAGCTTGCTCAGTCCCGCGCGGTGAAACGCCGGCTGCATCAAGGTGCGGCGCGCCTTCCACGCCGGTCCCTCGAGCGTGATCAGCCCGTTGCCCACGATGCGGCGAAACTGATCGTACGTGCGACCCTTCACGTAGTTCTTCGCGTTGCCTGCCAGCACGCGTTTGACGCCCTCGGGGTGCGCCACCACCACCATCGGACCGCCGAGGTTGATGCTGAACACGTCGCCGTACTCGCGCCAGCTGCGCTCGAGGAAAGGGAGCATTCCCGCGCCCTTCACCATCGGCAGGTGCCCCACCAGCGGCCACGCGGGAGGGCCCTCGGGCAGAACTGGAGCATCTGAAGCGATCGCGCTGGCGGACATGGAAAGTCTCCTCGTGGAGTGGACTTTCCAATTGGTAAGCGCAAAGCTTCCTGTTGGCAAGTCAGCCCGGAGCGAGGTGGCTCCCCAGAAACATGAGTCGCAGGGCGGCGGCGTCGATGCGCTTACGCCAGCGGGGATCCCCTCGAGGCACCAGTGCGCTCTGCGCCATCATCAGCAGGCCCAGTACGGTGAGGTGTGCCTCGGGATCGAAGCCGGGCTGCACATCTTTCGACTGCTCCACCACGCCGCGAATCAGCCCGAGCCAGGGAGCGGCCTCGGTGGACATCCATTCCAGGACCGCGTCGGGACGCTCCAGCAGCTCGAACACGAGGAAGCGGGTGAGCTCGGGGCTCTCCACCAATCTGCGCTGCGCGACCTCGATGAGTCCGCGGTACCGATCGTACGAGCGGCTCACCAGCTCCGCGGCCGCACCAGGGAGTTGACCATTGAGCCGCTGCGCAAGCAGCTCGTACACGCCAGCACGAAGCAGTTCCTTGGTCTTGAAGTGATGCAGGAGCGCCTGCTTGCTCATGCCCGCTTCGTCCGCGACGTCTTGAATGCTGCTCGCTCCCGCGCCATTCGCGGCGAAGGCGTGCAGCGCCGCTTCGAGGATCCGTTCGCGAGGCGTGCCGACGGCTTTCTTTCGCGCCATTCCCGGCTTCTAGCGGGCAATCAGGCCACGGTGTGCGGCTTCGGTGCAGGCGAGAGCGAGACGCCGATCGCCGCGCCCATCACCGAGGCGAGCACCAGCGTGAGCGTGGAGACCGGGAGCGCGGGCTTCGCCACCATCATGAACACGATCCCGATCACGAGCGCGATGCGCGTGGTGAGCGAGATCACCAGCGCGGAGTTGAGAATGTGCGCCCGCGCCTGATTCGTGAGCGGACCTCGCGCCGCGCGTAGTTCACGTTCGAGGCGCGAGAGCGTCACGCCGGTCACCGTGCCTCCGAGGATCACGATCGCCACCAGACCGATGAGTGACATCACGATCCACGGTTGCCAGCTGAACTGAACCATCAGCGCGTAGAAGCCGGTGACGAGGATCACCGCCAGCGAGGTGGTGCCGATCGGCGCCAGCCAATGGCGCGTGTCGAGCCACGTGCGCGCATTCTCCGCCGTGTTCGCCTGGCGAATTCCGTAGAGCGCGATGCCTTCGATCGCGAACGCCACTGCGATCCCAAGTGCTCCGAGATCATGAAGAAAGTGCATGAGGTCGTAGGTCATGGCGCACGTCCCTCTCTTTCGAGATCTCTGTAATGGGTCGTCAAGGGTGGAACACCTATTCCCAGCGTGGTGCTGACCGTTCGACGCGGTGACTGATCAGCACCATCAAGGCGAGCGACTCGCCGTGGTCATTTGAGTCGCTCGAGGCACGCGCGCATCGCCGGGGGCAAGTCGGTAGGCCGGCGGTGCGCGCGATCCACAAAGACATGCACGAAGTGACCGAAGGCGCAGAGCTGGGAGTCGTTCTTGAAGATTCCCAGCTCGTAGCGAACTGATGATCTTCCGAGATGCGCCACGCGCAGCGCTCCCACGAGCGGCTCTGGATACGCGGCGGGCGCGATGTAGCGGCAGCCTGACTCCACGCAGAGGCCGATGACTTCGCCCTTCTCGACGTCGAGCCCACCTTCAGCGGTGAGCCACGCGTTGATGAGGGTGTCGAAGTACGAATAGTAGATGACGTTGTTCACGTGCCCGTACGCGTCGTTGTCGGACCAGCGCGTCTGAATCGGCGCGCGGTGCTTGAAGTCTTCGAGCTTCGGGAGTGATTCGTCGCGCTTCATGTCATCGCTCGCTGGAAGAGGGCGGTGAGCTCCTTGGTCGCTTCGAGCTTCGCGATGTTCGGGTCGGTGAAGAGGGGGCCGACTTCGTTCAATGCGCCGCGGCCGAAGGACACGTGCGCAGCGTCGATGG
>CBIHPJ010000386.1:0-8504 GCA_966211295.1 uncultured Myxococcales bacterium | reverse complement strand
TGGGGTTGCGGCACACCCCGCGATCTCGATTCGAGATGAGGAGGAACGGCGCTCCAGTGGATTCGTACGTGAAGCCCTGAGCGCTCACAGCCACGAAAGCGTTGTTGCCCGTCAACTGCAGGACCTCGACCTGCTCGGGGCCCATGCAGGTATTGCCGGCGTCACCAGGCGCGCACGACTGACCAACGCGACACGTACTGCAATCACGCGCAGATCCACACGCGTAGGGATCCGTGCCGGGCTGACACTCTCCCGCGAGATCACAACAGCCCTTGCAGGTGGTGGCGCACTCCTGCCGCGCGGAGCAGCTCGCGAGCAGCAACGACATCAACAACACAGCTCTCATGGACCCAGCCCCAACGAGCGCAGCTCCGCGGTGAGCAGCTTCTCGAGCTCGCGAATCTTCCCGCCGTAGATCAGACACCGGTGACCCTTCACGTCGAACCTGAGCTCCTCGGGGGTCTTCACCACCAACACCGTCGGTACCTTCAGCGCCCACGCGTAGCCGACCTCCAAATACACGTTCGGGTTCGCGCCGGTGAGCTCGGCGACCACCACGTGCGCGGACGAAATGCGCTGGAGAATGCGCTGAATGATCAGCCCCTCGAACACCGCGGCGTCGACGCGCTCACAGAGCAAACCGGCTTGGTGAATCGGCGTCTGCAGCCCGTAGTGAAAGATGTCTTCGAACTCCGGAGAGAACGGCATCGCCACGAAGGCGTGCGGCTTTTCCACCGAGCTGGTGCCGTAGGTGGGCAGCGACGGAGTGAGCAGCGGTGAGGCGCTCGCCGGCCGGCTCACCACGAAGCCTCCGTCGTTCACGCTCACGCCCTTCATCTGCGAGAGGCGCAGCAGGAGCGTCTGCTGCAGCCGCTTCATGCGCCCTTCCCGCTTCTCGACGATCAGCACCTTCCGCAGCGAGCTCGGCGCGATCCCCTTCTGAATGGCGTCGATGAGGCCGCCCGCGAGCGCGAGCACGCCTTCACCTTCATCGAGGCCACAGTTCGCTCCATGCAGCGTCAGCGCGAGGGAGCTGGTCCCCGCCGGGAGCACCTCGAGCGCGCGGCCCGAGAAGCGACGCACGTCGTGGTAGCCGAAGCTCGAGAGCGGCACCGTGCCCAGGAAGAGCACCGTCTTCGCAACGACCGCTCCGTGAGAAGGCGTGAAGCGCGCCTCGTCGACCTCGCTCTCGAGGGAACGCTTCGAGACACTCTTCTCGGAGAGCTTGTCGGCCACCAGGCCGTCAGAGGCGTGAAAGCCCTGCGCGTACTTCACCGCGAGGACGTCGGCCTCGACCTCGAGCAGATCCTGCATCACCACGCGAACCTCGACGCTCATCGCTTCGAGACTCTACGCGGTGATGCAGCGTGAGGCTCACGCGATCGGCTGCTCGACCAACGTCACCCACTCACTCGGATCCGGCACCTCGGCGATGGTGGTCACGTAGACCTCGCGCGGCGCTTCGGTGGCGTGCTTGCCGTTGTTGTTCATCCACTGGCGAATCGCTTCGTAGGCCGGCTTCATCTTGTCGTAGCGCCCCACGTGGCGAACGATCGCGGCCTCCGAGGCGTCGAGGTGAATCGACCTCACCCGCCCGCGCCCTTCGACCTTCTTGTCGCAGGTGATCACTGTCTCCACCTCGGCGGAGTCGGCGGTCACGGAGTAGTAGCGAACGAACGGCGGGCCCACCGCGATCGCGTCGTTTTCGCGAACGAGTTGAGCCATTTCGAGGAACGAACGATTGAAGAAGTCCTGCAGCTCGGCCATCGGAACCGTGCTGCGCACGGCGAGCCCTTCGCTTGCGGGAAGATTTGCCGTCAAAATTTCATAGGCCATTGGAAGACCTCCTTTGATTCAAGGAGGTGCATCACGCAGGCCAGTGGAGCAGCGCGTCGAAAATCAGTGGTCCGCGCGGTGACGCCCAGGCCGGAAGTGCGAGACCTCGACCGTGTGGTGGTCCTCGACGTCGAGCATCCAGTAGCCCTCTTTGCCGGGCTCGGTGGAGCTGCCGCCTCCGAAGAGGTGCGGCCGCTCTTCACCTGCGCGATGCCACGAGCGGATGTGCGAGTGACCGTGATGCAGCATCACCTCACGCCCTTCGAGGATCCGGAGGAACGCGGGCGCGTCGATGAGGCCCGACTCCAGCCACTCGCGGCGGCCATCGGGCGACAGCGGCCCGTGGTGTGACAGCACGTGCACGGTGCGATTGGCCAGGCGCGGATCGTCGAGGACCTTCTGGAGCGAGCCGAGCTGGGTCTTGCCGATGCGGCCCACGAAATATTGCGCCCACCCCTTCACACGCGTGCTGTCGATGCCGACCAGCGCAACGTCGTCTCCAAGGAACCGCACGAACGGGTAGCCGTACTCGTCGGCGTATTCGGGCATCTCCGAAATGATCTGCGGAGCGAACACGTGCTCGAAGTGGCGCTTGCCCGGAGCGTCGATGTAGCGATCGTGATTGCCGGGGATGATGGTGAGCTTTCCCTCTTTGGTGAGGTGCTTCACCGACTCCGACACGGCCCAGAACTCGTCTTCGTGGCCCATGGCGGTGAGATCGCCCGTGAAGATCACGTGGTCAGCCTGAAAGTGGTCGATGTCGTCGAGGATTCGCTTCCAGACGGTCGCGGCCTCGGCGAACTTGTGAAGGCGCTTGAAGCCGTGCAGCTCGAAACGTCCGAGCGCCCCCTGCCAACCAGAGCAAGACCAGGGCTTGGCTGCCCAATCGAGCTGATGGTGAACGTCGCTGACGTGAATGATTCGCACTCGGTCCCGCATCGTGTGCGCCTGGGGTGTCCGGCGCAACTCACGGAAGGTGAGGTCCCTCTGGCCGATCGGCCGGGGGCTTTTGCGAAGGGCCAAGGTGAAGGTTTCACCGAAGAGGTGATGCTCCGTGCAGTGGATGGAACACGAAGAGTGGAAAGCGGCGATCCCCAGTGAGCCGAGCTCGTTGGAGCCGACGCTCAGACCCGCGGTACCTGTGATCACTTCGCACTTCATGAAGACGGCGGTTCCGCTCACGTTGCTCGAGGGTGAGCGGGTGCTCCGCGCGCTTCGAGGGTCAAACCTCTCGTGGAAGGAGGCGCAAGGTATGGTGCCGCGGCCATGGGTTGCCTCGTCCTCCTCGCTGCGCTGACGCTTTCCACCACGCCTCCCCTCACCCGCCACATCGACGACATGGCTCGCGGTTTCTCCCTCGACATTCCGGCCGACGCGAAAGAGGTCGCTGGCTTCGTGGCGCCCCCGGCGACCCAGCGCACCGGCACGTTGTGGAACTGGGGACGCAAGCTCGACTCCGAAGAGTTCATGGTCATCGCCATCGAGGGCATGAGCGGGTCCATCGGCCGGGAGCCGCTCGATCCATCGAAGCTCGGGGCAGGAATGAGCGTGTTTCCCGAGAAGTGGAAGGACTTCGACGTCCAGGGCATTCGCATCGTGAAGGAGCGCGGCGACAAGCGCATCGTCGTGCTCGCCGTGCAGGTGCCGCTCGCGCCGACCGCGATCCAGGTGATGACCTCAGGGCTCGAGCAGAACGAGCCGGCGCTGAAGAGGACGTTGGACGAAATGCTCGCCTCGCTCGATGGCCGTTCGACCTGGCTCACCACTGAGGAGCGCGTGACCGCGGGAGTGACCGGCATCACCCGGCTCGCCATCACGATCCTGGTGGTACTCGGCCTGACCCTGGGTGTGTGGCGGCTGCTGCGGCGCAAGCCTCGTGTGTAGATATTGAGTGCATGAGAGCGATGCTCGTCATCGGTGGTTTGGCAGCTTCGACCGCGCTGGCGCAGGGCGGCGTGTGGGGCGGATATGTGACGGGTTGGCAGAGCGCGCAGCCCACTTTCGTGAACCGGTACGTGGGCAACACGCAGGTGGTGCCCTTCGTGCGCCCGACCTTCGTCGCTCCCGCATATGGCTACGGCTACGGCTGGCCGGCGTACTCGTCGTTCCAGAATGACGAGTACGTGGAACAGCAGCGGGAACAGGCGCGCGCTGCCCAGGCTCAAGCCATCGCGATGCAGCAGGATCAGGCCGAGCGGGAACGTGAACGCGCTCGCGCGGCGGAGGCGCAGCTGCTCGCGCAGCAGCAGGCGATCGCGATGCAGCAGCAGATGCTCGCGCAGCAACAACAGCAGGCCCTGGTGGACGCGCAGGCGCGCCTCGCCGAGCGTGAAGCGCAGGCGCAGCTGGTCGCGGCCGAGCAGAAGGCGCTCGCTGAGAAGGAAGCCGCGAGGTTGCGCGCCGAGGAAGACGCCAAGCCGCGGGAGAAGGGCCCCGATATCCATCGGTGGGTCGACGAAGACGGCGTGGTGCACTACTCCACGAAGCCGCGCCGTTGAGTTAGCGTCCTCCGCATGCGTCACCTCACCGCGTTCGTTCTCCTCTCGGCTTCGGCCTCTTTTGCGCAGGTCTGGGGCGGATATGTCACCGGCAGCTCGCCTCGATCAGTCCCGGGGGTGTGGTCCGGATACGTGAATGGCTGGCAGAGCACTCCGCAGCCGACGTCGACGTTCACGACGATCGACGGGCCGCTGGTACGAAAGCCGACGCGCGCTCAGCGTGAGGCGATCGCGTTGAGCCAGCTCGCGGCGCAGCAGGCGTTCTTCGCCAATCAGAACTACGTGCAGCTGCAGCAGGTCGCGGCGCAGCAGCGTGAGCAGCTGGCGCGGCAGGAAGAGCTCGCAGCGGAGCAGCGTCGCATTCAGGAGGAGCAGGCGGCCGCCGCTGAAGAGGCGATCCTCGTGCAGCGGCAGCAGCTGGCGTTGCAGCAGCAGCTCCTCGCGCAGCAACAGCAGCAGGCAGCGGCCGAAGAGCTGGCGCGCGTGGCCGAGCGTGAAGCGAAACTTCGGCAGATCGAGGCTGAGCAGAAGGTGATGGCTGAGAAGGAAGCGCTGCGCATCGCGCTGCTGCGGGCGGAGGAAGACGCGAAGCCGCGCGAGAAGGGCCCCGACATTCACCGCTGGGTCGATGACGACGGAGTGGTGCACTACTCCACCAAGCCGCGCCGCTGAGCCTTTGCCGGTCTCTTCACATCTGAGGTTGTTCGTCAGCGGTGTCGCGACCTGGTTCGGGTTCTGGGTGCTCGGCCTGCCGGACTACTACCAGCAGTACTCGTTCACCTTCGTCGCGCTGGGGACGGCGGCGCTGGTGCCTCCGACGGCGTGGCTGGGCTGGAGGATCATCTCGCGCACTCGGCAGGAGCACCGCGTGTCGAGGGCGTTCTGGCTCTCGCTGTACTTCACGGTGCCGTTCCTCGCGCTCGATGCGACGTACTGCGGGCTGTACCTCGGCCACGGCGCGGGGTTCTTCGGCCGCTACTGGTACCTCACGGTGTTCTACGTGATCCCGTGGGTGCTCTTTCTGCCGACCGGGTTTTGGCTGCGTCGTTCCCCTCTCCCCTCGGGAGAGGGTCAGGGTGAGGGCAGACTCAAGTGAGATCTGTCCAGGGAACGCTGGGCGATCGCACGACCCTGATCGTCGGTCGCTGCCGCTGACGCGACCACCACACAGCAGCAACCACTGCGGCACTGAAGACAGCGAACGTGAGCACGCGAGAAGGAATCATGCGCGCGACGCTGAGCACGCTACGTGCCGTGCGGAAACGCGCGGACTGCCGTGCAGCGCTGATCAGTCATGGCTCGGGCTGATCCGAAGTGGATCTGCCCTCACCCCGACCCTCTTTTCTTGGGACGCTGCTGCCTCGTCACCGCTTCGCGGCCGCGAGACGGCTCGCGCCGAAGGGAGAGGGAGACACCGGGCTACTTGCAGGCCGGAACGAGATCCACGCCGCCGAAGAACTCCTGCACCACGAGCAGCCACGCCTTCGCGTTGTCCGCGTTCCCGCACTTGAACGGCTTCACTCCGGACTTCTCCTTCCGCAGCAGCGCACGATGCTCGACGTAGTACCGGCGCGCGATGTCCGCCGCGTACTCGCCCACTCCGTTGCCCGGCTGGAAGTCGTAAAACGTGCCGCCCTTCACCTTGATGTAGTCGGGCGTGTACGGCTCGAGGCACTTCACGCTGGTGCCGCACCTCTTCACGATGCCGTCGTAGATCCCACCGAGCGCCTTCAGCGACCAATTGCCGTGCGCTTGATCATTCAGATGAAACACTTCGTGAAAGAGCGTGCCGCGCACTCCGGTCTCTGAGCCGAAGAGCGAGCCCGACACGTTGTATGCCACCGCCCAATCCACCGCGTACGCCGACGGCGTGCGCCGCTTCACCGACTCGAAGAAGCGGAAGTCGAGCGCGCGCCAGCGGTAGTTCGGCTTGCCTCCGAGATCTTTGAAGAAGGTGTCGAAGTCGGTGAGCGCGCCCGCGGCCCACTCGAGATGTTTGCGGTGCGTGCCCACCGGCAGCTGTGGAACCAGGTGGAGCAGCCCGCGATATCCGCCGTCGAAGTCCTGCTCGGGGAGGATGCCCATCACGGTGCCGCTCGACGCGTAGAAGCTCGCTGCCACCTTCGCCGCCGCGGGATCCTTCGCGTAGCGCGCGGCGATCAAGCACGCGATCTGATCAGGCTCGGATCCCAAGTCGCACGGCGAGGGCAGCTTCTCGGTGAGGAAGAGGATGTCTTGCGCGAGCGCGCGATTGACCTTCGGACCATCGTCTTGAGTCACCGGGGCGGCGGCGAGCAACAGCAGCGAGAGCCACATTCGCACGAGCGTAGTGCAGTCACGCCCTCCGGCGGCGAGCGCGCCCGTCAGCGCCATTGACGCGCAGATAGCTGAGCACGAGCCGGGTGAGGTGCTCCTGCAGCAGCCCCAATTCGAGCCAGCCCGGCTTCTCCATCAGCACGCGCGAGAGCACGCCCTCCACCGCGCCGATGAGCACGTACGCCGCGACCGAGGGGCTGGTGATGCCCAGCTCAGAGCGGTGCGCCTCCAACCAGCCCTCGACCAGCGGCGCGTACTGCGCGTTGAGCTCATGCAATCGCCGCAGCGCCCCAATGCGAGGCACCTGCTCGAGCAACACGCGCTGCAGCCGCGGCTGGAGCCGCTGCACCTCCAACATCGCGCCGATCATCTCGTGCACCGCCGTGGGGAGATCCGCGTTCGCCAGCTCCGAGAGCCGCGCCACCATCGCCGTCTGGAGCTGCTCCTGGTGGCGCTCCATCACCGCCAGCACCAGCGACTCCTTGTGCGGGAAGTATTGGTAGACGCTGCCGATGCTCACCCCGGCGACCTCGGCCACCCGATTCGTGGTGCAGGCCTCGTAGCCGTCCTTGAGCAGAACGCGAGTCGTGGCCTCCACCAGCACTTCGACCATCGCTTTGCTGCGGCGCTGCACCGGCTTCTTTCGAGCGGCAGCGCGGGTTCTCGAAGCCATGCGCGCATGTTGCCCGAACGCGAGCACGGCGTGAGTACGGAAACGCGAGTGAATGCTCAATCATTCGCGGTGGGCCGAAGGAGGACACATGATCAACGTGGCGATGTGCTTCGTGCTCGCGGCGAGCGACGGCTTCGAGACGTGCGGGGAGCGTGACGGCATCGAGATCGCCTCGCGCCCAGTGCCGGGCTCTGGCTTCGTCGAGCTGCGCTTCACCGTGGAGACGAAAGGCGACGTGGAGACGATGTGCAGAGCTGCGTTCGGCTCAGGGAAGGTGGAGCCCGGTGAACCACACGTCAACCTGCGCGAGGTGATCAACGAGAGCAAAGACGCGCGCATCACCTACGAGCAGATCACTCCGCCGATGATCAGCCCGCGCGACTACGTGCTGACCAGCACGCGCAGCCACCCGGCGCCCGGCGCGTGCAGAGTGGACTTCGTCTCGAGCGACGACGCGCCGCTGCGGCCCGGCCTGGTGCGCCTCAAACACCTCGCGGGGAGCTTCCTCTTTCAGTCGCTGGGCGGAGGGCGCGTGCGCCTCGAGCACCGCATTCACATGGATCCCGGCGGAGCCCTCGCGCCCTTCGTGGTGGAGCCTTCGCGAGAGCGGCTGGGTGCTGAATGGGTGCGTCGTCTCGTGCGCCTTTGATGGAAATTTCTTCGGTGCCGGACGTCGTTTCGGCTCCTCCGAGCTCGTGATCGGCCCTGCCCGAGATGGCCGGAACGCTTCCAACCTCATGATCCGACTCGCCCTACATCTCGGACCATCTCCGACCTCGGAGGCTTCCGACCCGACATCGCGACCGCGTACTTCCCTTCGCACTTCGAGGACGGCGGCTCAGCCGACTTCGGAACAGTGGGCCGGATTGAACCGAGGGCGGCCTTCCCGGGAGTGCGATGCAGACGTCAGCAATGCGTTGGGCCGGATTTTTCGTCGTAGCGATGTTGAGCGCGTGTGATGGGACGGCGGAGCTGGTGGCGGTCGATTCAGTCGATTCGCAAGAAGAAGCGCAGCCGCCCGTCGAGCAACAGACCCAGGTGTTCGAGAAGCGTCGTCCGAATCATTGGCGTGGGCCGAAGCTGCCGCCGATGACGTTCGACGCCGGCACCAAGCCTGTCGTCGATGCGGGAACGCCTCCTGTGATCGTGGATGCCGGAACGCCTCCCGTCGTGGTCGATGC
>CBIHPJ010000385.1:0-8508 GCA_966211295.1 uncultured Myxococcales bacterium | reverse complement strand
GAGCGCATCGCGGGCCTCGGCAACATCCACGCGGCCGAAGCGCTGTTCCGCGCCAAGCTCCATCCGTCACGTACGCCCGCGTCGCTCTCGGAGCCCGAGTGGAAGGCGCTCACGAAGGGCATCCAGGCGACGATCGACTTCGCGCTCGAGGAAGAGGGCGACGGAGACGAGATCGAATACGTGGAAGAGGGCGGTGAGAACCCGTTCCTCATTTATGGGCGCGCGGGCACACCTTGCCGGCGCTGCAAGACGATCGTGAAGTCATTCACCCAGGGCGGCCGGACGACTCACTTCTGTCCGCACTGCCAACCGAAGACTCGGAGGAAAGATGCAGCCACAGTTCGCAAAGGGCCTCGATCACGTCGCAATCGCCGTTAAGGATCTCGACGCGGCCATTCACTACTACGTGCACGTGCTGGGCTTCGCGCCGCCCGAGCTCGAGGTGGTGGAAGAGCAGAAGGTGAAGACCGCGATCTTCGGCCACGGCATGGGGCGTATCGAGCTCATCTGTCCGACCGAGCCGAACACCAGCGTCGCCAAGTTCCTCGAGAAGCGCGGCGAGGGGCTGCATCACATCTGCGTCGAGGTCGCGGACATCGTGGCCACGCTCGCCGAGCTGAAGGCGAAGGGCGCGCAGCTCATCGACGAAGTGCCGAAGATCGGCGCGGGCGGAGCGAAGATCGCCTTCGTCCACCCGAAGGGCGCGCACGGCGTGCTGACCGAGCTGCGCCAGGGCCGTCCCTAAAGCGGGACGCCGGTACTCCAGTCGTTCGTCTCAAATCATGAGGTTGCGACGGCACGAGGGGTGCTCAGCCCCGGCGCCATGCGTCACCTCGCAAACTCGTTCCCCGTTCGAAAGCTGACCCGGCCGCGCCAGACGTGGCTCGAGCGTTTCCTCCACGACGGGGCGGCGCAAGACGTCGAGTGCGTCGAGTTGAGGTTCTCGAGCGCCGATCTCGAAGTCGCGATCGAGAGCCGGCAGATTCGTACGAGCGATCTCGTTGAGATCCGCGGCGTCTGGACGCCGATCTCCGAGGCGCCTCAATTCGCGGAGCTCGCCTTGCCGCACGCTCGTCGTGAGCATCGGCTCCACACGTGGAAGTCCGCGCTCGAGAACATCGCGTTCCTCTCGTTCTGCCTCGGCGTCTACGCCCTGATTGCTTTCGTCTTCCACTGTCCTCACTGCCCCTGAAAGGAACATCATGTCCCGCCCCGTCGGAAGTGCGTCCCCCAGCCTCACTGAAGTGAACTTCAACGAAGTCGAGAGCGAGCCCATCACGGTGCCTGCTCGTGCTCAGCCCCAGCCCCAGGGGAGTCAGGTGGAGAGCTGGTCCGGCCAGCAGCCGACCGTTTCTTTCCCTGCAGCTGAGCGTGGTCCTGTGCTCTCGGGTCAGGATCTCGCGGCTCAGTCTGCTCGTGAGGCGGCGGAGCGACAGGCGGCCCTGAAATCGCTCGGCGGCCTCGAAGATTCACTCACTAAGTTGGCGAAGAAGTATCCGGACCCAATCGGTTTCCTTGGGTACACCGAGTTCAAGAACAAGGACGTCTCGCTCGGCGCGTTCGGCAAGGCGGTTCGCGACGAGGACTTCGATAGCGCGGTCTCCACACTCTCAGCGAGCGACGTTCGCGCGAGTGTCGACGCGCAGGTGAAGAAGGCCTGGCCGCACAGCACGCCCGAGCAGACCGAGAAGCTGAAGCAGTACTTCATGAGGCAGATCTGCGAGTCGCTGCGCGAGCGCGCCGCGCCGAAGCTGCAGGCGGTCGCCACGAAGATGCTCGAAGACGCCGCTGGTCAGTTCATGAAGGCCGCGAGCGATCCCGAGCAAGTGAAGCAGCTCGCCGCGCGACTTACCGAGATGGCTCACCCACTCGCCGAGCCTGATCAGCAAGCTCAGGTGCGAGACCTTCGTGCTGCGATGGGCCTCGATCCTGATCAGGCCATCGTGACGCCGGAAAACCTCACGATCGCAATGAGCGAACGAGCGCACTTGTTGAAGGAGGAAGCGAAGAAGATGAAGGGTCACGGTCGTGAGACCCTCTTCCGCGCGCTCGTCGATCAGGATGTCGGGGCGAAGTTCAAAGAGGCCGCGGGCGTTCGCGAAGGCAGTCTGCTCGCCGCACAGATCGATGCGGTGAAAGGCGTGGGCGAGAGCGAAGCCAATCGAATTGCATGGGTGAAGGTCGCGAGCATCGCCGCAGCAGGCGCGCTCACGGGTGGCCTCGCCCTGGGCGGCACCGGCCTGACGGGAACGGTGGTCGGAATCGCCGGCTCCTCGATGATGGAGGCGCCCGCCGTCATGCACGCATGGGAGTCGGTTGGCACTGCGCAGGCCAGCGAGTCAGCGGGAACGATGAAAGCGGGCGCAGGTGAGGAAGCGCGTCGTCACGCGGTCATAGAGACCGCGGTTGCTGCGACCGGCGTCGCCGCTGCGACGGGCATCAACGGAGCCCTTCATGGCGTAGCGCACCACCCGGCGGCGAAGGTGGGGTTGCACTTTGCCGTCGAGTTCGCCGTGGGCGCTGCCGGCATGCAGGGCGCACACGCTCTCGACGGCGCGCTCGAGTCGACTGGTGAGGCGAGCGGCAAGAACGCGCTCGAGCGCCTGAAGCCGTGAGGACTCCGCCGGGACTGGAAGCTCGGGTGGGAACCGTGCAGCGAAGTGGAGGCGTTGAAGGCGGGTTGGTACAACTCGCGCCCATGTCCGCCACGCCTCCTTCCGTTCAAGTCACGGATGCCGATCCGTTGATCGGCACCGAACTCGGCGGCTTCAAGGTCGAGAAGCTCCTCGCGGCTGGCGGCATGGGACTCGTCTACGAGGCGATGCACCCGGCGATCGGTCGTCGCGCTGCCGTGAAGGTGCTCAAGCCCGAGGTCGCGGCCGACGCGGAGTGGACCAAGCGCTTCCTCGCCGAAGCCCGCGCGCTCGGAGCGATCAAGCATCGAAACCTGATCGAGGTGCTCAACTTCGGGAAGACGCCGGACGGGCGCGAATTCCTGATGATGGAGTTCCTCGATGGAGAGCCGCTCGACGCGTACATCCGTCGGCTTGGCTCCGTCTCGCCTGCGGTTGCGCTGGGGATCGCCGATCAGATCCTCAACGGGCTCGCGGAGGCTCACAAGAAGGGCGTGGTCCACCGCGATCTCAAGCCGGCGAACGTGTACCTGCTGCGCGAGCACAACGGCGAGCTCCTGGTGAAGGTGCTCGACTTCGGTCTCGCCCGCCAGGAACCCATCGCTATCGTCGACGGCTCGGTCACGCTGCCCAAGCGCAATGACGGCGCTTCGTTGCTCGCCGGAACGCCCGAGTACATCGCTCCCGAGCAGGCGCAGGGCATGAAGGTCGAAGGCTCCGCCGATCTCTATGCGCTCGGCGTGATCCTGTTCGAGATGTTCACGGGCCGCCTCCCCTTCGAGTCGGAAGACGTGGTGGCGCTGCTGCAGAAACACGTCTCGGAGCGGCCTCCGAAGTTGTCGTCGGTGATGAACAACGTGCCCGACGGACTCGAGGAGTTCGTCGACAACCTGCTCGCGAAGGAACCTGAAGCGCGCCCTGCCTCAGCTGATGCCGCACGCGTGACGGTGCAGCGGTTGCTCAAGCGCCTCTCACAGGATTCGACGAACGTGCGCATGAATCCCGCGGCGGATCTGCTGCTGGGTGCGAAGCACATTCCGACCGCGAAGATCCCGCGCGTCGATCCTCAGGCGCTTGGCACAGACAAAGCGCTGAAGGATGCGTTTCCGCAGAAGAACAACCGCACCGTGATCATCGCGGCCGCGGCGGCGCTCCTGCTGTTGCTCGTGGCGGGCCTCGCATGGAAGTTCGCCAGCGGTCCTGGTCCGGTGGAGCCTGCCGAAGAGCTCGCCAAGACCGATCCGCCGGTGGCGCCTCCGCCTCCGGTCGAAGTGAAGAAGACGGAGCCCGAAGTCGCTCCGGAGCCCGTGAAGCCGGAGTCGGTGAAAGCGGATCCTGACGTCGAGCCGCTTCCGAAGATCGCGAAGACGGAGCCCATGAAGCCCGAAGTCGTGAAGAACGATCCGCCTCTCAAATTCGCGTTGCCGAAGAAGGTGACGATAGAGAAGGCCTCGTGTGAGCCGACCGAGGATTGGCGCAAGAGCATTGTGGGCGGCATCAACGAGATGGGCGACTCGAAGCGCGTGAACGCCGACTCGACGCTGTACGCGCTGTACGAGAAGGAAGGCCGCCGCGTGCAGAACCTGGCGATCGGCGCGAAGACCGTCGGCGAGTGCGTCGCTGCGCAGGACGCGTTCAACAAGCTGAAGTCTGGCCTGGGCTTCTGATCGTCTCACCTCGTGGACGCCATCCCGTCTCGCTGCCTGCTGTTTCGGGCGGTTAGCGGGGCATAGCGGGTGCTCAACAGCCCGGCCTCCCTCAACCCCGGAGGCCTCTGTGGCCAAGTACCTGTTGCCCCTTCTCTGTCTCGTCGCTGCCTGTTCCCCCACCATGACGTCGATGAATCAGTGCGTCGACGACGTCGATTGCGGAGAGAGCCTCATCTGCTCCGACGGCACCTGCATCGCTCAACCCTCCACCGCGTGTCGTTCCGACGAGACGTTGCCCTGCGGTCCCGCGGCGGTCGGCGTCTGCCACCCCGGAGTGTTCCGCTGCATCGACGGCGTCTTCGAGACCACCTGCTTCGGCGAAGTCACTGGCACTGCCGAGACCTGCAACGGCATCGACGATGACTGCGACGGCACCGTCGACGAGGGAGTGATCACCGCTTTCTACGTCGACCGCGATGGCGACGGCTTCGGGTCGAGCGCAACGGGCGCCGAGTCCCGCCAGGCCTGCACCAAGCCGAGCGGCTTCGCGGACAACGCCTCGGACTGCGACGACACGAATCCCAGCCGCAAGCCCACCGCCCAGGAGATCTGCGATCCCTCGGACGTCGATGAGAACTGCGACGGCGTGGCGAACGAAAGCTGCGCCTGCTCGAATCCGGGAATGATGCAGGGCTGCTGCTCCGGCCGCGGCTTTCAAACCTGCGACGGGCACGCTGACGGCGGCGCCACGCTCTCGATGTGCTCGGTTCAGCCCGCTCCGGAATTCTGCAACGGCATCGACGATGACTGCGATGGCCTGGCCGACGAGCTCTTCATCGTCGTCACTGATGATGGCGGCATTCCGACGCTCGACGCCGGTTCGATTCTGCCAGACGGTGGGTGCACCATCGGCGTCGGCGCGTGCGCGCGGACCGCTGGCGTCGCCTGCGTGATGGGCTCGCTCTCGTGCCTTGCGGTCGAGGGCACTCCGAGCGCCGAGACCTGCAACAACATCGACGACGACTGTGATGGCGAGACCGATGAGGTCTCAGCGGGTCTGTGTCCCGCGGCGGGCCAGACCTGCAGCGGCGGCGCCTGCGCGTGCCCGAGCGGGCAGACGGTCTGCGGCGCGAGCTGCGAGACGCTCGGCGGATCGTGCACCAACGGCGTGGGCGCGTGCACTCGCACCGGCGCGATCGCGTGCGTGAGCGGTGGCGCTGCCTGCGACGCGGTCCCGGGGCCTACGGCGCCTGAGACCTGCGACGGAATCGACAACGACTGCGACGGCCAGACCGACGAAGGTGTGCAGATCCAGTGCTACCCGGACGTCGACGAGGATCGCTACCCGCGTTCGATGACGCCGACAATGCTGTGCCCCGACACGTCGCGCCCTGCGTTCGGCAATTGCCCTTCTGGCTACGTCGCTCCCGCCTCCGCGCTCGGCGGTGCGATTGACTGCGATGACGGCAACCAGGCCGTCTTCGTCAGCGCGGCCGTTCGGCGCGACGGCGACAGCGATGGCTATTGCGTCGGTGCGGCCCAGACGCAGTGCATCGGCACGAACCCTCCGAGTGGCTGGCGCTTCCCGGCCTCCTGCCAGGCCACCGACGACTGCAACGACTCGAACGCGGCGGTCTACCGCACCGAGAATACCTACGCGGATGCCGACAATGACGGGCGGTGCGCTGGTCAGGAGAGCACCGAGTGCATCGGCGCAAACCCTCCGGCCGGTCGGCGGCTGAGCGCGACCTGCGTCTCCGTCAATGACTGCAACGACGCCAATGCGAACTTCTGGATTCTCGGTCAGACCCGCGCCGATGCGGACAACGACGGGTACTGCTCGGGTTCGGCGACCAACACTTGCAACGGTACGAGCGCTCCCGCTGGGCGCCGCTTCGTGAACGCCTGCAACGTGGCGCCGGATGACTGCAATGACACCAACAGCACCCAGTTCACCTCGCGGCAGGTGCGCGCCGACGCGGACAATGACACCTACTGCGTCGGCAACGTCTTCACTCAATGCGCGGGCGCAACCGTGTTGCCGGGCACGCGGCTGACCGGAGACTGCAATCAGACCATCGCCGACTGCAGCGATACCAACCCGAACGCGACCAGTAGCTGCTCGCTGACGGTCTCGAGCCAGTCCCGCATCAAAGCGTGCGGCTTCAACATTCCGGCGACTCAGCCGCTCTCGTTCGACTGGATGTGCCCCACCGGGTTCCAGGCGATCAGTTCGACCTTCTCTCGCACCAACCCTGAGGCACGAATCACCGACCCGGCGTTCGCCATGCCTTCCGTCATCGGATCTTCCGGCACGACTGGCGTCAACTTCACGTGCCGCACCGGCGCAGTGGGGCAAGACACGTGGCGGCTCGACGTCGCATGCAACGCCCTGTAGCCAATTGAGCACACAGCTCTGAACGCTCGCCCGGTGCCGCTGCTGGCTCCGGGCGAGTTTCTTTTTGGGAGAGTCCTCGAAATTGGTGTTCGGGTCCGCCGTAGGGGCCGAGTCCAAATCCCCTGAAATTCCTGCCCTCTCCCGCGCTGCTGGGCTACACCCCGCCGCGTCTCAACTTCCCTTCGGAGAACGCTGCACATGCAACGCGCCCTGCTGGCGGCCCTCGCGCTGTCCTCCACCGTCGTTCTCGCTCAGGCCGATGCCGGCACCACTGCTCCCTCCAGCCTCGCCGCCAGCGGTGAGGCCGAGCTGCGCAGGGACTTCGAGGCCAAGCTCGAGGCCGCCCGCCGCGAAGTGAAGGAGCTCCGCGAAGAGATGCGCGCGCAGCTCGCCACGCAGTCCGTCGCGCAGGGTTGGCAGGAAGACTGGGTCGACGAGAAGCGCAAGCTCGAGCTCGTCACCTTCGACGGCTACCTGCGCGTGCGGCCCGACCTCTTCTACAAGTTCGACATGAACCGCGGCACCGACAGCGGGGGCTACACGCTGTTTCCCCGCTCGTCGTCGACTGCCTCGGAGCGCACCCAGGCCGGCGTCAACATGCGCTTCCGCTTCGAGCCGACCATCAACGTCTCGGAAGAGGTCCGCATTCGCGCGCAGGTCGACGCGCTCGACAACCTGGTCTGGGGCAGCACGCCTGACTACGCGTACTCGCGCAACGGCGGCGACAACAACTACTGGAGCGATCGCAACGAGTTCTCGCTCTTCTCCATGAGCCAGACCACGCAGCGCAGCGGAATCAACTCGCTGCAGGACTCGATCGCCGTGAAGCGCGTGTGGGGTGAGGTCTCCACGCCCGTGGGAATCCTCCGCTTCGGACGCATGGGCAGCCACTGGGGCCTCGGCATGCTGCACAACGACGGCAACGGCATCGACAACGACTGGGGCGACACCGTCGATCGCGTGAGCTTCACCGCCGAGCCGATCGCGAACTTCTACATCACGCCGATGATGGACTTTAACGTCGAGGGCCTTACCTCCACGCGCTCGCTCGAGGGCGGGCAGCCGTTCGATCTCTCGAACTTCGACGACGCGCACAGCTACATCCTCGCGGCCCAGTACCGGCACACCGAGCAGGAGCGGCGCGCGAAGCTCGACGCCAACGGCACGGTCTTCAACTTCGGTCTGCACTTCACCTACCGCAACCAGCGCTACGACAACGCTGACGCCCTCTCAGGGCAGCTCGGAAACACGGAAGGGCAGACGCACACCGTGCCCGACGCGGTGGTGTTCCGCCGCGCGGACATCTTCATCCCCGACCTCTGGGCCAAGGTCGAGCGGAAGGAGTTCCGCATCGAGGCCGAGTTCGCCGCGGTTCTCGGCAGCATTCAGAACCGCGCGCTCACCGCGAACGCCCCAGGCACCAACCAGGCGCTCAGCGTTTATCAGTTCGGCGGTGTACTCCAGGGCGAGGTGAAGCTCCTGAACGGCGACCTCGAGATCGGCGGAGAGGTCGGCTTCGCGTCGGGTGACAAGGCGCCGGGCTTCGGCAATGCGCCGCGCCGCCGCAGCCTGACTCGGCCCGGCTCTGACTCGACCGAGCTCGGTGACACCGAGGGCCCCCAATACAACTGCGACACCGGCTGCAGCGACCCGGCCGCCGACAACGCGATCACCAACTTCCGCTTCAACCGCGACTACCGCGTCGACATGATTCTCTACCGCGAGATCCTTGGCGGCGTGACCGACAGCCTCTACATCAAGCCCCGCGCGAAATACCGCATCACCCAGGGCTTCGAGGCGTTCGCTTCGGCGATCTACTCGCGCGCGC
>CBIHPJ010000384.1:0-8526 GCA_966211295.1 uncultured Myxococcales bacterium | reverse complement strand
CCTGCTCAGTTGGCGGAGTTGAAGAAGCCGGAAGTTGGGGAGCCTGTTCGTTATCTCTAAGAAGTCTGCCCTCACCCCGACCCTCTCCCGAAGGGAGAGGGAGACAGTTGTGATAGGGGGCGGTCCATGACGACCACCCTCATCGACGACATCGAAACGAGCCGCGACGGCGGCACGCTGATCATCAAGTTCGCGCGCCCCGCGAAGAAGAACGCGCTGACGCTCGCGATGTACGAGCGCATGAACACCGTGCTCGCCGAGGCCACCGCCGACAAGACGGTGCGCGCGGTGGTCTTCGGCAGCACCAGCGAGACCTTCACCGCCGGTAACGATCTCGGCGACTTCATGGCGAACCCGCCCGATGGCGCGAACTCGCCCGTCTTCAAGTTCATCAACGCGCTCGCTCACTTCGAGAAGCCCCTGCTCGCCGCGGTTGACGGCAAGGGCATTGGGCTCGGCCTCACGATGCTGCTGCACTGCGACTTCGTCTACATGAGCGACCGCGCCACGCTCGTCGCGCCCTTCGTGAACCTCGGACTCGTTCCGGAAGCGGCGTCGTCGCTGCTGCTCCCGCGCCTCGTCGGTCACGTGCGCGCCGCGGAGATTTTGCTCCTCGGTGAGCCGGTGGATGCGCAGAAGGCGCTCGCATACGGACTGGTGAACGCGGTGCTGCCGCCTGATCAGGTGCTGCCCAGGGCGCTCGAGATCGCGAGGAAGCTCTCTGAGAAGGCGCCCACCGCGGTGCGGCTGTCGAAGAGCCTGATGAAGGACAGCAAGATCGTCGCCTCGCGCATGCAGCAGGAAGGCGAACACTTCGTCGGCCAGCTCGCGTCGCCGGAAGTCGCGGAGGCGATCGGCGCGTTCTTCGAGAAGCGTAAGCCCGACTTCAGCGCGTTCTGATCTGATGATCGCCGCGCTCGCGCTGCTCGTCCTCGCTGCGCCAGACCTCGGAGACGAGGCGAAGCGCCGCACCGACGTGCTGATCACTCAGCACTACAACCTCACGCAGGGCTTCACCCTCGAGGCGAAGCCCGAGAAGACCGTCACGCGCGTCGAGTTCTTCATTCCGGAAGAGAACGCCGAGCACAGCTTCAGCTTCTGGGGCGAGGCCGCGACCGGGACGATCACGTTTCGACTCTTCGCGCCCGACGGACTGCGCAGCACCTGGAGCGGCCGCAGCGGCGAATCGACCTTCACCGCGGCGATCGCTACGGGAAGATGGGTGCTCGAGATCGAACAGCCCGCTGCCAGCTCTGGACGCGCGGTCTTCGGCGTGAAGGGTCCCGTGGTGCGGGGCTGCGATCTCGAACCGGCGTTGGTGAACGCGGCTGCGCCTGCGAAGGGCTTTCAGTGGCCGTACATCTTGTACATCCCCACGAAGGTGACGAAGCAGCGCCTGCTCGTCGCGCCGAACAACACCGGGTTCCTCACTTCAGACGTGAAGTTGCTCCAGCTCTCGGCGAGCTGCGAGCTCAAGGGTCACAAGGCGCTCGCGGATCGTCTGGGGACTCCGCTTTTGATTCCGATGTTCCCGCGGCCGCGCACCTTGGAGACCGAGCCCGCGCTCTATTTGCACGCGCTCTCGCGCACGAGTTTGGAGACGAAGGTCGAGGCGTATCGGCGCGTGGATCTTCAGCTGATGGCGATGATGGATGACGCGCGCGCGGTGCTGAAGGCGAGGAGCATCGAGGTTCCTCCCGAGGCGCTCTTCATGGGCTTCTCGGCGTCGGCGTCGTTCGTGTCGCGCTTCGCGGTGCTGCATCCCGAGCGCTGCGCGGCGGTGGTGTCGTTCTCGCCGGGGGGTTGGCCGATCGCGCCCGTGGCGAAGGCGGGGACGGACACGCTGAATTATCCGGTCGGAGTCGCGGATCTCGAGGCGCTCACGGGGAAGAAGCTCGACACGGCTTCACTCGGGAAGGTGGCGTGGCTGTTTGGAATTGGCGGAACGGATGACAACGACTCCGTGCCGGGCCGCGACAGCTTCTCCGCGGAAGACGAGGCGCTGATCATGAAGCGCTTCGGGAAGTTTCCGGTTCCAAGATGGAAGCCGGCGGAGCAGCTCTACAAGAGCGCTGGGTTGAATGCGCAGTTCAAGGTGTATCCGCGCGTGGGGCACCAGGTGTCAGAGCAGATGGCTGAGGATCGCGCGGTGTTCTTCGAGAAGCACTGAAGAGACGGTCAAGCCTCACCCGCCCTCTCAATTCATCGCGGCTTGAGAACCGTGCGGTCCAGGATCTGACGCACGATGAACCACGCACCGAGCGCGAAGAGGAAGGCGATGTTCTCGTCGACGCCTTGCTGACGGAGCACGTGATCAGCTGCGTAGTAGGTGCCCAGCGCGACGGGAATCGTTGCGAAGGTCCACAGCGCGCGGCGGAAGGGAGCACCCGCCGCTTCCAGCTTCATGCCGTTCGCTTTCGCGCTCTGCGCTTGCTCGGGAGTGAGCAGGCGCCAACGGCGGACCTCGCCCACTTCGCGGAAGAGTCGGCGCGCGTCCCCTGAGGCCAGGAGTGATTTGTCTCCTTCGCGCATCATCGCTTCTTCGAACATCACCTTCGGTGAGTAGCGCTGGTTCTCGCGGCCTTTGCGCCAGGCTTCGAGGATCTTCTGCAGATCGGGCGTGGGTTCGAACTTCGCTCCCGATGCGTGCATGAAGGATCTGAAGCTCTCGATGCCGCTTTCCGCTTGCGAGAGATCCCAGTCGACGACGTACGAGGGCAGGTGCTCCATGGATGGGGAAGGCGTAGCAGATCTACGCCCTCACCCCGACCCTCTCCCGAAGGGAGAGGGAGATAGTTCACTCACTTCCTTCCCAAGTCTGCGAGTGACTCGACGGGCTCGAGCATCACGAGTCCGACGGCGTCGAGTCTTCCGAGCACCGGCTCCGCGGTGACCGAGAGCGTCGGCCGGATCAGCAGGCGTCCGCGGCCACCCCACGCGAGCACCCATTCCAGCGCCACGTCCGCGCGGAACTCATGCAGCTGACGTCCCGGTCCCCAGATGGACTGGTGACGCGCTTCGAGGCGGAGTGCAGAGGGGTAATCGACCTGCAATCCCAGACGTCCCACGATGCGCGTCGTCACTCCGCCCATCGGCATCGGACCCGTCGGATCGATCGCGACCTGCACGGAGGGTCCCACGCCCGCGGTGATCAGGTGCCGCGCATGATCCCCCTGCGCAGTGATGAACACCCAACCCGCACCACCCGAGAGCGACTGTTGAGAGCGCCACGCGCGTTGATCCATCGCGACTTCGAAACCGAAGCCCAGGTGCTCTCTCCACTTCGGACTGGGCGCCATCGGCGGAGCGATCGAATCGAACGCCACCAGCGTGAAATGGCTCTGCACGATCTGCGGCACCGCGAGCGAAGGAGCGAACGTGAAGCCGCCCTCCAACATGCGCACGCCCACGCGCCCACCCAGTCCGCGCAGACGCTGTTCGCCGAGCAGCTCGAGCAAACCCGCCTCGTCGAGCCGCACCACCGGAGTGAACGTGCCATCACCGCGCCGCCACAGCCCGCCGCCGAGCCCGGTGCGCCAGTGGCCTGAGAGCGGAAGACTCCGCGTCGCGGGCGCGACCTCATCGGCGATCACCGCGTCGGTCTCTGCTTCGAGGAACGCAGGCGCCGAGACTCCAGCGAAGACCTCGCTCACCAGCGCGCCCTGCTGCGAAGTCACTTCGTCGAACAGAGCCAGACGCGCCTCGAGCTCGCGCTGCTTCTCCAACTCTGAAGCAGTGGCATCGCGCTTCTTCGCCCGCCGCCGCAGATCGTCCATGAACGTCTCGCGATCGAGCAGCATCAGCGCCTTCTGCAGCGTGGACTCGCGCTCGAGACTGGTGAGCCGCTCGGTCCACATCTCCTCGAGCGTCATGGTGCCGGGCTCCACACGCTCCTGCTCGAGCTCGCGCAGCTCGTGCAGCGCTTCGTCAGCGGAAGCTCGCTCCACGCGCGCGCTCGACGCCCACCACGCAAAGAGATCGGAGTGCAGCGACGCCGGTGCTTCACGACTCGCCTTCGCGAGTGACACGTAGGCCGCCTGCCGCGTCGCGAGGTCTGAAGAATGCGCGCCAGTGAAATCGGTCTTCAGCTCATCGAAGTTCTTCTCGAGTTCAAAACGTCGCGCCTCGCTCCGTTGCGCCACCACTCCGGTCGACTCGAAGGTCGGAAACACTGCGCTCAACAACCGCTCGCCGCTCTTTTTCTTCGCGCGGAAGAGATCGTCGAGCACGCCTCCCGGCGAGGTGATGAAGCCCGGCCACTTCGCGAGCGCAGGCTCATCGAGCGAGGTCTCCAGCATCCACACCAACACCGTCGCGCAGTTGTCCGAGAAGAACGCGTAGCTGAAGCGGCCTCGACGCTCGAACTCCCACGTGCGCTCGAGGAAACGTCGCTGCTCTTCGCGCGTGAGGGAGAGCTTCCAGCGCGTCATGCTCCGCTGCTCACCCGAGAGCTTCTCGCGCGTGAGGTCCGTCATGCTGATGGTGAAGACGCCGATCGAGTAGCCGCCGAAGAGTCCCTTCGCGATGTGGAGCGGTCCCAGATTCGGCAGCGTGATCGCTGCAAACTGAATCGCGGTGTCGAAGCTCGGGCCGATGCTGCTCCGCCACACGGGACGGACGAGGAGATGTCCGAAGAGCGATTCCGGCGCGCGACCCGAGGCCTGCACCAGCAGCACCTCGAGGTGCTCGAGCTCGTCGAGCCGCGTCCACGAGTCGAAGGCGGGACACTTGCCCGGAGTCCACGGCACTCCGAGAAATTCGCCGAGCGCACGCGAGCGAGTGAACTCCTGGCAGCGCACGAGATCGTCGACCGGGAGTGCATCCACCGAGACCAACGCGCTCTCGGCGAAGGTGAGGAAGTCCAGCTTGCTGCTCACCGCTCCACGCGGACGAGCGAACGCGGTGCTCGCTTGGTTCAGCGAGTGCTCAGTGAGTGAGAGCGGCCGCTCGAACGGCAACAGCCAGCCGGTGATGCGGCGCCAGCGAGGATCGAGACTCCAGTGATTCACGTCGTCCCACTGCGAGAGCAGGGCGTGCACGACCGCGCGTGAGCGCCACAACTTCGTGCGAGCGACGTCATCGAGCGCGCCGTCGCGGAAGGAAGCGATTCCCTTCTGCTTCGTGAGGACGAAGTCAGTCCCGCGCCACTCGGGTACTGCGATTCCCGCGGCCGATTCTGGGAGCGACTCGTCGAGCACCAGGCGAATTCGCTCGTTGGGCGCGTGACGGAACTGCGCCGGCAAGGCGTCGAGTCCCGCTGCGAGGGCAGCCAACTCGTCATCCGAGAATGCACCCTGCACATCGAGTCCTGCGGCGGCGAGCGTCTCCCTCGGGGAGCTCGCGGCCAGCAGCACCGTGAGGCAGGTCAGCAACATCACAAGACCGCGAGCACGGCCTCACCATCGATCCGCAGAATCGGATCGGCGAGGACCAGCTCACCCACGCGCGACATCATGCGCGCGGCCTGCTCGGGCGTGGCTTCGCGAGGAAGCAGGAAGAGGGCGCGGTTCTTCTGCAGCAGCCTGGCGAAGTGTGCGCGTCGCTCGGGAGCGATGCGCGCGAGGCCCGCGAGATCATCGAGTGCCGGGCCCGCTCCGAGCGCGAGGTCTTGCTTCAGCTGCACCTCGTTCGCGAGCAACCACCAGCGCGCTTCGATCATCGCTTCGATGGTTGGCTTTGATTCGGTCGCGCTCGAGAGCGGCGGCGGTGGAGGCGGTGGAGGCGGAGGGGTCGCGTTCGGATCGGGGAACGGAGCGGGCTCCATCGTGGGCGGAGGTTGCTGCGCGGGAGGCGGCGGCTGGGCGAGGCGACGTGCGCGCTCATCGCGGCGGTACATGGTGGTGGTGATGCCTCCACCGACGCCGGCGAGCAGGCCGGCTCCGAGCACGATCGCCGAGCCGATCAGACTCGCTTGAGAGGATTGGGCGCTCTGTGCGCTCGACGCGTTGGTCGAGTTGAGGCTCGAGGTGTTGAAGGAGTTGTTCTGCGCGTGCGCGGCCTGGGGGATCAGGAGCGCGAGGCCCACCACTACCGACGTCGGTTTCACGCTGGCCAAGTTAGCACTCCCTCACCCCAACCCTCTCCCCATGGGAGCCCATCGGAGAGGGAGACAGGTGTCAGCGTTGAGCCAGGGCGGCCATTCCATCCACTCGCAACAGCGGATCGGCCATCACCAGCGCTCCCACGCGTGACATCACCTTCGCGGCATCCTGGGGTGAGAGATCGTGCGGAGCGAGCAGCAAGGCGCGGTGCTTCTGCAACACGCGGCCGAAGTGTTCTCGACGTGCCGTGGTGATTCCCGCGATGCCCGCGAGATCGTCGATCGCGGGTCCCGCTCCGAGCGCGAGGTCTTGCTTGAGCTGCAGCTCGTTCGCCATCAACCACGTGCGCGCCAACACCATCGCGTCGAATGAAGGCGTGTCGGGCCACTGCGACGTCGGGAACGGAGCGGGCTCGAACTCAGGCGGCGGAGGAGGCGGAGGTCCCTCGGGCGGCGGCAACACCGGCGCGGGCTGCGTCCCCGGAGGCAGCGGTTGCTGCGGGGGACGCTGCTGCCCAGGCGGTTGCTGTCCCGGGTTCACTCCAGGCTGCAACGGAATCGGCTCGACCTTGTACGGCATCGGCTGCGGCACCGGGAGCAGCGGCGTCTGCTGTTGTTGCTGCAGCTGCCGCATCTGCTGCTGGTCGTACTGTGCCTGCGCGCGCTGATTTGAGTTGTAGACCGTGGTGATGATGCCGCCCACCACGCCCGCGAGGAGTCCGCTCGCGAGCACGATGCTGCTCGACGCTCCGCTCGATCCGCTCGACTGAGCCGATGACTGCACCGTGCCGGACGAGTTCTGCGAGCTCTGGTTCGATTGCGCCGAGCTTCCCGACGACGCATTCGACTGATTCGAAGAGGCGGTCGACGCGTTCGATCCATTCGACGAAGCGTTGCTCGCCTGACTCGACTGATTCGACGCCTGGCTCGACTGCGAGTTGCCCGAGCCCGTCGCGCCGGTGCTGTTGTTCGACTGCGCGGACGAAGCGCCGCTCTGCGCCGACGACGCGCCGGACTGGTTCGACGCCGCGCCCGAGTTGTTCGAGCTGCGCGAGATCGCCGAGGCGCCGCTGCATCCATACACAAGCAGCGACAGACCCAGAACCCAACGCATGGGTCCAGAGCGTACACCACCGGTTCTCGAGCGCCGGTTCACGGACGGTTTAGTTGCCCGACACGGCCGGAGTGATCCAAGTGCGTAACCCGTGACTCTTTCTGGGTCAGGCCTCTCCCCGCGGGGAGAGGGAGCACATCAGTGGTGTGAGTACGCCATGCTGAAGAACGCGTACGCGGCCGCCGAAACGCCCATCGCCAACACGATGCTGCCGAGCCACTGAGCGAGCCGCACCGGCGTGGGCACGATCGCCGCGGTCGGACCATCGAGCTCTCCACCGAGGGCGGAAGCGGGCTGCACCCAGTTGCCCGAGATCGTGCACTCCGCGAATGGATCGACCACCGAGATGCCCGCGGTGTCGCGCGCCGCGAGCAGGTTCAGCATGTGCACCTTCGCTCCGAGAATGTTGTTGGTCGTCTGCTCGGCCGTCGTGGGATGCGTGAAGGTGAAGGTGAACGGGTGACCGAGCTCCAGCCGCGTGTGCTGGTACGAGCCGTTGCGCCGCACCGTGACCAGCGTGGGACGGCCGAGGTTCTGAATCGGCAGCCATTCCACCCAGCCGCCGGAGAGCTGCACGAGGCCCGAGGTGAACACCCACTTTCCCTCGCGATACGGAGGCGGCTTCCACACGTTGCGAATCGCGATCGCCGCGACGGCCACCAGCAACACCCAGGTGGCGCCCGCCAGCGCGAGGAACACTTCCTGATCATGTCGCGGGTGAATGCCGTAGCGGCCGCGCGACATCAGGAAGTTGATGCAGAAGCCGATCACGCCGAGCGCGGCGACGACCATGAAGTACTTGAACCAGCCCGAGCTCCAGTCCGCGTCGTGCAGCAGAATCCGCGGATCCTTCTCGTTGGGCTGCGTGAGCTTCACCAGTCGCTCGCGCACCACGCGAGGGAGGTCGTTGAACTTGTGGCGCATGGCCGAATGCTAGAGGTTTTTTGACGAACGACCAGCGACCCGTAACGTGCCTGTCGCACATTCAACAGGAGTCACAATGACCGACCAGCGTCAGGAAGATCGTCAGGACCTCGAGGGCACCATCTGCGTGATGGACGTGGAGAGCGGCGTGGAGTTCTCCGCCGAGGGTCGCAACCTCTCCAGCCACGGTCTCCTCTTTCACGCAGACCTGGAGCCGCCCGTCGGCGCCGACATGCAGATCTCCCTCTCGGGCGCGCGGAAGAACATCCGCGTGGTGCGCGTCGAGCCTCGAGCGCGCGGTGGCTTCGACGTCGCGAGCCGCATCACTCGCTAATCCCCCGCGGGGAGTGGGAGACAGGTGACGGCACCCTGCTAGGGTCTCAGCTCCCTCGGGCCGCGACGGAGCTGCACTCATGAAGCGAATTCTCCTGCTGTCTGTTCCCCTCGC
>CBIHPJ010000383.1:0-8535 GCA_966211295.1 uncultured Myxococcales bacterium | reverse complement strand
CCCTTAGGAACGCTGATGACCACAGTCAATCGAACACGGAAATGAAACGCCCCCTCCTGCGAGTGCAGGAGAGGGCGGGGTGAAGCCACGCGATTCGATTCTCAGAGCACCGGAGCCGTCGGCATCTGGTCCAGCACCGGCGTGCCGCGATTCCCCTGACCGAACCGGGTGCGGATGATCGCGCCCAGCGAGATGAACACCGCAGCCGCCAGCACCATCGGGCCCAGCACCGGGATCTGACCGACGAGGAGCAGCGCGAACAACCCAGCCGCGAGCACCAGCGCCTGCGTCTTGCGCAGCTTGCCCGTGGGCAGCTTCGCGCCGACCGCGTTCGCCACTACCGCCAGTCCGACGGGGATGAAGAGTGCCAGCGCGATCCACATCATCACCGCGACGGGGATACCGACGAGCGTGACCACCAGCATGATGGTGAGCGGAATCGCCGCCATCAGCCCGAGGAAGCCAGCCAGGCCGTTCTTGCCCGGCTCGGCCGCGATGGTGGCCTCGAGGGCCTTCATGCGCTGCGGAGCGAACATCATCAGCACGAAGCCCAGGCCGAAGAACACGGCGAACTGGAGGAGGAACGAGGCCAGCCCGCGGCCGACATTGTTGTCACCCGCCTCGTCATCATGATCGTGATGCATGTGCTTGTTCTTCACCACGGTGCTCGCCACCGCCGTGCCGATGCCCGAGCCGCCCATCGAGACCGACTCGCCGTGAACCCTGGCCGTCTCGTCGCGCACCACGCTGCCACCGAAGGACACCGCGTCGCCCTGCACGACGGCGCCCTTCTTGAGCACCACGTCGCCACCGAAGGCCACCGCGTCACCCTCGACCACCGCGTCTTCCTCGACGATCACCGGGCCGCCGTAAGCCACCGCGGTGTCGACCTTCGACCCCTTCTCGACGGTGACCGGACCGCCCGTGCTCACGCGGTGACGCTCGAGCTCGGCCTGGGCGCGGGACAGATCAGCCTGCGCCAGCCCCTGCTCACGGAGCGCCTCGATGCGCTCACGCTCAGCCTCGGCGGCATCCTGCGCCTGCTCCCGAGCGAGCTCAGCCGCTTCCTGCGCCTGCTCCCGCGCGTCGTCAACTGCCTCACGCGCCGCTTCGCGAGCATCTTCAGCGGCCTGGCGCGCCTGCTCGCGGGCATCTTCCTTCGCCTGGGCGACGGCCTCCTTCAGCTCTTCGGCCTTTTCGCGCATCGCCTCGGCCTCTTCACGAGCCGACTCCGCCGCTTCGCGGGCCTTCTCCTTCGCGTCTTCAGTCGCATCGCGCATCGCATCGGCCTTCGCGCGCAGCACGTCGGCCTGCTCACGAGCGCGATCAGCAGCGCGGCGCGCAGCTTCGGCAGCTTCACGAGTGGCCGAAGGATCGAGCGGAACCACCGGCACCATCGGAGCGGCCGTGCCCGGAATCACGGGCGGCGCGAGCACCGGCGAGCTGGCCCGGCGAATCACCCACATCTTGCCGTTCGCGAGGGCGGCGCCCTGCTTGCCGCTCTTGGTGATCTCGAGGCCGTACGCAGAGGCGATCGTCTCGAGGGCGGTCTCTCCGTCGACGTTGGGGAAGTTGAGATTCACCCGCTCGTCGAACTCGCCGATCACCACGAGGTTGAGACCGCTCTTCTGAGCGAGCTCCTTGAGGCCCTCCTTCAAGGGGCCGTCGAACTCCATCTTCACGGCGGGGTTCGCGGCGAGCACCACGGCTGCCATCAAAGAGAACATCATCACGACACCGCCTTCGGTTGAGCAGGCTGCACCAGGCGCCGGAACGCGGTGAGCGTCGCGGCGAGCAGCAGAGAGAGTCCCAGGACGGTCGGAAGCGCCGCGGTCATCCACAGCGCGTGCAGCGCGCTTCCTGCGGCGACGAGCGCCTCACGGAGCACCACCGCCACCGAAGCGAGCGCGAGACCGACGCTGCCAGTGCCAGCGAGGCCGCCGCTGGCGACCAGGGCGATCACCGCGAGGGCCATGGTGACGCCGACGATCGCCACCGCGGACCACACGTCGGCGCGAGAGACCGGACGCGCAGGCGCCTCGGCCACGCGGGTCATCACCTTCGAGAGGAAATCAGGGGGAGGAAGCGGGTCAGCGAGGCGGAGCAGGTCCTTCTCGAGCTGACGGTGATCTTCGAGGAGCAGCGCGCGCTCGGCCTCGGTGGGCGCGAGCTCGTTGAGCAGAGCCTCGAGCTCAGGATCGTTCATTTCGTTGCCACTCATGATGCAGCCCCCGTCTTCTCAGTCTTCTCTGTCTTCTCAGTCTTCTCAGCGCGCTGCACGGCGACGCTGCCCGCGGCAGGAGTCGCAGTGAGCTCAGCCATCTTGTTGCGCAGCTTCTCGCGAGCGCGGAACAGGCGCGCCATGATCGTGCCGGGCGCGACGTCCATGATCTCGGCGATCTCTTTCGTGGTGCGCTTCTGCACGTAATAGAGCGCGAGCACTTCGCGATCGTCGACCGAGAGGGTGCTCATCGCGTCTTCCAGCGACTTGCGCTCCTGGCGGGCGATCGCGCCTTCCTCGAGGGTGGGCTCGTTGGTCGAGAGCTCGTGGGCGTGATCTTCCACGTCATCGGTCTTCATCTTCGTCCGCCGACGGAGGAGATCGAGGCACTGGTTGCGCGCGATCGTCAGCACCCACAGATCGAACGGGCGGGAATCGTCGTAGCGATCGAGGTTCTGGTACGCGCGCAGGAAGGTCTCCTGCGCGACCTCAGCCGCCTCCGCTTCGGTTCGGAGAAGGCGAAGGCAAAGGCCATAGACCTGGCGCTGCACCGACTTCACCAGGGCCGCGAACGCGTTCGAGTCGCCGCGGCGCGCGCGGCGCACATCGTCGACCCACGGGTGCGCCGGTTCGGTGGCCATGATGCCCAGCGACATCTCCATCGAAGTGGAGGACAGCGTGTTGAGGACGTTCATCGCATGCACGTCCCACAGTACGAGGGCCCCCGAACCTCATTGCAGCCCCGTTACAGAAGGGTGGCGATACGTCCAACTCGCTGAAATCTCAGCGCTTTGAGTTCTCCATCCGGCGAGAGGCCTTCAATTTCTTCGCCTCGCGCTGCTGCGCCAGGAAGCCCTTCTTCTCCGGAATGGGCTTCGCCGGAGCCTGAGCCTGAGCCTGAGCCTTAGTCGGAGCCGGAGCCTTAGTCGGAGCCGGAGCCTGACCCTGCGCGACTCGGGGAACGTGCCTCGGCTTCTTCTCATCGCCCGACTTGTGATCGAAGCGCGACTTGGAGACCTGGGGCTGCTGCTTGTCCACCCACGGACGCGGCGCCACGTCTTCGGGCTCTTCCTTCTTCACTCCGAAGTGGAAGAGGCGCTTCACCACCAGCGTGGCATAGCTGCCCGGCGGGAGCGTGAACGCGATGTTCACCTTGATGTAGCCGCGGTTGAGCTCGTCGGGGCGCGGCTTGCCGATCACCAGCTTCGCGGGGTGCGCGATCAGCGCGCGCTCCTCGTGCTTGAAGAAGAGCAGCTTGGGCGCGAGGGCGATGCGGAGGTCCTCGAGCTTGAGCTTCTCCTTGCCGAGCACCCAGTTCACAGCTTCTTCGACCTTCGGATCGGTGAACGTGCTGTTGGGCGCGAGCAGCGGGAAGGTGCGGTCCTTCAGGTACCGCATCACCTCGGGCGAGGCGTCGGTGTGATGGAGCAGGGTGCCCGCCTGGTACGGCATCGGGAAGAGCTGCTCGCGGGGGAAGACGAGCTGCAGCAGGCGGCGCGCGCCCTCGTTCCACAAATACGACTGGTAGGTGAAGATCAGCAGCGCGCGGTAATCGGCGTCGATCTGCAGGAACGCGTTGACGAAGTCGTTGGGCTCGTCGCGCAGCGCGCGGATGATGCGGAAGTACTTGCGGCCCGCGTCGTAGGGAACCTTCGCGGTCCAGTCGCCCCAGTTCGCGGCCCAGAACTGCTTCACCTTCGCGTCATCGGTCTGATCGAGCTGCGAGGGCTTGGCGAGGTAGTTGTGGAGCGCGGCCTCGAAGTCACCGCGAATCAGATCCTTCGCGATGAAGCCCTGGCCATGCTTGAGCGAGCCGAAGCGCTGGCTGTCGAAGTAGTTCACCACTCCGAGGCGCTGCACTTCGGTGGCGGCGATCGCGACCTCGCTCAGCTCTCGCTGCTCGAGCTGCCGCACGGTCACGGCGAAGCGGTTGCTCGTGGTGTTCTTCGAGGAGAGCGCCTTGTCGGTACGCCCCAGGAACTTGAGTCGGAGATCTTCGTCCTGCAGATCGATGTCGACGCCCTTCACCGCGATCAGCTGCTCGGTGCGGCCCTGCTTGTCCTTCAGGCCGCAGTAGCTCACGGAGCCGGGCGAGAGGCCGAACTGCTGCTGAATGCGCAAGACCGCGTCGAAGGTGGACAGCTTCTGCTTGTCCATCAGGTAGACGCGGAACGGTCCCGTCGCGACTTCGTCAAATCGGTACGACTCCTTGACGGAGAAGTCCTCGGGCTTCTGCTTGATCTTCATTGCGGAGACAGCCCTAGCACGCGCCTCAAACGACGGTCAGGGTGAAGTTCGGCAGCTGATCGAAGGTGTAGCTGCCCGCTTTGGCCTTCAGCAGCGAGCGCAGCTGCCGCGCAGCCACCAAGGTCAGGTGCAAGGTCAGGTGACGAGAGCTCATTTCGGCGATCGCCGGAGCCCCGTTCACGATGTCTACGCGCGTGTGGCCGGAGACGACGGCGAAGGGGCGCTGATGCGCAATGCGGCCCTTGAGCAGGTCGGAGAGCGTCTCCACCGCGTCGGCGGAGAGCTTCCAGGTGACCATCTCGCCGGTCTTCGACACCAGGCTGGTGGTGGCGGTCATCGAGGAGAGGCTGCTTCCCTCACGCTCCATGCGTTGATCGATCAGCGCACGCGCGCGGGGAGACTGCAGGAGCGAGGGTCGATCGAGCTGGGTGAGCAAGAGGGGATCGACCCTGGAGAGCACCTCGATCAGCCCCGTGGGAGACCACTCGCGCACCGCCCGCGTCTCATCGCGAGTGACCGGCACCGCGAGCATCAACGGTACGTGCGGATCGTGAGGCGTAGAGAGCTCGGCCGCTTCGGGATCGGGCGTGAAGATCACTCCAGCGAACTCGGAGTCTGTGCCCGGCGCGACGCCATTGGCGAGCACCAGCACCTGGTTCGGATCGGGTGAGAGCTCCGCTTCGTTCGCGAGCGTCTTGAGCAACTCGATGCCCCACGTGGGAGGCGCCAGCTCGTCCTTCTCCTTCTGTACGCGGACGGAAAGTTCGAAGCCCTTCTTGAGCGCGAGGCCCTCGGTGAGCAGGTGCCAATGAGGCTTGCCGCGCGAGACCTGGCCGGAGTGAATCGTGACCAGTTCGCTTCTTTCGACGATCGATCCGGGTCCGGCCCACAACTGAGTGCGCAGGGACTGGTGCGCTTGCGACAGCGCCGCCTGGCGTTCCTCGTCTGACGGGCGGGGTGGCGGTGGAGGGGTGGCTGGTAGCTTCTGTTTCCGCGCAGTTACGTGTTTTGAAGAGGAACGGGAGGAGACGTGATGCGGCTCAGCGCGGTTCATTTGCAAACAAGTAGCCTCCCCGAGGGACCCATGCAGGACGCGACGAAATTTCTGGGCAGTTTGGGGAGCGAAGGCGGGGCTGCACTCGACGGGAAGCTTGGTGTCCTCCCTCGGTTCTCTTGCTAGCGTCCGCCCGTCTTGAGCAATCAACCCATTCCGCTCACTGATGTCGCCGGCACGGGCTCACAGGCTCGGCCCGGTCAGGTGTTCGCGCCCGGTCAGCTGAAAGGTCCGCGTCTGTCGGGCCGTTTCGCAGATGGCAAGGTCGGAGAGTTTCCGCTCTCCGATCGAACCTCCATGGGGCGGCACCCGAACAACACGCTGCGGCTGGTCGATCGCGAGGTCTCGAAGGAGCACTGCGTCGTCGAGAAGGTCGGCGGCAACTATCTGCTGCGCGATCTCAACTCGAGCAACGGCACGTTCGTGAATGGCCGCAAGGTGCGCGAGCTGCGCCTGCGTGACGGTGACGAGATCGCGCTGGGCAATTCGCGCCTGGTGTTCCACGACGGCGGCGGTCAGCAGGGTCACACCACTTCGGCAGGCGTCACGGTCGTCGCGTCGGCGCAGTCGATGCCGGCCTTCCTCGCGACGGTCGCGCAGATGGAGTCGGCCGAGTTCCGCCCCGCCGACAAGCTGAACGACCTCGAGTCGCTCAAGCAGGACTACGAGAAGCTCCGCATCGCGAACGAGTTCCACCGCCTCGTCGGCATGGAGCGCGATCTCAAGAGCCTCCTCGACAAGATCTTGAAGGTCGCCTTCCAGCTGCTCGCGGCCGACAACGCGGTCGTCTTCCTCGCGAGCGAAGATGGAACGCTCTCGGCGCAGGCGGTGCTCCGTCGCAAGCCTGACGCGGCTGAAGTGGTGGTCTCCGACACCGTGCTCAAGCGCGTGGCCGAGACCCGCAGCGCGGTGCTCACCGCAGACGCGATTCTCGATTCCCGCTTCTCGTCGTCAGAGTCGATCGTCGCGCAGGGCATTCGCTCCGCGATGGCCGTGCCGCTGCTGTCCAAGGGCGTCTTGCGCGGCGTGCTCTTCTGCGACACCCGAGAGCGCACCAACGCGTTCTCCGAGAAGGACCTGAAGGTCCTGTCCGGTATCGCTTCGCAGGCGGCGATCGCGCTCGAGAACTCCGAGCTTGCGCGCAAGATCGAGCAGGAAGTCGTCACCCGCGCCGAGCTGTCTCGCTTCCTCGCTCCGGCCGTCGCCGAGGCGGTGGTGAGCGGCAAGGTCGAGCTCTTGCGCGTCGGTCGTCTGGCGGAAGTGAGCTGCATCTTCGCCGACATCCGCGGCTTCACCTCGATGGCCGAGGCCGACAGCCCGCAGGAAACGGTCGCGATGCTGAACACGTTCTTCACCGCGATGGCGAACTGCATCTTTCAGCATGAGGGAAACCTCGACAAATTCATCGGCGACTGCGTGATGGCCACGTGGGGCCCGCCGATTACGCACCCCGATGACGCGGGCCGCGCGCTCAGGTGCGCCCTCGACATGCTCGACGAGATCAACGCGATGAACGAAGCGCGGGTCGCGGCGGGCAAGAAGCCGATCGAAGTCGGCATCGGTGTGAACACTGGCCAGGCCGTCGTCGGTTACATCGGGAGCAACGAGCGCCACGAGTTCACGGCGATCGGTGACTCGGTGAACACCGCGTCGCGTCTGTGCGGCCTGGCGAAGGGCGGCGAGGTGCTCGCGTCCGACGTCACGGTGAAGCGTGCAGGACCCGGGTTCAAGGTGGAGGCCGTCTCCGTGCTGCAGGTGAAGGGCAAGGAGAAGGGCGTGCCCGCCTTCCGGATCCTCGGTTACGCGGGCGCGTAAATGACCGATTCGCGTTCCTCGCGGAGCGTGGTCGCGCAGGCCTGTCCCAACTGCGGGAAGCTGCACGACGTGGGCGTGTACGTCTCGGGGCAGCAGCTCGTCTGCAGCTGCGGCATCAAGTTCGAGGTGAAGCGCAGCGACGTGCAGAAGACCATGGTGGGGCGTCCTTCGCAGATGCTCACCTCTCCCGCGGGAGGCACGCCGCCGGTGCAGGGGGTGACCATCGCGGTGGAGGGTGCGCCGCTCGAGCAGACCTTCGCCAGCAGCAAGCCCAGGCCCGACGACTTCGACGACGACGAGCCCACCAAGGTGCCGCACGGCGCGCAGGTGCCCGGCTACGAGCTGGTGGAGTTGCTCGGCAAGGGCGGCATGGGCGAGGTGTGGCGCGCGAAGCAGAAGTCGCTCGGGCGCATGGTGGCGGTGAAGTTGTTGCCGCCCCGCTTCGCGAAAGATCCCGAGTTCGTCGCGCGCTTCGACAAGGAAGCGCAGGCGCTCGCTTCGCTCTCGCACCCCGGCGTGGTGCAGATCATCGATCGCGGCCAGGCGGGTGATCACTACTTCTTCGCGATGGAGCTCGTGCCGGGCATCAACCTGCGCGAGATGATGGGCGCGGCGCGGCTGTCGATTCGCGATGCGGCGCGCATCGGCACGCAGATCGCGCGGGCGATCGATTACGCGCACGAGATGAAGGTCGTGCACCGCGATCTGAAGCCCGAGAACATTTTGATCGACGCGCGCGGGCACGTGAAGATCGCGGACTTCGGCCTCGCGGGCATGAAGGGCAACGAGCGCGACATCGCGCTCACGGCGACCGCGGTGGCGATGGGCACCGTGAATTACATGGCGCCCGAGCAGCGGCGCGACGCGAAGAACGTCGACCACCGCGCCGACCTCTATTCGCTGGGCGTGCTGATCTACGAGATGTTCACCGGTGAAGTGCCGATGGGGCGCTTCAAGCTGCCGTCGCAGAAGGTGCCGGGGCTCGACCCTCGCGTCGATGAGGTGATTGGTCAGCTGCTGGAGACCGAGCCCGAGGCGCGGCCGCAGCGGGCGAACCTGGTGGCCGAGGTGCTCGAGCAGGTGGTGCCGGTGAGCTCGGTGCCTTCGACTGCGACGAACGCGACTCCCGCTCCCGCACCTGCGCAGCCGTCGTCACCCGTGGCGAAGGCCGCGTCCTTCATCTCCGAGCCGGTGGCTG
>CBIHPJ010000382.1:0-8541 GCA_966211295.1 uncultured Myxococcales bacterium | reverse complement strand
CCTTCGCCGCTCGTCACTCCGTACTCGGGCAACGTCGCCTGGCCCTCGAAGCGCGGGCCTTCGTAGATGAACGATTGGCAGACGTTGTTGGTGCCGCAGATGTCGCCGGCCTGGCACGCCTCATCGCGCTTGCCGGGGCCGAGCGAGAAGTCACACGGGTACGAGTTGCCGTTCTCGAGGAAGAGTCCGGTGCAACCGATCACCAGCAGCGGCAGCAGCCACAGAGCGCGCTTCAACATTTAGAAGCCCCCCGTGAGCACGAGGCCGTTGGTGGTGGGCAACGCGCGCAACGAGATGCGCGTGCGCGCGTCGTCAGGTGGAAGCAGCCAGATGCCGAAGCCGAGCATCACCGCGCCCGCGGCCATCAAGCTCACGCTCACGATCTTCTGCACTACCAGCGAGTCCTGCTGCGCGACGTAGAAGGTGCGATCGCGCAGATTCACTCCGTCGCAGCGTCCGTTCGCCTGCACGCCGCCGGGACAGAGCTCGTCGTTGAGCTGCGTTTCTTTCGAGAGCGCGAGCAGTCCCACCACGCCCCCCGAGAGCAGCGTGGCTCCGCCCACGGCCATCAAGGTGATGGGCACCACGCGCGAAGGAGGAGGTGGGAGCGGCGAGCCGGTGGCCTCCGACGCGGCGTACGGCACCTGAGCGCGCACCTCTTCGAGCGAGTTGGCGAGCTTCGAGCTGCGGCCCGCGGTCGCCGAGCGCTCGGTGTCGATCAGCTGGAGCGTGAGCTGGTACGCGCTGCCGACCTTTGCGAGCTGACCCGACAACACGAAGCGTGCGCTGAGGAGCTTGGAGAGGTCGCTGCTGCACGCGAGGCTGTCGGCTTCGCACGCGCCGAGGAGCGCCTTCTGTCTCTCCGCGCCCAGAATGGTCTGGATGTCGCGCCCGCCGAGGACCTCGAAGAGTTTTCGCGAAGAGAGATAGGTCACCACCGCGTCGGTGATCGCCTGCGCCTCTTCGGTGGAGACACGAAGGCCGGTCAGGTCGTTGACGACGAGACGGGGCTTCTTCTCTGGCTCCGGGGCATCTGCCGCGAAGGCGGGCAGGGCGAGGAGCACCGTCAGCACGGCGGCGAGGCGCATGCCGGCACCATAACTGATGATTGTTTCTCCCTCTCCCTTCGGGAGAGGGTCGGGGTGAGGGCAAGTCACCTCGTGCGCTAGAACGGTCAAATGCCGTCGGACGAAGACCTGCTGCGTCGATTGGAAGACGCAGGTCCACTGCTCGAAGCAACGCTCACCCGCTACCGAGCACTCGTCCCTGCATTGAAGGCCTGGGGCTGGAAGGATCGTTTCCGCGCCCTCGCCGACGTCGCAAGAGAAGTGGCGAAAACCGATCCCCAAGTCGAGCAATCTCTCCGGCGCGCTCACCGCAGAGCCGAAGCAGAGGCCTGGCCCGACGGCGAAGCCCGCGAGCTCCTCGAGAACGTGAGCGCGCTGCGCACTCAACTCGAGAACGCCATCTCCCATCGGCTCGAGAACGAAGCCACCCCAGCCACCGGACTCCCCGCGCTCCTCGAGCTGGTGATCAACGTCCCACGCAAAGTCGCGCTCGGAGAACGCGACGCCGCAGCCCACGAAGCGCTCTCCACGGATCCCGAGCTCATCCCCGCGCTCGAACGTTTCGGCGCCGCGGTGGAGCAGCTCTTCAGTCGCCCCCTCGCCCGCGCGCGCCGTCTCCCGTTCACGCTCGCGGAGTACGACGCGCTCCTCGCGCTCTGGCCCGAGGGATCCAACGCGCTCGCGAAAGCCTGGGTGCTGGTCGAGCGCATCGACACCACCGGCGGCGTGGAACGTGAGCTCTCGAAACGCGCGAAGCGAGCACCCAGAGGCGCCCGCGGCCTCGCAGGCCCCCGCGCCCTCGTGCACGCCACCTTCTGGAGCAGCACCGCCGCGATTCACCAGAAGACGGTGATCGACGAGCGCTTCGCACCCCTTCAACTCACCGAGAAGGAACATCGCGCCGCGCTCCGCTTCCTCCTCGCGCGCGAAGTCGACGGGGGCGCGAAGCTCGAGTCCGAAGGACCACGCGCCGCACTCTTGATGTTGGCGCACGAGCTCACCGCGTCTCCCGAGGGCCGCGCTCCGTTGATCGGTGGCCGCGCTCGCGTGGGTGCGTGGGCGCAGGCAGCCGACGCACTTCACGGAGACGAAGACTGGCGCCGCTTGCGCGATGGGCTGCGCCAACTCGCTGGCCGCACCGTGGGACTCTCGTTGCCGCCGCTTTACCGCGTGGGCAAAAAGCCCGAGCGGACGCCTCTCCCCGAGCGGCTGACGGACTTCTTCTCGCCCGGCGAGTGACGTGCGATGTCGTGCCTCATGGCGCTTCGACACTGGTTCCTCGTCGCTCTCCTCGCGATGCCCGCGTTCGGCGCGGGGAAGAAGAAGAAGGGGCCGCCGCCTCCGCCTCCGCCCATCACCGAGCCGACCGCGAAGGTGAGCGAGAACCTGAGCGACACCGTGCTCGGCTCCATCGCAGGCGCGACCAGGGTGCAGGTGTTCAAGGTGAGCGATTCAGGAGGCCTCCGCCCCGATCCCGCGAAGGCGATCGCCTCCGACTTCGTGCGCGGCGAAGCGGGCAAGGAGCTCGACGCCAAGCAGCTCGAGACGCTGCGGAGCGTGCTCTACGACGACAAGAGCTTCCGCTTCGATCAAGACGTGGCGAAGTGCAGCTTCTCTCCGCACCTCTCGTTTCAGATGCAGTCGGGCATCGGAATGCTGGAGGCGCTGGTGAGCTTCAAGTGCAACCAGGTGCTCTTCGTGTTCGGCAAGCCCGGTGGCCGCTGGGTTCCGCAGGGCATGTTCGACGTGAAGCCCGCGCGGAAGAAGTTGGTCGAGCTGGCGAAGGCCACGCTCCCCACCGACGCCGAAACACAGAATCTGAAGTGACCTGCTGTCTCCCTCTCCCTGCGGAGCGGGGAGAGGGGCGCACCTCGCCAAACAAAAAGCGCCCCGGAGTAACCCCGAAGCGCTTTCAGATTCTCAATTGGTCCAGCTGCTCAGAGCTCGCGGCTCATCAGCAGGCGGAGCTTGCCGCTCTTCTTCGAGACGACCGTCGCGACCGTGGTGAAGCCCGACTTCCGGTAGAACGAGACCGCGGGGCCGTTCGCAGGATCGACGCGGAGCGCGAGCGTCTTGCGGTTCATGTCGCGCGCCATCGAGAGGCCTTGCTCGAGCAGCACGTGCCCGAGGCCCTTCTGCCGGAGCTCGATCTTCGCGACGATGTTGCGCAGGTACGCGGCGCCAGGCACCGGACCATCGCGTTCGATCGTCACGTACCCGACGAGCGAGCTGTTGAGCTTGCCCACCGAGATGAAGGGGCGAAGCTTGGTGAGCGCCTCGAGGCTCTCAGCCTGCGTCTCGCCGCGCTGCTTCCACGGCTCGCTGCCCGAGCGGAGCCCAGCCAGAACGTTCATGTCTTCGTCGGTAGGCGCCGCGAACTTCACCTGCTTCCAGTCAGTTGGCATTGCCATCGGCGGGGTCGCGTTCGTTCCCGGCGTACCTTCGAGCTGCTTGTCGGTCATGCGCCACTCCTCGGTTGATTCCTTCAACGGCTCGGCCAGCCAGGTCTGATCCTAACCACCAACTTCAACGTCGTGCACGAGCAGACATTTCAATCCCCCAGGGGGAGGCTGTGCGCTGGCGAGGTAGCTGATGTCACCTTTCCGCCCACCTCGCCACCAGCCATGACGTCACCTACCCGTCTTGCGCTCCAGTTGTTCTTGGCGGGTCAGGCGCTTGGCTCCACAATCGAGCGAACGTGCAACTGAATCACGCGCAGCGCGAGCTCACCGTCAAGATCGTCTATTACGGTCCCGGTCTTTCGGGGAAGACGACGAATCTGCAGATGGTGCACCAGCGGACGAGTCCCGAAGTGCGGGGACGCCTGCTGACCGTGGAAACCCACGACGACCGCACGCTCTTCTTCGACCTTCTCCCCGTCTTCTTCAGCACCGCCAATGGCTTCAAGGTAAAGGTGAAGCTGTTCACCGTGCCTGGCCAGGTGATCCACAACGCGACGCGGCGAATCGTGCTTCAGGGCGCCGACGCGGTGGCCTTCATCGCCGACAGCCGCCGCACCGCCGCCGCCGAGAACAACGCGTACTGGAAGAACCTCGTCGAGAACATGAAGGAGAACAATCTCGACCCGGCGCAGGTGCCGGTGGTGATCCAGTACAACAAGCGAGATCTCCCCGACACCAAGACGGACGCCGAGATCGAAGAGACCCGCAAGAAGGGCAAGGAGCCGGTGGTCGGCGCCATCGCCATTCGCGGCATCGGCGTGCTCGAGACCCTCTACATGGTGTTGCAGTCGGCCTTCCGCAGCCTCGAAGCGCGCGCGAGCCTGACCAAGAACATCGGGCTCTCCGAGCGCGAATTCCTCACGCAGGTCTTCGCCAACATCGACGTCGCCGGCACCGAGCTCGAGCGGGTGCTGCCTCCGAAGTCCGCGGGAGGAGCTCGCCCGTGAGCTCGCGCGAGTCGGTCCTCCAGCGGCGCATTTCGCTGGGCGAGATGCTCGACACCGAGTCCTTCACCGAGGTGGTGAAGGGCTTCGTCGAGCTCTACCGGGTCGGCATCAAGGTGTTCGACGATCGCGGCGGCAAGCTCGCCGACATCAAGATCGGCAACGGAGATTTCTGCGGCTACGTCTTCAGCTTCCCCGAGGGCCGGCGCCGCTGCACCGCCACCGTGGGCCGGGTGAAAGATGGACCGCTGGCCACCAGTCACGGGGCGCGGCTGCCGGTGATCGAGAGCGATCAGATTCCGCTCGCGAAGGGCATGCTCACCGTGCCCTGCTTCACCGGGCTGCGGTACTTGATCGTTCCGATTCACTGGGAAGGTGACGTGCTTGGCCGCGTGGTGTTCGGGCCGTTCATGCCCGACGACCTGAAGGACTTCGCGCCCAGGACGCTCACTGAAATTTCCGAAGGCTTCGACGTCGGCAACGCGAAGGCGCTGGTGGAGAAGGTGCGCCGCGCTCCTGAAGGCACGATCGCGCGCGTGATGCTGCACTTCGGGCAGCTGCTGCAGACGATGTTGTTCGGCGGTCAGAAGATGTTCCTGACCAGCCAGCTGCACATCGAGGCCACCCTCGACAGCAACCGTGAGCTCGAGGAGCGGAACAAGCGGCTGGAAGAAGCGAACACGCGCCTCAAGGAGCTCGATCGTCTCAAGAGCGCCTTCCTCGCCACCGTGAGTCACGAGCTGCGCACGCCGCTCACCTCGATCATCGGCTACTCCGAGATGCTCGCTGAAGGATTGGCAGGTCCGCTCAACGGTGAGCAGGTCGACTACGTGCGCACCATCATGGAGAAGGGCGAGACGCTGCTGAAGTTGATCAGCAGCATCCTCGACATCTCGCAGATCGAAGCGGGCAAGGTGCGCCTCAACTTCGAGCCGATGGATGCGTTGGAGCTGATCAACGGCTCGCTCTCGTCGCTGCGCCCGCAGGTGCAGAAGAAGGGCGTCGCGCTCGAGGCGAAGCTGCCCGCGAAGATGGCGGTGGTGAGCGGCGATCGCGACCGCCTGCGGCAGGTGATCGTCAACCTGCTCACCAACGCGGTGAAGTTCACGCCCAAGGGTGGACGGGTGGCGGTGACGCTCACCGAGGTGCAGCAGCAGCCTGATCTCAACGCGCCGGGCTACCGCATCCTCGTGGAGGACTCGGGCGTCGGCATTCCGGCGGATCAGTTCGACAAGATCTTCAACAGCTTCTACCAGGTCGATTCTTCGTCCACGCGTGAGTACGGCGGGGCGGGCCTCGGGCTGGCGATCGTCAAGAGCTTCGTCGAGGGACACGGCGGCGTGGTGCGCGTCGCGTCTGAAATGGGACACGGCTCGCGCTTCACGTTGGTGCTGCCCGTGACGCCTTCTGCTCAGCAGCAAGTGTTGATCGCGCCGCCGGTGACGACGGTCGCTCCATCCGATGATCGGTTCTAAGTACTCCCTCTCCTTGCGCAGCGGGGAGAGGTCGGGGTGAGGGGCCTTACTCAGTGAACATTCTCTTCCTCAGCTCCGAAGTCGCGCCGTTCGCAAAGACCGGCGGCCTCGGAGACGTTTCAGCAGCCCTCCCGCGCGCGCTCCACAAACGTGGTCACGACGTTCGCGTGTTCATGCCGATGTACTCGCGCATCGAGCAGAACAAGTACCGCTTCCGCTCCATCGACTCGCTGCGCGGCATGAAGGTGATGTTCGGCCCCCGTCAGTTCGAGGTCTCCATCTTCGCGGCGCAGATGCCGGGCTCGAACATGGAGGTCTTCTTCGTGCACTGCCCGCAGCTCTACGGGCGGCACGCGATCTACGCGCACGACGGTGACGAGCACCTGCGCTTCCTGGTGCTCTGCTACGCGGCGCTCGAGTCAGCGCAGCGCATGCGGTTCGCGCCCGACGTGGTGCACTGCAACGACTGGCAGACGGCGATGGTGCCGCTGCTGCTCAAGACGCGCTTCGCGTGGGACGGTTCGATCTTCGGCAAGACGAAGACGGTCCTCACCATTCACAACTTGAACTACCAGGGCTCGTTCCCCGCGAAGATCCTTCCGGACACGGGCCTGCTCCGCTCGCAGCACCTGCTCCACCAGGATCTGCTGAAGCAGGATCGGATCAACTTCCTCCTGCACGGGATCATGTACGCGACGGCGGTGACCACGGTCTCGCCCAGCTACGCGCGAGAGATCCGCACGCCGGAGTACGGCGCGGGCATGGAACCGTTCCTCCGCGCGCGCGAATCGACGGTCTACGGAATTCTGAACGGCGTCGACTACGACGACTGGAGTCCGCAGGCCGACAAGCACATCCCCCAGCGCTACGACGTCGACGACTGGGCGGGCAAGGAGCGCAACAAGCTCGCGCTGCTCTCCCGCGCGCACTTGCTCGTGCTCGCCGGGGTCCCGCTGCTCTGATTCGTGTCTCGTTTGTCCGGGCTGTTGGGCTTCGATCTCCTCCCCGACGCGCTCTCGCTCGGACTGCGCGAGGGAAAATTCCAGCTCGTGGTGCAGGGCTCGGGAGAGAAGCGGTTCGAGCGCATGTTCCACCAGCTGCGAGATCGTTACCCGAGGCAGGTGCGTTTCCAGACCGCGTTCGACAACCCGCTCGCGCACTGGATCCAGGCGGGCTCCGATTTCTTCCTGATGCCCTCGCGCTACGAGCCGTGCGGCCTCACGCAGATGTACGCGCTCAAGTACGGCACCGTGCCCATCGTGCGAAAGACGGGCGGGCTCGCGGACACCGTGCAGCTCTGGTCTCCGCGCACGGGCACCGGCACCGGCATCGTGTTCGACGACTACGACGCGAAGGCCGTGCACTGGGCGCTGGAGGCCGCGTACAACATCTACCGCGACCGTCCCGTATTCCGGCGCTTGCAGCACAACGGCATGACGCAGAACTTCTCCTGGGATCACCAGGTGCAGAAGTACGAACAGCTCTATTCCAAACTCTCGTGAGGCCCTGACATGCACGTCGTCTTCATCGAGCCGAGATTCCCGGTCAATCAGCGCTACTTCGTGAAGGCGCTCAAGGAAGTCGGCGCCACCGTCACTGCCATCGGCGAAGGGAGCAAAGATTCGCTCAGCGGAGACATGAAGAGTTGGCTCTCGCACTACGAGCAGGTCGACTCGGTGGTGAACGAGGGCGCGGTGCTGCGCGCGGCGAAGTTCATCAATTCGAAGAAGCGCATCGATCGCCTCGAGGCGACCGTCGAAGCGCACATCATGTCGACCGCGAAGGTGCGCGAGGCGATGGGCATCGAGGGCACCTCGGTGAAGACCTCGTGGCTCTGCCGCGACAAGCCCTCGATGAAAGAGGCGCTGCGCCAGAACGGAATTCCCTGCGCGCAGTCGACCGCTGCCTCCTCGCTCGAAGAGATGGTGGAGTTCGCCAAGCGCGTGGGCTTCCCGCTGATCGTGAAGCCGCGTGACGGGGCGGGAGCGTCAGGCACCAGCCGCTGCGACTCGCTCAACGATCTCAAGCGCGCCGCGCTCGAGCTCGGAGTGGACAAGGGCCGCTCGGTCGCCGTCGAGGAGTTCATCGAGGGGCACGAAGGCTTCTACGACACCATCAGCGTCGGCGGCCGCGTGATGCACGAGTTCGTCACGCACTACTACCCGAACGTGCTCGATGCGATGCGGCACCGGTGGATCAGCCCGCAGTTCGTCACCACCAATCGCGTCGACTCGGCCGAGGGCTACGAGGAGCTCAAGGTGATGGGCCGCAAGGTGCTGCGCGCGCTCGACATCGGCACCTCGGCGACGCACATGGAGTGGTTCGCGGGGCCGAAGGGTTTGAAGTTCTCCGAGATCGGCTGCCGTCCCCCCGGCGTGCGCGCGTGGGACTTGTACAACGTGGCGAACGACGTCGATCTCTACAAGGAGTGGGCGATGGCGATCGTCCACGGCCGGCCCGGCTCGCGCCTCTCTCGCCGCTTCGCCACCGGCATCGTCGCGCTGCGCCCCAGCCAGGACGGGCGCATCTTCGACTACGCCGGTCTGGACAAGGTGGAGCGCGCGTTCGGCAACTGGATGATCGACGCGCACCT
>CBIHPJ010000381.1:0-8575 GCA_966211295.1 uncultured Myxococcales bacterium | reverse complement strand
GGCTCGGAGTCTCAGCGGGACAGATCTTCGTGCACCGGTTCTAATTTCTCCCTCTCCCTGGGGAGCGGGGAGAGGGTCGGGGTGAGGGGCGCAATTGCACGAAGATCGCCCCTCACCCGCCGCTTCGCGTCGACCTCTCCCCGCTCGCGCAGGGAGAGGCTTTCCCCGTCTTCAATTTCTCAGTCGAGTTTCCCGAACACGCCCCTCCGCTCGAGGAACTTGGTGAGCTCGAGCACCGGCACCACGGTGAACGCCGCGCCGGTGATCAACGCCCAGTCCATTCCAGACAGCGGGAAGGTGTCGAACAGGTTCTGCAGGAAGGGCACGTAGAGGATCGCGACGAGCAGGGCGAACTCCCAGACGATGGCGATGTTCAGCCACTTATTCGCGAGCGGCTTGTGGAACGCCGAGCGGCGATCCGATCGATAGCTGTACGCCTTGAAGAACTGGATCATCACCAGCGAGACGAAGGTCATCGACATCGCCTCGGCCAGCGAACGCCCGCTCTGCTGCGCCCACGCGAAGAGGCCCACGTTCACCAGGGTCGACCAGAAACCACCCGCGAGCATCAGCGCCACCACGGGCCGGGTGAAGATGCCGACCTTCCCGTCGCGTGGGTGACGCTTCATCAGATCGTCCTCGGGCGGATCCACCGCGAGCGCGAGCGCAGGCAGTCCGTCGGTCGCGAGGTTCACCCAGAGGATCTGCACGGCAGTCAGGGGCAGCGGGAGCCCGAGTACGGACGCACCCACCATCAAGCCGATCTCTCCGATGTTCGAGCTGAGCAGGTACATCAGGTACTTCTTGATGTTGCCGAAGACGCGGCGCCCCTCCTCCACCGCGGCGACGATCGAAGCGAACGAGTCATCGGTGAGCGTCATCGCGGACGCATCACGCGAGACGTCGGTGCCGGTGATGCCCATCGCGATGCCGATGTCCGCCTTGCGGAGCGAAGGCGCGTCGTTCACGCCATCTCCCGTCATCGCCACGGTGTGACCGAACTTCTGCAGCGCGGTGACGATGCGCAGCTTGTGAGCCGGTGACACGCGCGCGAACACCTCGATGCCCTCGATGGTCTTCTCGAGCTGCGCGTCATCCCAGGCATCGAGCTCTCGGCCTGAGACCACCTTCCCCTCCTTCAGAATTCCGAGCTCGCGCGCCACGGCCTCCGCGGTCTCGGGATGATCGCCGGTGATCATCACGGTGCGAATGCCGGCGGACTCGGTCTTCGCGATGGCGTCGAACGCCTCGGGGCGCGGAGGATCGATCATCCCCATCAGCCCAAGCAACGTGAGTCCGCGATCGAGATCGTCGAGCTTGCCGTCGACCTTCTTCGCGATCGCGAGCACGCGCAGCGCTTCGTGGGCGAACAGCTTCGCAGCCTCCTCCACCTTCTGCTTCGCGGCCTCGTCGAGCGAGCACGCGTTGAGCAGCACCTCAGGCGCGCCCTTCACGTAGATGGTGTCGCCGTGACGCGTCGCCATGCGCCGCGACTCCGAGGTGAACGGCACCTCGTCCTCGCGAGGGAACTCAGCGTCGAGCTTCGCTTTCTCGAGACCCAACTTCGCACCAGCGACCACCAGCGCGCCTTCGGTGGGATCTCCGAGCACGTGCCAGGCGCCCTGACCGTTCTCCTTCACCAACTTGGCGTCACTCGCGAGCACGCCCGCCTTCAGCAACTCACGGAGGGCGTCGCTCAGCTGCACTTCGCCTCCTCCGCGAGTGAGCTGTCCCTTGGGCTCGTAGCCCGCGCCGCTGAGCTCGAACGACTCTCCATTCACGAAGAGCCGGCGCACGGTCATCTCGTCCTTGGTGAGCGTGCCGGTCTTGTCGGAGCAGATGACGGTGGTGCTCCCCAGCGTCTCCACCGCCGGCAGGCGGCGAATGAGCGCGTTGCGCTTCACCATGCGCTGCAGTCCGAGCGCGAGCGAGATGGTGACCACGGCGGGCAGCGCCTCGGGCACCACGGCCACCGCGAGCGCGATGCCGAAGATGAACATCTCGACGAAGGGCTGACCGCGCACCACTCCGAGCACCACCACGAGCCCGACGACCACCAGCGCGACCTTCGCGAGCACCGAGCCCACGCGATCGAGGTTCTTCTGCAGCGGAGTCTTCGCGGTCTCCACCTGGTCCAGCATCGAGGCGATGCGACCGAACTCGGTCTGCATTCCCGTGGCGGCGACCACTGCCCTCCCGCGGCCGTAGGTGAGCGCAGTGCCGGCGTGCACGATGTTCTTGCGATCACCGACGGGCAGCTCGCCCTCCAGCGGCTTGGTGTGCTTCTCGCTCGGCACGGACTCGCCGGTGAGCGCCGCTTCTTCAGCCTGCAGGTTCACCGCTTCGAGCAGGCGCGCATCCGCAGGCACGCGATCGCCGGTGTGGAGCAGCACGACATCTCCAGGCACCACTTCACGCGCGGGGACCTTCTTCTCTTCTCCATCGCGCAGCACGCTCGCGTTCGGCGCTGCGAGTCTCTTGAGCGATTCGATCGCCCGCTCGGCGCGGTACTCCTGCACGAAGCCGAGCAGCACCGCGAAGAGCACAATCACCGTGATGACGAGCGACTCGAGGCCGTGACCCATCGCCACGGAGAGCACGGTCGCTCCGAGCAGAATCAGGATCAGCACGTTCTTGAACTGCGCGAGGAGGATCTTCCACCAGGGCACGCGCTCCGTGGCTTTGAGCTCGTTCGGTCCGACCTCGGCGAGGCGTTGCGCGGCCTCGGCTTCCGTCAGCCCCTTGTCGCGACTGTGCAGCTTTTCGAGGGTCTCTCGAGTCGACAAGGAGTGCCATCGGATCGCGGATTCCATGGGTGTCATTGAGGTAAGGCACGAACCGAGGGTGCGCTTCCCCGCTTCCGACAAATCGACCCAATTGGCCCCGGCAGGGATTGCTTCACGCAAGGTTTGCGCGATCTCCGGTGGTACGCAGTGATGCGTGTCACGAGTACTTCTTCTCTCGATTCTCCTCAGTGGCGTCGCTCACGCGCAGGAAGTGACGAACGAACCGCAGGCCTGGTTCGCGTTGTTCTCGCAGGGGCCGCTCGTCGGTCAGAAGTTCCTGTTGTGGTTCGACGCGCACGCGCGCTTCGGCTTCGCGCCTGAATCGAGTCCGCCGAGCACGTCGATCCTGCTGCGTCCCGGAGTTGGTTACCGGATGCGCGAAGACATGACGATCTACCTCGGCTACCTCTGGGCGCCGGTGTGGCGGAACGGCCAGAAGTCGCTCGATGAGCACCGCGTCTGGCAGCAGTACACGTGGGACATCGGCTTCGACTCAGGCGCGAAGATGCAGCTGCGCAGCCGGCTCGAGGAGCGTTTCGCGCAGGGCGACGTCGGCATTCGCTTTCGGCAAATGGTGAGAGCGCAGACTCCGCCGCTGCACGCGAAGTTCATCCTGGTCGCGTGGGATGAGGTGTTCATCTCGTTCAACGACACCCGCTTCGGGCAGATCGCGGGGTTCGATCAGAACCGCCTTTTCCTCGGAGTGGGCCGGAGCATCTGGGGAAAGATCCGGCTGGAGTCGGGCTACTTCAACCAGTGGCTCCCTCGCGAAGGAACCGACCCCATGCGCCACGCGTTCGCCGTGAATCTCTATGCAGGTTGGTAGGGATGCAGTGGGTAAGGTCGTGGGTTAGACCGCAGTGCAGTCCATGCTCCTCGACGCCGCCACCCTCTCCAGAATCACTGGTCTGAAGCTCCGGGCCCGGGCGGTCGTGGAGGGTGTGCTGTCCGGCCTCCACAAGTCACCCAACCAGGGCCAGAGCGTCGAGTTCGCCGAGCACAAGGAATACGCGCCGGGCGACGAGCTCCGTCACCTCGACTGGAAGGCGTTCGGCAAGTTCGACAAGTACTACGTGAAGCGCTTCGAGCACGAGACCAACCTCCGCTCGATCATGGTGGTCGACACCTCGGGCTCGATGGGCTTCGGGACCTCGGGGCTCTCGAAGTTGGACGTCGGTCGCGTGATGGCGGCGACGCTCTCGCACCTGCTCATTCGTCAGCAGGACGCGGCGGGCGTGGCGCTGGTGGCGCAGGGACGCTTCGCTGAAATTCCTCCGCGCTCGAGTGCGGGACATCTGGGCGCGGTGCTCGAGGCGCTCGAAGGTGCAAAGGCCGGAGGTCAGACCGATCTCGCGATGACCGCCGACACGCTCGCCGAGAAGTTGCCGCGGCGAAGCCTGGTCTGCGTGTTCTCCGATTTCTTCGACGAGCGGCAAGACGCTCTCAAGCGAGTGCTCGCGTTGCGTTCGCGCAAACACGACGTCGCGATCTTCCACCTCGTGGACAAGGCGGAGCTCGAATTTCCGTTCGACGATCCGACGCTCTTCACCTCGATGGAGGACGACAAGCGCATCGAGGTGAATCCGCGGGAGATCAGAGAGAGCTACCTCGAGGAGTTCCACCGCTTCCTCGAAGCGACGCGCGACGCGTGCCGCTCCGCTGACTGCGATTACGAGCGCGTGCGCACCGATGAGCCCATCGACGAAGTGCTGCTGCGCTTTCTCGCGCGGCGTGGGGGACGGTTGTGACGTTCGCGCAGCCGTGGTTCCTGCTCGGCACGTTGGCGGCGTTGGTCCCGCTGCTGGTGCACTTGTTCGATCGCCGGCGTCCGCGCGAGGTGCCCTTCGCTGCGCTCGACTTCGTGCTCAAGAGCCAGAAGCGCACGGCGTCGCGTCTGCGATTGAAGCGGCTGTTGCTCTACATTCTGCGCACGCTGGTGCTCCTCGCGATTCCAATCGCGTTGGCCCGGCCTTCCTTCGCGACTGATGACGTGGCGGCCACGCGGCACGGAGTGGCAGCCACCGCGGTGATCGTCGACACCTCGCTCGCGATGCGCTGGAACGACGGCTCTCGGCTCTTCGACAGCGCGAAGGACGAAGCGCGCTCGGTGTTGCGCAGCCTCGCCGCTGAAGAGCCCGCGACGGTGGTGATCTGCACGCGGAGTCCGACTCCGGTCGCTCCCGTGGGCTTCCAGCGTGGGCAGTTGTTGAACGCGATCGAAGACGCGACTCCGGGCTTCGAGGCGATCGATCTCAATCGCTGTCTCGAAGTAGGGGCGCGTGCCCTCGATGATTCGCCGCTGCCGAATCGGCGCCTGGTGTTGGTGAGCGCGCTCACGCAGGGATCGTTGCGGCTCGAGACCACTCCGCCGATGGGCGCCAACGCGAAGGGCGAGAAGCTGAAGCCCGAGTTCGTGGTGCGCGACGTGGCGAAGGGCAAGGACCTGCCGAACCGCGCGCTGGTGGAGATGCACGCCGAAGCTGCTCCGCAGTTGGGGCCTCGGGCGTGGCAGTTCACGTTCACGGTGCGGAACTTCTCGAAGGAAGCCGCGCGCGACGTGGAGCTGCAGCTCGAGGTCGATGGAGAGGTCGTGCAGAAGGGCTTCGTCGATCTCGCTCCTGAAGGGACGACGCAGAAGACGCTCTCGTGGAAGTTCGCGAAGGGCGGCGTGACCACGGTGACGGGCAAGCTCGAGTCCGACGCGCTCCCAGATGATGACGTGCACAGCCTGGTGCTCTCGGTGCCTCGTGCGCTCACGGCGCTGGTGGTGAACGGAAGTCCCAGTCCTCAGAAGTACAAGGACGAGGCGTTCTTCACCGAGGCCGCGCTGGCTGCGACGGGCAGTCCGGTGCGCGCGGTGGTGCGTGATGCAGACGCGGCGTGGCGCGAGAAGCTGGCGGACTACGACGTGGTGATGTTGCTCAACGTCGAGGCGCCTCCTCCCGAGGCTTCGCGCGCACTCGCAGAGTTCGTGAACAACGGCGGCGGGCTCTTCGTGAGCGTGGGCGATCGCGTGGATCCCGATAACTGGAACACCTCGATGGGCTCCGTGCTCCCGCGGAAGCTGCGCGTGATCAAGACCGCGGTGGAGCCGGGCCAGGCTGACGCTGCGACGCGCGCTGCACGACTGACGCAGGTGGCGCTCAATCACCCGGTGATGGTGCCTTTCACGGGGCGCGCGCGTGAAGGTCTGCTGTCGACGCGCTTCTATCGGTACGCGCTGTTCGAGGGTGATGCGCAGGGCGTGGAGACGGAAGTGCTGGGCACGATGGACGATGGTGCGCCGGTGTTCCTCGCGTCGCGGCGCGGGAAGGGCCGCGTGTTCGTGTATTGCTCCACCGTGGATCGCGATTGGAGCGATTTGCCGATTCGCACCTCGTTCCTCCCGCTGATTCAGCGCGTGGCGGCGTGGCTGACGGGCACGCTCGATGAACGCGAGGAAGTGCGAGCGAAGGTCGGAGAGACGGTGACGCTCAAGCCCGAGCCGAATCAGTCGCCAGCGTGGGCTCGCGCGGCGTCAGGTGCCGAGGTGGCGCTCACGGCGCTGCCGCAAGGTGACGGAGTGACCGGCGGTCCGCTCCCCGAGCCCGGGCCCTACGTGGTGGTCGATGCGAAGGGCGGCACGCTGGAGAAGTTGGGGTTCGCGGTCTCGATCGATGCAGGCGCGAGCAATCTGGCGCGGCACTCACTCGATTCGCTCAGTGAATGGCTGGGTGAAGAGTCGATTCGCACCGCAGGGAGCGGAGGCCCCGAGTCATCTACACCCCTGTGGACGTGGCTGATCACGCTGGCAGTTGTCGCCTTCTTCTTCGAAGGCATGCTCCTCCGGAAGTGACTGATTTCTCCCTCTCCCATCGGGAGAGGGTCGGGGTGAGGGCAAGTCAGCTAGAGTCCCCCGCGCACGATGGCACCCGACGCCGAACCTAAACCGCTGGTGCTCGTCGTCGACGACGACGAATCCATCCGCAAGCTCGTGCGCCTCGCGCTGCAGCAGCGCTTCGACGTGATCGAAGCGGGCGACGCGCTGGAAGCGATCGAGCTGGTGGGCACGCGCGAGATCGAAGTGGTGATCATCGACGTGATGATGCCGGGCATGACGGGCATCGAGGCGCTGCCGAAGTTGAAGGAGAAGGCGCGCGGTCCGCTGCCGGTGTTGCTGCTCACCGCGCTCGATGATCAGCACCACCGCAATCAAGGTCTCGAGGCGGGCGCCGACGATTACCTCGCGAAGCCGATCGATCGCCGCGAGCTGATGCTCCGCGTGCAGAACTTCGTGCGGCTGCAGCGTCAGGAAAAGCTGATCCGCGCGCAGCTCTCGGCGCTCACTGATCTTCACGCCCTGAAGGACGACCTCACGGCGCTGATGGTGCACGACCTGCGCAATCCGCTCACCGCGGTGAAGGGCGCGTTCCAGCTGCTCGAGGCGAACGTGGTGGAGGAGGATCGCGAGATCTTCCGGCTCGGCCGCAACGCGCTCGATCGCGTGATGGAGGCAGTCGGTGATCTCCTCAAGGTTCGCATGCTCGAGCAGGGGAAGCTCTCGCTCGAGCGCGTGCCCACCGTGGTGAGCGAGCTCGGAACGAACGTGATCGAGACGCTTCGCACCGCGGCCATGGACGGGCGCGTGAACGTGACCCAGTCGAACACGGGCGACACCGCGATGGAGATCGACGCAAAGCTGGTGAAGCGCGCGCTCGAGAATCTGCTGATCAACGCGTTCCGCCACACCAACGAGTCAGTGCACCTGTCGGTGATCGGCGATGAGCGCGCGGTGACGCTGGTGGTTGGTGATCGCGGCCCGGGCGTGCCTGATTTCTTGAAGGGCGAGCTGTTCGACATGTTCGGTTCACTCGCGCTGCAGAAGGCGGGAGCTCGGCGCGGACATGGACTTGGGCTCTACCTGGTGAAGCTCGTCGCTCACGCGCACGGAGGCAGTGTCGTGGTGAGAGATCGCCAGGGTGGTGGCGCGGAATTCGTGATCACCCTGCCCCGCATCGCTGCTCAGTAACTCCTTCTCCCTCTCCCTGCGCCAGCGGGGAGAGGGTCGGGGTGAGGGGCGTACTTCGCCTCAGCGTTGAGTAAGACGTGGGCCCATGCGCTCACTCATCGTGCTGTCGCTGTGCTCGTCGATCGCGTTCGCTCAAGAAGCAGCGGCTCCGCCGTCGCCGGCTTTGGTTCCAGCGACGATCTCTGACGAGCAGATCCGCGTTCATCTGCACGACTACTACCGAGGTGAGCGGCTCTCGGGCTTCGTGCCGTTCGTCGGATCTGGCGTGGGATCGATCGTCGCGGGCTCGCTGCTCATCGGCGGGAACACGCCCTTCGGCCGCGGTGCCGGCTGGGTGAATCTGAGCTTCGGAGTGCTCGAGGTGGTCGCGGGGCTGTACTTCGCGTTCAGCTCGTATGGGAAGGAGAGCTCGCTCGACGCGGCGCTCACGGCGAATCCGGCGGAGTTCGCGACGAGTGAACGTGCTCGTGTTGCTCGGATCACGAATCGGTTTCAGCCGATCTTGCTCGCGGTGGAGGCGGCGATCAGCGCGGGTGGCGGAGTGGTGGCCGGTATGGGCGCGCTGAAGAACGACGAGCTGATGCTTGGGCTCGGTGTTGGGTTCGCGATTCAGGGTCTCGTGATGTTTCTGTTGGATTGGGCCGTGCTGGACCGCGCGAGTGCTTACTCGACGGCGTTGTCGATGTTTCGACCGTAGTGGCCCCTCTCCCCGACCCTCTCCCCGCTTCCGCAGGGAGAGGGAGATCAGGGGCCGAGGAGGCGGCCGAGAACTTCGCGGAGG
>CBIHPJ010000380.1:0-8585 GCA_966211295.1 uncultured Myxococcales bacterium | reverse complement strand
GGTGAAGGGGTGCAACGAATGATCAATGTTGCTCGGGGCAACTCTGATCATGAGTTCGACCCTCTCGCGTGGTCCCCAGCTCATCGCTTCGTTCATCGAGTGACGGGAAGCTCGAGCTCGAGCGGCAGGGGTGGGGACAGGCACCTCGATCGCCGAAATGCACGCCTGCTTCCCTCGAGGCAGTCAGCTCTCGGCGGCCAGCCCTTGCAAACGTTCGACTTCGGCGACGAGCCGCTCCACGTCCTGTCGTGCGTTCGCGATGAAGTCGTAGTCGGCAGTCGTTGCCGAGTGTGAAAGCTCGATGTCGTCCTGACGAACGCCTTCCATGGTCCAGGCGTCGCGGCGCGGCATCTGCTTCGGATCTCGTCCAGTTCCGCCTGCGTCATCGTCGCCTCCATCACTGCATGTGTTCGTTCGCGGGGATCGCGGCGCCCTTCTCGGGCAGGCCGTGGAGCCGCGCGCGCATTCGCCGGAAACCCTCGTGGTGCCACTCGCGGAATTTCTGCTTGGTCCCGTGCTGATTCGAAAGCGAGAGGTACTGCTTCTCCGCGGTCTCGAGTTCTTCGTCCGAAGTCGCCTGCCACGAGCCCGCGCCGGTGAGCCCACGGAACACCCACGGACTCTTGATCGCCCCGCGTGCGATCAACGCACCATCGACGCCGGTTTCGCGTGACATGCGTTCCCAGTCTTCGCGGGTGACCACGTCACCGTTCCCGATGATCGGCACCTTCGCGATCGCCTTCACTTCGGCGAGCGCGCTCCAGGTCGGCTTGTCGGTGCTTCCTTGTCGTGCGTGGCGCGCGTGCACCACGAGGTAGTCGAGGTGCTCGTTCGCGAGCTCGACGATCGGCAGGTAGACCTTCTGGTCCTGCTCCATGCGGTTGAGGCCGAGGCGGATCTTCGCGCCCACCGCTCCAATCGGGAGCGAGGTCGTCTTCTTCCACTCGGCGAGTACCTTGAAGATCGCCTCCAATTTCCGCGGGCGTTTCAGGAGGGCAGGGCCGGCGCCGATCTTGATCACCTCGGGCGAAGGGCAGCCGAAGTTGAGATCGATCGCTCTGATGTTCTTGAAGTGCGGAGTGGGCTTCTCGAACTTCTCGAGCGCCTCGGCGAGTTCCTTCTCATTCGCCACCATCAACTGCACGCCCGTGAGCACCTCGGGATCGAAGGTGTCGATCAGATCGAAGGTCGCCTTGTTGTTCCGCGCGAGGCCGCGCGCACGGATCATCTCAGTCCACGTCAGCGAGGCGCCGCGGTCCCAGCACACGCGGCGATACGCGCAGTCAGAGACGCTCTCCATCGGCGCGAGGATGAATGGGCTCGAGAGCTCGAGGCTGCCGAGCTTCAACTTCGGACTCATGGTGGGCTGAGTATCACTCAGTGAGCGAAGATCGCCCCTCACCCGACGCTGCGCGTCGACCTCTCCCCGCGCGCAGGGAGAGGGTCTTCTTCAGAAGATGACGACCGTGACGCCGTCGCCGCCCTCGCTCGCATCACCCGGGCGGAATGACTTCGCGTACGGCGAGTGCTTCAGCGCCTCACGCAGGTCGCGCTTGATCGCGCCCGTGCCGTGACCGTGGATGATGATCGCCGCCTCATCGCCAGCGCGCGTGCAGCGGTCGAGGAACTGCTCGATCTTTCGCATTGTGTCCTCCGTCCGCTCGCCGCGCACGTCGATGGTCGGGCTCGCCAGGGTCAGAACCTGCGCCGCCACGTCCTTCGCCTTCTCGATGCGCGCTTCCTTCTTGCTGCCACCGGGGAACTTCGCGGCCGCGTCCTTTGACTTCGTCGCAGGGCCCAGCTCGCTCACCGGCACGCGCATCTTGAGCGCACCCGCGGCCACCGTCGCGGTATCGCCAGAGATCTCGATGATCTCGACCTCCGCATCCATCGTGCGGTGGCGGGCCTTCGCTCCCACCTTCAATTCGAGCGGAGCGAGCTCACGCACTTCGCCCTTGAGCTCCTGCCGAGCGCTGCGCTCCGACTGAGTCTGCTCATTGATCCGCTGGGTGAGATCTGCCGCGGCTGTCTGCGCCGCCTTGAGGGCCTTCTCGCCCTTCTCAGTCTCGAGCTTCTCCACCAGCGCACGAATCTGGGTGCGCGCGTACTCGAGCTCAGCCCGCAGCGACTCGCGGAACTTCACTTCCTCTTCCTTGCGCTTCTTGAGCGCTGCGGCGAGCTCAGTCTCGGCCTGCTCACGCGCCACCTTCGCCTCGCGCGCATCACGCTCGGCCACGTCGCGCTGCTCGAAGAGCTTCCTGCGCTCCTCTTCCGCCGCCGCGAGCGCCTTGCTCAACGCCCCACCGGTGTTCGTCGCGAGATCGTGCGCGCGAGCGCAGATCGCCTCTGGCAAACCAACACGCCGCGCGATGTCGATCGCCGAGGACGCCCCCGCGAAGCCGATCTGCAGCCGATACGTCGGCGACATCTTCTTCCCATCGAACCCCACGCGCGCGTTCACGAAGCGCTTGTCGAGATGCGCGAGCGCCTTCAGCTCCTCGAGGTGCGTGGTGACCAGCACGATCGCGCCACGCGTGAGCAGTTCCTCGAGCACCGCGGTCGCGATGGCCGCGCCTTCCCTTGGATCGGTGTCGGCGGCGATCTCGTCGATCAGCACCAGCGCCCCCCTCCGGGCCACGCTGGTGATGTCGCGGAGCATCGTCACGTGTGCCGAGAAGGTGGAAAGGCCGGCCTGAATGTCCTGCTGATCTCCAATCGCCGAGTGCACCTGGTTGAAGAGCGGAATTCGCGAACCCGGATCACACGGAATCGGCAAGCCCGCGCGAGTCATCAGCGCACACAAACCAACGCCCGTGAGGGTGACCGTCTTACCGCCCGCGTTCGGCCCCGAGACCACGAGCGAGCGCGCGTCCCCGAGCTCCACGTCGTTCGAGACGACCTCTTCGCCCTTCTTCTCGCGCGCCTTCAGCACCAGCCGCGGGTGACGCAGTCCCTTCAGCACCAGCGCGCCATCTGCCGGTTCCAACGTGGGGACCTCGGCCTTGAGATCATTCGAGAGCGAAGCCACCGCCTCCAGCTCATCGAGTTGCGACAACGCCTCCACGCCATCCAGCAGATGCCCCGCCTCACGGCCCACCATGCCGGAGAGCTCGAGCAGCACCTTCCGCTCTTCCTCGAGCACGATCGACTGCGCGATCGCGAGCTCGTTGCCGAGCCCGATCATCTCCTTCGGCTCGACGAACAGCGTCTGGCCCGACTGGCTCGCGTTGTGAACGATGCCGTCGACCTCGCGCTGGTGGCTCGACTTCACCGGCACCACGTAGCGCTCGTTGCGAACCGAGTAGTACCCCTCGCGCAGGTTCTCGTTGAAGCCCGCGTCGCGGAGCAGCTCATCGAGACGCCCGCGAATTCTCCGGTGGAGTCCGCGCGCCTTCTCGCGCGCGTCTCGAAGATCCATCGACGCGCGATCCGAAATCTCTCCGCTCGCCTCGAAGCTGCGATCGAGCCGCGTGGCGAGCTTGCTCAACACGGGCAGCCGACGACCCAACGCCGCCAACCCGGGATAGCGCTCACGGCGATCGACCAGAAGCTCGTGGCTGCGCTCGAAGCTGAAGAGCACCTGGCACACGTTCATCAGGTCGCGCGGTTCGAGCATGCCGCCCTTCGACGCGCGATCGATCGGCGTGCGCACGTCGGCGATGCCGGTGATGGGCAGCGTGATCGGCTCGGCCTTCAAGGAACGCGCTTCCTCGGACAGCGTCAGCAGCGCTTGAATCTCGTCGCGCGTGTCGAGGAAGGGGCGAGCGCGTGCGCGCTCCTGGCCGACTTCGGTGCGGCATCGTCCCGCCAACGCGGACCGAATGTCGTCGAAGCCGAGCGAGGCGAGGGCACGCTCACTCACTTCCATGTGGCTTCCCTCAGGGGCGAGTCTCGCCGGGCGATCGGGGAGTTGTGAGTCTGGCGGTGACATGCGGCGCCCAGTCGTAGGGACGCCCGGTTCCTGACGAGCGGCATTCGGCGCGCTTAATGGCGCGGTTTTGGGGTACTTGTCGAGGCGTGATGTTGGCGCTGGTTGTCCTCATTTCTAGTGCAAGCCCGCTGGAGCAGGCTCAAGCGCTCGAGCAGGGCGGCGACGACTCGGCGGCGATCGCCGTGCTCGAGGCCGCGGTGAAGGCAGATCCGAAGACTGCGCTCTTCCGTGTCGAGCTCGGCCGGCTCCAGTTGAAGCAGGGCACCGCGGACTTCGCGTTCCAGCACCTCGACACCGCGCGTTCGCTGGCCCCCGAGAATCCCCGGGCGCACTACCTGTTCGCGCTGGCCGCTGACGAAGCAGGGCGCCGCAATGAATCGCGGAGGGCCCTCGAGGTCGCGCTCGCGCTCCGTGAAGGCTACGCGGACGCGCAGGTGCGCCTCGCCGGAGTGCTCAGCGCGGAAGGCGACGCGAAGGGCGCAGCCGACACCTTGAAGCCCTACGTGGCCGCGCATCCCGAAGCGAACGGTGCGCGTCTTCAGCTCGCGGAGGCGTTGACGAAATCAGGTGAGGTGGTGGCCGCCGAGAAGGAGCTGAGGTCCCTCCTCTCAGTGGCTGGTCTCAAGGTGCTCGCAGGGAGAAAGTTGGTCGCGTTGCTCGATTCCCAGGGGCGCACTCAGGAAGCTCACAAGTTGCGGCAGGCGATCGATCCGCCAGCGCGGCAGCTGCGCGAGCTCAAGCCGAGCCGACAATGAGTGCCTCCCCGGTCGAATTATTGCTCAGCAACGTCACTCGTTCTTCGCTACGCCCAGCGATGCGAATGTTGGTCCCCAGCTTGTTGATCGCCTTGAGCGCGCACGCGGCGCCAGAAGTGCTGCCGCCCACCGCTCCGACGATGGCCGAGCTGCAGAAGATCGAAGCGGCGAGCTACCGCGGCGCCGTCGATCCCCTTCGAATGAAGTACCAGGACGTGGCGCGCGCGAAGCCCGGCGACGCCATGCCGCGAGTCTTCGTGGCGTGGTGCACGCTGCCCAGTGACGATGCGTGGAATCAGCTCAAGGCGATCGCCACGATCTTCCCGGACAACCCGTGGGTCCGGTACGGCATGGGCCGCATCTACACGCACTGGAAGGGCATGACCGATCTCGCCCGCACCGAGTTCGAGGCCGTGCTCAAGAAGGATCCGAAGTTCTACCCCGCGATCATCGGCCTGGGAGACATCGCGCGCGTGAAGCAGGACTTCGCGCTCGCCGAGGAGAAGTACCGCGCCGCGCTCGCCATCAACGAAGATCCCTTCGCACGCGCGGGACTCGGACTCGCACTCGCTGGCCAGGACAAGAAGGAAGAGGCGCTCAAGGAGCTCAAGAAGGCGATCGCCGCGCAGCCCGAGCAGCCCAACGCGCTCAATACCCTGGTGAAGCTCTCGCTCGAGGCGAAGGATCCCGACACCGTGACCGCCGCGCAGGCGCTCGCTGATCTCCGACCGAAGGATCGCGAAGCACGGAAGATGCTCGCCGAGCTCCGCTTCGACGCGAACGACAAACCCGCCGCCGCCAAGGAGTACGAGCGCCTGGTTCGACTTGGCAACGCCGAGTTGCCAACTCTCCAGCGCCTCGCAGGCCTGTACAAGGATCTGAGCGACGCAGAAGGCGAAGAGCGCACCTTGCAGATCATCGCCGCGGCCGACGACAAGAGCCCGGTGGCGAACATGCGCATCGCCGAGCTGCGCCTGGCGAAGAAGGATCTCGAAGGTGCTGAAGGTCAGTGGCTCGAGGCGCTCGCGCGTAATCCGAAGCAGGTCGAAGCGCTCGAGGCGATCGCGAAGCTGAGGCTCGAGGCGGGGCAACTCCACGAGGCGCTCGAGCAGTATCGAAAGGTCCTCGCCATCGATTCCACGCGCGCCGACAGCGCCGCCGCGGCCGCGAAGCTCGAAGCGGACTTCAAGTTCCCCAAGAAGCACGCGAAGGGCGCTCCGACCAACGTGTACTGGGCGGTGCAGGCCTCGCTCGCGAAGTTCTTCGAAGAGCGCCGGCTCGCCAACAAGGAGCTCCAGGGCAAGTACCGCATCCGCGTGCGCATCACCGCCGAGGGCGTGGTGGACGGCGTCGACGTGCTCGAAGACACCCTCAAGGATCCAGTGCTCCTCGGCCACGTCTACTTCGGCCTCAAGGACGCGGAGTTCACCAAGCAGAAGAGTGAGCCGGTGTTCGAGTTCGAGCTCGGCGCGAAGAAGAAAGGAAAGTGATGCGCTTCGGCATCGACGTGCAGGTGGCGGACGGGTTCTCGGCGTTGAAGGGCAAGCGCGTCGGCGCGATCGTCAATCCCACGAGCGTGGACTCGCGCTTCGTGCACCTGATCGATCTCCTCCATCACACCGATGGAGTGACCCTGCAGGCGCTCTTCGGCCCCGAGCACGGTGTGCGCGGTGAAGCGCAGTACATGGTGGCCGTCGACGACGTCGCGCGTGATCGCCGCACGGGCGTGCCGGTCTACAGCCTCTACGGTCACACCTTCGAATCGCTGAGCCCGCGAGCGGAATGGCTCAACGGCCTCGACGCGCTCGTCTTCGACATCCAGGACGTCGGTTCTCGCTACTACACGTACATCTACACGATGGCGCTGGCGATGAAGGCCGCGGCGAAGGCGAAGATCGCCTTCCACGTGCTCGATCGTCCGAACCCCATCGGCCTCACGCACACCGAGGGAAATCTGGTGGGCGAGAAGTTCCGCAGCTTCGTGGGGCTCTACGCGCTCCCCACTCGCCACGGACTCACCGCGGGAGAGATCGCATTGCTGCTCAATGAGCAGGAGAAGATCGGCGTCGAGCTGCGCGTCACTCCCTGCGACGATCTGGAGCGGACCACCAAGTGGAGCAGGGCGTTCATTCCGCCTTCTCCCAACATGCCCACCGTCGACACCGCGCTCGTCTATCCAGGCATGTGTCTGGGCGAGGGCACCAACGTGTCGGAAGGCCGCGGCACCACGCGGCCCTTCGAGCAGTTCGGCGCGCCGTACCTGAAGTCGTATGAGGTGGTGGAGCGGCTCGAGCAGCTGAAGCTCCCCGGAGTGACCTTCCGGCCGTGCTCCTTCACGCCGACCTTCGACAAGTGGAAGGGCCAGTCGTGTGAGGGCGCCTTCATTCACGTCACCGATGCAGAAGCTTTCCTTCCGCTCCGCACGGGCGTCGCCGTCTTCAAGACGTGCTTCGACCTGGGTGGAAAGGACTTCGGCTGGCGTCCCGACGCCTATGAATTCGTGGAGGATGTGCCGGCCTTCGACCTCCTCTGCGGCACGGATCAAGTGCGAAATGGCATCGAATCAGGCCTCCCCTTCGACGCGCTGTTCGACGGGTTCGATGCTCAGTTGCGCTCTTTCGAGCCGCTGAGGCAACGCTATGCTCTGTATCCCTAGAGCATGTTGTCGATCGGCGTCTTCTCCGACAGCGATGGCGATCTCACCGCGTTCGATGCCGCGTTGAAGTTCCTTGCGGGCAAAGGGGCGCGCCGCTTCCTCTTTGCTGGCGGCAAGTTCGCGGACCTCGACGAGTGGGTGAAGTGGAAGCGCGAAGAGGTGAAGGCGAAGTCGGACTACAGCTCGGAAGACTTCCTCGAGGACGTGAAGAATTACCTGATCGGTCTCGACCAGATCGATCGCCCCGCTGCGTTCGGCACCCTGCACGAGCAGGTGCGCGAGATCGAAGAGCTCACGCAGATGAAGGACAAGATCCTCCGCGCGCCGGAGAAGGGCTCGCTCGCGTACGCCGACACCGCGGTGCCGCGCAAAGCGCTCGAGATGGTGGGGGACACCATCTGCTGCCTGGTGCACGACAAGAACGACCTCGACAAAGAGGACATGATCAACGCGGTCGTCCTCGTGCACGGGAAGGACACCGAGCCGAAGGTGGTGAAGGTGGGGCCCCGCACGTTCATCTCTCCGGGCCGCCTCACGGGCAACAAGCCCACCGTGGGATTGCTCGAGATGGTGGAGAAGCAGGTCGTGTACTCAGCGTTCACGCTCGACGGCAACGCGGTGATCGATCGCCAGCCGATTCAAGTGGGCAGCGGCAAGACGAAGATCTCGGTGAAGTGAATGAGTGTGCGTGAAATTGCGCTGCTCGGTGGCTCTTTCAATCCACCTCACATGGGGCACTTGATGGCGGCGCTCTACGTGCGCGCCTCCGTCGGCAGCGACGAAGTGTGGCTGGTGCCCAGCTTCAATCATCCCTTCGGAAAACCGCTCGAGCCCTTCGAGACACGCGTCGAGATGTGCGAGGCGATGGCGCAGGACGTGGGGCCGTGGCTGAAAGTCAGCCGCGCGGAGTCCGAGGTCGGTGGGGAAGGGCGCACCATCGAATTGCTCGAGTGGCTGTTGCCGCGGAACCCCGGAGTGCAGTTCCGCTTCATCATCGGCTCCGACATCCTCGCGGACTTGCCGAAGTGGAAGTCGTGGGACCGCATCGAAACCCTGGTGAAGGTCACCGTGCTGCACCGGGCGGGATATCCCTCTCCGCGAGCGCTCGGTCCGCCGATGGCGGAAGTTTCTTCCACCGAGATTCGCAAGCGCCTCGACGCTGGCGAAGTGCCCGAAGATCTGGTGCCTCGTCGGGCCTTGGAAGTCGCGCGGAAACGCGGCCTTTACGGGCTGCGCTGATTCG
>CBIHPJ010000379.1:0-8593 GCA_966211295.1 uncultured Myxococcales bacterium | reverse complement strand
CGAGAAGGTGCACATCCACGGGCACCTCACGGTGAACGGCGAGAAAATGTCGAAATCGCGGGGCACGTTCATCAACGCGCGCCCGTATCTCGACCTGCTCGATCCGAACTACCTCCGCTTCTATTACGCGTCGTTGCTCGGGCCTGGGCCTGAGGACCTCGACTTCTCGCTGCTGGAGTTTCGGCAGCGGGTGAACGCGGAGTTGGTGAACAACCTCGGCAACCTCGCGAATCGTTCGCTGACCCGCGGCGGTGAACATTTGCCCAAGCTCGGCAAGACGCTCGCTCCGGCGAATGAGGCGGTCGGTGGTCAGCTCGTTCGCGAGGCGCTCGCGAAGGTGAAGGAGATCGCCGCTGCTTACGAGGCGTTCGATCACCGCCAGGCGATCAAGCTCATCCTCGAGATCGGCTACTCGGCGAATCAGTTCCTCGCGAAGGCGGAGCCGTGGAAGACGGTGAAGACCGATCCCGAAGCCGCTCGTGTCGTGCTCAGCGAGGCAGCAGAGATCGTCTATCTGCTCACCGCGCTGCTCGACCCTGTCGTTCCTGCGCTCGCTCAGAAGCTCGCACAGCAGCTCAATCGCCCCCAGCTCACCTTCAAGGCTCTTCAGACCGCCACGTATCCGCTGCTTGATCGATCGATTCCGATCGGTGACGCAGTTCCCCTGATTGGGCGCATCGAAGAGTCGGTGGTCTCGAAGCTCGTCGTCGTCCCAAAGGCCGAAGAGCCCAAGAAGAAAGAAGAGAAGGCGCCGGCCGCTCCTGCTGCTCCCGCGGCGGAGATCGAGTTCGGCGACTTCACCAAGGTGGCGCTGAGGGCAGGGAAGGTGCTGCAGGCCACGAAGGTGCCGAAGGCGGACAAGCTGCTGCAGCTGAGCATCGATCTGGGCGAGGGAAGTCCGCGCACGATCGTCTCGGGAATCGCCGAGGCGTATCAGCCGGAGGCGCTCGTCGGCCGCAACGTCGTGGTCGTTGCGAACCTGAAGCCCCGTCCGCTGAAGGGCATCGAGTCACGCGGCATGGTGCTGACCTCGGGTCCTGGCGGGAAGAACCTCGTGCTCCTCGACCCGGGCGATGTTGCGCCTGGCACCGAGGTGAAATGAGTTCGTCCACGTATCTCCCTCTCCCTTCGGGAGAGGGTCGGGGTGAGGGTGCACCAATCAGGTCACCCTCCCGCCGAATTCACTCGGACGACACCGTGCGCGCATCGCGCAGGAGCGTTCGGGCTTGTTTCCAGGACGTTCGCCCTCACCCCAACCCTCTCCCGAAGGGAGAGGGAGACACGTGACCGACATTCGCGCCAGCCGCGATCTCGCGCTCATGACGCTCGAGCGCGAGACGCGAAGTGACATTCGCGCCGAAGCCGCCGACGCGCTCTGCGATCTCGCCTTCGACGCGCCCCGTGAAATGCGCACGGAGTTCGAGCCCGCCGTGGTGCGCCTGCTCGCGGACAAGCAGGAAGAAGTCCGCTGTGGAGGCCTGGCCCTCGCCACCGAAGTCCTCTCGCCGGACGAAGCGAAGGACATCCTCATCCGGCACCTGGGCGACTCGGTCACCCGCGTGCGCGTGGAAGCCGCGGGACGTCTGGCCGACCTCGCGATCCCCGAGACGCGCGGAGCGCTCGCCGCCGCGATGCAAGACGAGTCGCTCGCAGTGCGCTTCGAAGCCGCACGTGGCATGGCCGCGCTCGGGCACCCCTCGGGCCTCGACGTGCTCCTCGAGGCGCTCGACGACGTCGATCTCCGCTACCGCGCTGCCTCCGCGCTCGCGCAGCTCGGCAACAAGGACGCGATCCCCGCGCTCAAGCGCGCCTTCTCGGGTTGGTTCCTTCCCGCCTTCGACAAGACGCAGCTTGCCGGAGCCCTGGCCGCGCTCGGAGAACCCGACGGCGTGGCGTACCTCTTCAAGCGCGCGGCGAAGAAGTGGTCGATGGATCGCCCGATGGCGGTCGAGCTCCTCGGTGCAGTGAAGGCGCCGAACGCGCTCCCTCGTCTGCTCGAGATCCTCAAAGACGAGCGCGACCCGGTGCGCGGTACGGCCGCTCGTTCCCTGGGACGACTCGGAGATCCCGCGGCTGAAGCGCCGCTCGCCGAGTTGCTCGCCTCGAACACGCACGACGATCTCAAGCTCGACGCGGCCGAGGGCTTGCTGCTTCTGGGGACTCCGTCCGCGCGCGCGCGGGTCGAGGGGCTGAAGCTGCAAGATGCTGAAGCGGCGGCAGAGCTCGAGCACCTGCTCACTGACTACGCAGCGTGAGCGCCGTCCCCCTGTTACCGTCAGCCTCACCATGCCCATGACCTCGAAGGAGTGGTGGGACCGGACGAAGGCGTCGCCAGCGACCATCGTCGAGTGGCTCGAGAAGCAGTTCCACGGAGAAGTCACCGCGGCCGATCGCATCGAGCATTACTGCACGAGCAAGGCGCCGACGCATTGGGTGGCCACGCTCGAGCGCATCGCCGCCGACGAGCGAAAGCACGCGGGGTGGATCGCCGATCTGCTCACCGTGCGCGGCGTGACGGCTGAGCGCCGCGAGAAGAACGAGCGCTATTGGAGCGTGGTCTCCACGGTCGACAAGTCTTTCGAGAATGTCACCGCGATCGCCTCACACGCCGAGACGATGCGGCTCGAACGCATTCGAGTGATCGCCGAGGACGAGACCGCGTCCGAAGATCTGCGCGGCACATTCGCTCGCATCCTCCATGACGAGGTCTTCCATGAGCAGGCGTTCCGCCGCATGGCCGGAGAGAAGGCGATGCAGTCGAACGCCGCCCTCGCCAACGAAGGCCGCGCGGCGCTTGGGCTCGTCAACGTGAGCGAGGTTCTCTGAGCCGTGAAGCTGATTGATTCGCACTGTCATCTCGAGACGAAGGACTTCCCCGTCGCCGCCGAGGTGATCGCGCGCGCGAAAGAAGCCGGAGTCGTGCATGCCGTCGTCGTGGGACTGATGCAGAAGCCAGGCGACTTCGGCAACGCGCTCGAGGCGGCGAAGCAGCATCCCGATTTCCTCACTCCGACGATCGGCGTGCACCCGCACGATGCCGCGGCCGCGACGCAGGAAGACTGGGACACGCTGGCGAAGCTGGCCGCGCTCCCCGAGGTGAAGGCCGTCGGAGAGACCGGCCTCGACTACTACTACGATCACTCACCGCGCGATGTGCAGGCGCAGAAGTTCCGGCTGCAGTGCCAGCTCGCGAAGCAGGTGAAGAAGCCGATCGTGATTCACGTGCGCGATGCGCACGAGGAGTGCTTCGAGATCCTCAAGAGCGAGGGGATGACCGAGGGAATGATCCACTGCTTCACCGGGGATCTTTCGGCGGCGCGGCGCTACCTTGACCTGGGCTTCTTCCTCAGCATCTCGGGCGTGGTCACGTACAAGAAGACCGAGCCGCTGCAGGAGGCGGTGAAGTTCGCTCCGCTCGAGCGGCTGATGGTCGAGACCGATAGTCCGTATCTCTCGCCGATTCCGTATCGCGGGAAGTGGCCGAATGAGCCGATGCGTGTCGGTGAGACGGCGAAGAAGGTGGCGGAGTTGCACAGTCGCGACCCTGAGGAGGTCTCGCTGATCTGTGCTCGCAACACGATCTCGCTGCTGAAGATCCCGTTCGCGTTGTGAAGTGACTTGCCCTCACCCCGACCCTCTCCCGAAGGGAGAGGGAGACACTCTCGCTTAACGCTTCGCCCAGTTCGGCACAGGCCGCCCGACGTTGTGGCCGACCGACGTGAGGTGAATGTCCTTCTTCGAGCCGACGAGTCCGTCGCCGCCGCGGAAGTACTCAGCCACCTGCGCCTTCGCGACCGACGTCGCGGTGCGATCACCGATCGCGATCGCGTGGATGTGCGGAGCGAAGCTGTCGTTCACCCCGCGACGCCACGCCGCGAAGCCCGCCATGCGCAGCGCCTTCACCACCTTGTCCGCGTTCGCCGACGAGAAGTTCCCGATGCGAATGTCGAGCGCTCCACCGCCATCGTGCGTGCCCGCGCTGGCCGAAACTCCGTGGCTGAAGCTGCCCTGGCTGAAGCTGAGCTTCGAGTTGATGCCCATCTTCCGCATGTACGATTCAGCGCGCTCGACCATCACGCGCGTGCGCACGTTCACGGTCACTCCGCGGAACGCCACGTGACGGAAATCCGCCGGAGGCGCTTTCACCGTCTTCCACGTCTCCTTCGGCTTCGGCGGGGCCGGGAGCGCCTTCACTTCCTTCGCGATGGTGTCCTGGAAACGTCCGCCGGCGATGCCGTCGGTGTTCCAGCCGTGCTTCTTCTCGAAGGCACGCGCCGCCGCGCGAGTGGCAGTGCCGTACTTGCCGTTCAGCTCGCCCTTGTAGAGCCCGAGGCGCTGCAGCTGGGACTGCAGCGTCTTCACGCGCGAGCCCACCATGCCGGGGAAGAGCGCGCGCTTCGACTCCGCGGCTCGCGCCAGGGCGTCACGAACCTGGCCGTCAGCGACGCCATCGACCTTGAAGCCGTTGAGCGTCTCGAACTGCTTGATCGCCTGCTTCGTGATCGGCCCGTAGTCACCGTCGATGGTGGACTTGTACGTGCCCACCTTCGCCAGCTGCTCCTGCATGCGCTTGACCGCCGCCGACTGCGTCCCAACCCGGATCGTTGAAGTCATGCAGCGTTTTCGACGCGCCGCGTTCTCCGGCCCCGCGAAGAGCTGTCAGCTTCGTTGGCAATCCGGCGGTATTTTTCCGGGATTAACCGGCGAGCTGGCGCGCGATCACGTCGAAGTCCTTCTCGACGTTCGGCATGTCCGAGAGCATCGCTTCAGGATCGAACGCGAAGTCGGCCTGCGGCAGCGTGAGCAGGGGCGAGATCGCCGGGTCGCCCTTCTTGTCCGCGAAGAGCGCGTAGATCACGCAGCCGCGCTCGAACTGGAGGTAGCCCTCCTGCGGCCCGTTGCGGATCGTGAGTCGCCCCGACTTGCGCGTGTTGCCCAGCACCTTCGCCAGCTCGATGGCCGCGAGCTCGTCGAAGCTCCCGCGCACCACGTGGCCCATGCCGCCGTGCTCGATGCGATCGAGGTACGCGGCGCGAATGGTGGTGGCCGCTTCGTCAGGCACCAGCGGCAACGGAATGAAGCCCGTCACGCCCGCCTGCACCAGGCGCTCACGCGAAGCGGGGTCAGTGGGATCTCCGAGCAGCAGCACGGGGAGCGACGCACTCTCAGGCCGCGCACGAACGAACTGCACCAGCGCGGTGATGTCGCCCACGCCGTAACCGAGTCCGACCACCAGCGTGTCCGCCTCGTTCCCGAGCACCGCATCGATCAGGCCGTCGAGCTTGATCACCGACTGCACCACGAGCCCGTTCTTCGCGAGCGAGTCCATCAGGTCGGTGCGCACCGCCTCGTCGGGATCCGCGACGAAGATCTGGCGGCCGTCCTGCTCCACGCGCTGCTTCAAGATGTCGCCGCTCTGCAGCACGTCGAGCGTGTCGACCACCACCGGATCGAAGAGCGTGCCCGCCTGCTCGCGCATGGAGGCGATCGCCTCCTGCTTGGTCAAGATGCGGCCGTGCAGGTTGAAGGGATTTCGCGTGAGCTCGAAGAACGCGTCGACCGCCGCGATGATGCGCGCGCCGGCGCTGATGTCTTCGCCCTTCGCTCCCTGCGGCACGCCCGAGCCGTCGTACGCCTCGTAGATCTGCGCGAGGATCGCGTTCACGCCGCCGGGCAGATGCACGGTCTCGAAGAGCTTGATGGGCGCGCGCGCGTACCGCTTCGCCTCTGACTTCGCCTCGGGCGACGAGGTGATGAGGGGCAGGGTGAAGTGCTTGTCGGGCTTCTTCCCGAGGTCGTGCAGGTACGCCGCGACCGAGGTGTGGGAGACGTCGCGGGGCTGCAACCCGATGCGGCGCGCGATCAGCTGCGACTGACGCGCGACCTGCGCGGAGTGTCCGCGGAACTCCTTGCGCGGCATCTCGAGCAGGCTGACCAGGATGTTGAGCGTCTCGACGAAGTCGTTCTCGCCGACGGTGCCACGCACGGCGCCGAGCGCTTCGCGCAGCTGGGTGGGATTCACGCGGCTCGAGGTCTTGCCCGAGCCACTCGAGCTGCTCCGTGTTCCTTCGATGCGCGACTCGTTGCCCTCGTACGCGCCGGCGAGCTTGCGCGCGTCCTGCTGCATCGAAGCGCCGCTCTGCATCGACGAGAACGCAGTGGGATCGCCGTAGTAGTGCTTCTTGATCGCCGCCTGGATCGCGCTGCGCACGCCGACGTAGGCGAACACCTCGGTCATGTCGGTGACGATCGCGATCTCTTTGACGAGCGCTTCGTTCTGCGGCTCTGCCATCACGATCGACAGCACGCGCCGCTCGGGATCGAACGCGATGGGCAGGAAGTCCTGCTTCTCGGCCATTCGCACCGGAACCTTGTCCAACACCTCGGGAGCGATCTTCGCCTGCGCGAGCTTCTCGGCAGACACGAAGCGCGTCTTGAACTCGGCGGCGAGGAAGCGCAGCAGCGTGCCTTCCTGCATCAATCCCAGCTCGACCAGGCAGTCACCGAGGCGGTGGCTGGTGATCTTCTGATGACTGAGCGCCTGCTCGACCGCTTCGGCGGAGACAAGCCCCGCCTCGATCAGCTTTTCACCGAGTCGCTTCGCCATGATCAGCTCGGGCTGGACTCCGGGCTCTCGGGCTGTTTGGCCTCGCTTGCCTCGGGCTTCTCGCCTTCACCCACCAGGGCGTTGAACGGCTTGAACGCGAGACCTTCCGGGAGCGTCAGATCACGCTTCGGCTCCGCGGGCTTCGCAGGAGCGTCGGGTTTGTGCTCGACGCGAGGACCACGCGGCTTGCGCTCAGGACGCTCGGGGCGATCAGCACGATCAGCACGATCAGGACGATCAGCGCGCTGCTGCGGAGCGCCGCCCTTGGCATGCCGCTCCTCGACCTGCTTCTCGATCGCCTTCTCGAGCTGCGCGGCGAGCTGGTCGAGCGCCTGCGCCACCTGCGGATTCTCGAGCAGCCGCGCCAACCGGCGGCTCAAGTGCATCCTGGGCTCTTCACGCGGCTCCCGCTGCTTCTCGTGCGAGGGCTTCTCGTGAGCAGGCTTCTCCGGAGCCGGAGGGGCAGGGGTGTACGCAAACTCCGAAGCCTCGATGGGTCCGGGATCCAAACGCTCGAGCCGCTCGACCACCACCTGCGGCTTGCCGTGGAACTGGCCCACCTTGCCCTTCACGAGCAGGTAGTCGTCGGCGGAGAAGGCCTGATCCGCCGCACCCACGTTCTCGAAGACGCGGCCGTCGATCTCCCCGGTCCGGTCGACCAACGTGAGCGCGAGGAAGGACTTCCCACCGCGGCTGGTGTTCTTCTCTTTGCGCGCAGCGCGGAAGACCGTGTGGATTCCCTCGCCCAGCTTGAGGTCCTTCACGTAAATCTTCCTGATGCGTTCGTCTGAATTCGCTTCTGGGTTTTCAGTCTGGCTCAAGGCCGTGCGACACTAGCTCGTCCCCTCGGTTTTCCTTCAAGGAAGTGCAAGATGATCAGCCTCGCTCTCGTTTCCATGGTGCTCTGTGCCGACGCCCCCCGCTGGGAGCTCGCCGCCGAACCCGAAGGCGTGAAGGTCTACCGCCGCCAGGTCGAAGGGAGCGAAGTGCGTGAGATGCGCGCCATCGGCTTGATCAAGGCCACGCCGAAGGAGGTCTTCGACGTCATTCAGGACCTCGAGAACTACCCCAAGCAGATGCCGTACACCGCCGAGGCGAAGGTCCTCAGCAAGAGCACCGACGGCAAAGAGGTCAACTTCTACAGCCGCCTCAACACGCCGATGGTCGCCGAGCGCGACTACATCATCTTGATCAAGGACGAGAGCGACTGGAAGGAAGGCAAGGGCTTCTACAAGATCTCGTGGACCGCGGCGGCGAAGGAGCAGGACAGCCTGATGCCCGAGAAGAAGGACGTCGTGCGCGTGCGCACCAACAACGGCTACTGGCTGCTCGAGCCCCGCGAGGACGGCAAGACGACCTTCGCCACGTACTACGTGTACACGGTGCCGGGCGGCTCGATCCCGGTGTTCATCATCAACCAGGCGAACGGCATGGCGGTGCCGAAGGTGTTCGACGCGATCAAGAAGACGGTGAGCGACAAGCGCGCCGCGGCTTCTGCGCCCGGTTCGAAGTGAGACGTCAGCGGCGGCGCTGGGCGTCTGTCGTCACCTTGAACAGAATTCCCGCGGACACGAAGGCGGCGGTGAGCCCCGCAGCCCACAGCTCGGGCTTGTCCTTCGTGCTTCCCTGGTGAATCGCCCACATCGCGAAGAGCGCTCCGGTGATCGCCAGCGCGATCCAACGGACGATCGGGTTCGCGAAGATCGAGCTGCCGCGGCTGCCTCGCACCAACTTCGGCTGCGACGAGACCTTCTTCCACTCGGTTTCCCCTTCGCGGAGGAACTCGTCTTCGGGATCGACGAAGCCCATGCGCGCGGCCTCTTCGAGCTGCTCGAACGAGGCGTACTCGAGCTCTCCACCGGCGCTGCGCACTTTGTATTTCAAGAGAGCTCCGCGCAGATCTGCTCGGCAATGCGCAGCCCGTCGATCCCCGACGACACGATCCCACCCGCGTAACCGCAGCCTTCACCACCCGGGTACAGCCCC
>CBIHPJ010000378.1:0-8600 GCA_966211295.1 uncultured Myxococcales bacterium | reverse complement strand
TGCAGCGAGGAGGACCACGAACGGTTGAACTGCATCCCGAGATCGAACGCGACTCCGAGCGGTCCCGCGGAGAACATGCCCGGTCCGATGAACGCTCCGGTGCTGTAGCCGCCAGCGAAGAGTCGCGGGTGTGAGGTCTCGACTTCGGCGCTCAGATCCTCCTCCGCCCGCACCGACATCGAGAGCACGACTGCCACCACCATCCAGCGCGCGACCATTCGCGCGTCGTAGCAGAGTCCTCAGCGCTTCCGGCTGATCTGCCCGACGGATCGCTCCACGCTCGAGGCGAGCACTGAGTCAGCGCGAAGCTTCTCCAGCTCGGGCAAGGCCGAAACTGCGTCCGCGCCAAGCGCTCCGAGGACGCCGACGGCGAGCTGCCGAGTCATCGCAGGCAACTTCACATCGCGCGCCGCCTCGAGAAGGAGCGGCACCGAGGCAGCACCACCCGCGAGCAACATCTTCGTCGCCGCCTCTACCTGGCCGAGCTTTGCGATCCACGGTTTCAGATCGACCTGGCCCGGCTCGAGCTGCAAGTTGCCCCATGCGTCGAAGGCGCGCTCCACGGCCTTCTTGAAGAAGCCCGAGGGCTTCATCGAGAAGCGTCGGACCTTCGGCTCACGACCGCGGCACTCCCACAGACTGTGGATCATCACGGTGTCGACCTGCGGAAGATCCTGCGTCACGAGATTCAGATCGAAGCGTCGCGGCGTGGGCTTCTCGCGAGTCTCGATGGTGAGGAGTGAACCACCGCGGAAGACCACGGCCGCCTCGAGGGTCACCTCGACCGCCTGGGAAGTGGAGAGGTCCGCCGGGCGCAGGTCGCCACCGCGCGCAGCCTTCGCCGCTTCGTTCTTCAAGTCATCCTCGAGGCCACCCACCTGGCCGTGCGCGAACTCGAGCGCGTCGGCGCCGTTGCTGACCTCGCCTGCTTCCTGGTCCCAATGCACTCCGTCGGTGAGGTGGGCGAGCACGCTTCCCGCGGCGAGCGCGCAGACGAGATCACGCAGACGACTGTGCGTAACGAAGGTGATCTCGAGGTCGCGATCACCGATGAGTTCTCGTTGCTCTGGCGAGAGCTGCGAGGTGTCCGCTTCTCCGAAGGAGTACTCGAACCCAGCGGCCACACCCTCGAACTCGCAAGGGAGGAAGCCGCTGAAGGTCTCTACGTCGAAGTTCTCTTTGAGCTTCAGGGCGAAGCCCGCTTCACGAATGGCTGCGGCCCAGCGCTGCGACGTGGGCATCGCGGATCGTTTCAAGAACACCGAGCTCGCGATGGACATGTCGCGAGCTCATAGCCCCAGTTCACGTCGGGTGCGTGCGTTCCTTCAAACTGCGCGGAGAAGTCGGTGAGCTGCGCGCGAGAGCTTCGGCGGAGAGACCTTCGCCGGGCACCAGCGCCACCGACATCAAGCCGCTCGCGAGCACTTCATGCGAAGTCGACGTGAGTCGCGCGAGGAGACCCTTCTTCGGGTGCGTGCCGAGCACGAGCATGTCCACCTTCTCGCGTTGCGCGAGGTTGAGCAGCTGCTCGCCGACATGCCCCTGGCCCTGTGCCTCGAGTTGCACGCGCGACTTGATGTTCGACGGGAGAACCCGCAACGCGGCCTCTGCCTCTCGCACCAGCTGCTCAGCCATCGTGCCTTCATCCGCGGGAGTCATCGGCTTGCCGCCACCGCGGCGCTCGAACTCTTCCGCGGGAGTCCACACGTGCGTCGCCACCACCTCGAGCGGACCGTAGACCGAGAGGCCCGTGAGCCAGTCGCGCGCCACCGCCGAGCTCCAGGTGTGATCGATCGCCAGCAACACGCGCAGCGGCTTCTCACCTTTCGCCCAGGCCTCGAAGGCATCCTTGGTGCGCACCACCAGGAGAGGCACGGTCACTCCGAACGCGATGCGATCGATCGGCGTCGCGAGCAGCACGGTCTTGTGCCGGCTCTCGCCCACCACCAACAACCGCGCGTTCACGTCGGAGCACAACTTCCCGAGCGCGCGTTCGATGCGCCCGTGCAGGGCGGCCACCTCGACGGTGAGCCCTTCCTTGCGGAAGGCGTCTGCCTGTTGGTGCAGGGAGTCATCGATCGCCCTCTCCCTCGGGCCAGGCGCGGTGAGCCCCAGTCCAGGAAGGACGGTCACGAGCCAGAGCGGCTGGCCCGTCCTCCGCGCGAGCTGCGCGGCCACGGCAACTGCGTCAGTGGATGAAGCGGTGAAATGCGTCGCACACACGATGGTCATCAGCGTGATCTCCTCTTTGAACGGAGTAATCGACGGGGCCCGTACGGCGCTGCCACAGTGACCCGAGCGAATGGTCAGCCCCGCCGGGCCCCTGACGACTGGAGCCCATGATGAGCGACCCCAAAAAACGTTGGGCCCGGCGGCTGAGCAACGTGATCGGCTTCGATGATGCTCCCTTTACGCGGGGCAGCACGGGCCGCGTCTCGCTCATCGGTTGCGTCTGCTCCGGGCCCCGCCTGGACATCGTGGTGCGCGACACCGTCGAGCGCGATGGCGATGACGCCACAGACGTGATGGCTCGCGTCGTGCGCGACAAGAGCCTGGTGCACGTGCGCGCGGTGATGATGCAGGGCATCACCGTCGCCGGCTTCAACGTGGTCGACATCAACCGGCTCTCCGAGGAATTGGAGATGCCGGTGCTGGTCGTCACGCGCAAGCAGCCGCGCCTCGAGTTGATCTTCAAGGCGGTGATGGCGCTGCCTGAGTGGGAGAAGAAGCGCGCGTTGATGGAGGCCGCGGGTGCGCCCGAGGCGTGCGGTGAGGTGTGGGTTCAGCGCGCGGGGCTCACGATGGAAGAGGCGAAGCGCATGCTCGAGAACACCACCGAGCATGGAGTGATCCCCGAGCCGCTGCGGCTCGCGCACATCATTGCGGGTGGCACCACGACCGGAAAATCCCGCGGGCGCGCGTGACGTGTCTCCCTCTCCCTTCGGGAGAGGGTCGGGGTGAGGGCATGCACCATGAAAGACCTTCCACTCGGCAAGAAGGCGTACTCGAAGATCCCGCACCTGCCGGGATCGCGCACTGGCTCGTCCGATCGCACCGCGGCTCCGCAGCTCGCGCGGCGCTGCACGATGGAGTGCGCTCCAGGCGAGATCGTCGTGGTGCAGGAGAAACTCGATGGCTCATGTGTCGCAGTCGCGATGAAGCACGGAGAGATCCTCGCGCTCGGCCGTGAAGGCTGGCGCGCGGAACTCTCGAACAATCCAGGCCGGCGGATGTTCGTTCGGTGGGTGAAGGCGAACTCGAGTCGCTTCGCGGAGGTGCTGCGCGAGGGTGAGTGGATGGTCGGTGAGTGGCTCGCGCTCGCGCACTCCACTCGGTACGCGCTGAAGCACGAGCCGTTCGTGGTGTTCGATTCATGTGTTGGTGAGCAGTCGCTCTCGACTGCTGCGCTCGAGGCACGGCTGGGATCGCGCTTCGCTCGTCCGCACTTGCTGCACTCGGGTGCTGCGATCTCCGTTGAGGCGATCGATGCGCGGCTTGGTGAGCTTGGTCACCATGGATCGCTCGATCGTGCCGAGGGTGCGATGTGGCGGGTGGAGCGTGGGGACTTCGTCGTCACTCGCGCAAAGTTCGTGCGTCCGGGGAAAGTGGACGGCGCGTTTCTGCCGGAGAATTCTGGTGCGCCGGCGATTTGGAACTGGAGTGATGGGCAGTGAGCTCGTTTGACTCCCCCTCACTCCGACCCTCTCCCGAAGGGAGAGGGAGATACGTCTCATGATCTTCGTTACCGCCAATTCGTGGGCCCCCGAGGAGACAGCTCGCTTGCTGTCGGGTCTCCACATCAAGTTCTCTCGCATCGCGTTGCCGCGCAGCGATTCGTCCGTGCTCGAGGAGATCGCGGCGTTCCGCGCTCGCGCTGCGTATGCCGAGCTGAACGAGCCGTGCTTCGTCGAGTCCACGCAACTGCAGCTCGAGGGTGACGCGCCGCGCTCGGGCTCGAGCTTCAAGAAGGAGCTGCGCGCGCTCGGCGAGGAAGACTTCTGCCGCCGCTATGCGGGCCGCCGCGGAGAGACGCGCGTGGTGGTCGCGCTCGCCACTGGACCAGGAGAGCCCGTGCTCTTCACCGGCCGCAGCGAAGGCGTGATCGTTCCCGCTCCACGCGGCACCGGCGGCTACGGCTGGGACCGCGTGTTCCAACCCGATGGCTACGACTCCACCATCTCCGAGCTCGGCACCTCACGCTTCCTCATCGACATGCGGCAGCGCCCCTTCCTCGAGCTCGCGGCGCACGTGCGCGGCGACGGCACTCCGGGCTACTTCGAGGCGCACGTCACGGTGAAGCCGTGCGATCTGAAGCTCTTCGCGGAGAGCTGCACGAAGCTCGGCGTGAAGTGCCTGCACATCGTGATGCCCTCGGGCACTGCGCAGCACGAGCAGCCGATGACCGGCAGCTATCACCTCGGCACGCTCCCGCAGGTCCAGGAGCAGGTGCTCACGCTCGCGCGCACGCTGGTGCGCGACGGCTTCGAGGTGACGCGCGTGAAGATCGAGGCGACCGGTCGCGCGTTTGGCGCGCCCGAGGACGACACCGCTGCGTCTTCGCTTCCGATGGACAACTACTTCGAGCACCACGCCACGGTGCTGGTGCCCAAGGGCTTCGATGAGGCGCTGCTCGTCGCGCGCTGCAAGGCGCAGGGTGGCTACGTGTCGAAGAATCTCCGCAAGACGACAGCGGAGCGCTTCGTCACGCTCCGCTCGTATCGCGTGGGGCGTGTCACCGCGGACGCGCGCTTCGAGCAGGTGCTCGAGGCGGTGCGCGCGCTCGGGCTCACGCTCAAGAATCGCGCGCGGGAGTTCACCGTGTACGACTCCGCGCCGCAGATCGACGCGGGGTGGATGTCCTGATGCTCAACGAGACGCTTGCTCATCTTCATGCCACTTCACTCGGCCGCCAGTGCGTGCTGCGGGGCAGTGTGTTGACTGAGCGCTGGGTGCCTGGGCGCCGGGTGAATGATCTCGACTTCCTCGTCGATGGTTCGTGGACGCCGCAGAAATTGTCTCCGCTCGTGCTCGAGGCGTTCTCTTCGATGACTGGAGTCACTTGCGGTGTGACGACGATCTGGGAGGAGACGGATTTTCCCGGAGTGCGCGCGACTCTCACGAGGACTCACCCTCACCCCGACCCTCTCCCGAAGGGAGAGGGGGACACATCCGTGCAAGTGGACTTCAGCTGGGGCGAGCTGCTCGTCACGCCTCCCATCGAGCTCGAGGTGCGCGGACTGAAATGGCGCACGGTCACCGCGGAAGTGATGTTCGGTTGGAAGGTGCACAGCCTCGTGGAACACGGACCGCGCGGCCGGTGGCACCCGAAGACGATGGCTGACATCGCGCTGCTGCTGCGCCACGTGAAGCTCGATCGCGCTCTCGCGAAGCGAGCCATCGAGCTGTCGTTCGAGACTCAGAAGCTCTCCATCACGCTGCTCGATCCGTTCTTCGATGATCCGACGTGGGGCGCGAGCCGCGGCAGCCGCAACAAGTGGAAGTCGTACGTGAAGAAATCACCATGGGTGAACTTCTCGCTCTCAGAAGCACTCGCTGAAGTTCGGGGGGCGTTGCTTCCGATGCTGCGAGGCTGATCAGAACGGCGTACGGTGCGCGCCCTATGGCCAACCCCACTGCGACGTTCGAGACCACCCTCGGCAACTTCACCGTTGAGCTCTTCCAGGACCAGATGCCGCTGACCGCCGGCAACTTCCTCAGCCTGGCGAAGAGCGGCTTCTACGACGGGCTTCACTTCCACCGCGTGATCTCGAACTTCATGATCCAGTTCGGATGCCCGTACTCGAAAGATCCGAACAGCCCCCGCGCCGGCACGGGCGGTCCTCCGAGCGGTGAGATCAAGGACGAGTTCACGGCGAAGCTCTCGAACGAGCCGATGACGCTCTCGATGGCGAACACGGGCCAGCCCAACTCCGGCGGCAGCCAGTTCTTCATCAACACCAAGCACAACTCCTTCCTCGACTGGTTCTCGCCCGGCGCCTCGCGTCACCCCGTGTTCGGGAAGGTGACCTCGGGCCAGGACATCGTGAAGAAGATCGAGACCACGCCCACGGACAGCGGCGATCGTCCGAAGACGCCGGTGAAGGTGATCAAGGTCACCGTCGCGGGAGCCTGACCGGTGTCGCTCCTTCAGGAACTGCAACGCACCATTCGTGACGTTCCTGATTTCCCGAAGCCGGGGATCATCTTCAAGGACATCACGCCGGTGCTCGCGAACTCGAAGCTCTTCGGGCGCACGCTCGATGCGCTCGCCGAGCCGTGGAAGACGGAGAAGGTCGACGCGGTGGTGGCGATTGAGTCCCGCGGCTTCCTCTTCGGCGCAGGCCTGTCGGAGCGTCTCGGGAGCTCGCTCGTGCTCGTGCGCAAGGCGGGCAAGCTGCCCTACACCACGATTCGTGAGGCGTACGCGCTCGAGTACGGAGAAGCCGTGCTCGAGCTGCACACTGATGCGCTGAGCAGCGGCCACCGGGTGTTGATCGTCGACGATCTGCTCGCGACGGGTGGCACCGCCGATGCGACCGCGAAGTTGGTGAAGCGACAGGGCGCGGCGGTGGTGGGTTACCAGTTCGTGATCGAGCTCGGCTTCCTCGATGGAGCGAAGCGACTCGGTCCTACGTCGCGCGCGCTCCTTCGCTACTGATCAGGGTTTCACATGGCCTTTGAGCGAATCGGCATCATCGGTGGGAGCGGGCTCGGTCAGTCACTCGGCAAGCTCGCGCACGGGCAGGAGCAGGCGCTCGATACGCCGTTCGGAAAGCCGTCGGGTCCGATCACCACCGGTGAGCTGAATGGCGTGCCCGTGGCACTGCTCGCCCGGCATGGGCCGGGGCACGTGCACAGTCCCACGCACGTGCCGTATCGAGCGAACCTGTTCGCGTTGAAGTCGCTCGGAGTGACGCACCTGCTGTGCAGCACCGCGGTGGGAAGTTTGCGCGAGGAGATCGCTCCGCGCGATCTCGTGGTGCCTGATCAGTTGATCGACAAGACGTTCCGCAGGGCGTCGACGTTCTTCGATGAGTTCGCCGTGCATGCGGAGTTGGCGAATCCGTTCTGCTCGAAGATGCGGGCCATTCTTCTCGAGTCAGCGCGTTCGACGAAGGCGAAGGTGCATGACGGCGCGACGATGGTGGTGATGGAGGGGCCGCAGTTCTCCACGCGCGCTGAGAGCGAGCTGCATCGGAGCTGGGGCGCGCATCTCGTCGGCATGACGGCGATGCCGGAAGCGAAGTTGGCGCGCGAGGCGGAGATGTGCTGCGGATACTTGTCGATGCCGACGGATTACGACTGCTGGCGGCCGCACCCGGCGAATCTCGATTCACATGAGTTGCTGAAGGAGATCATCGGCAACCTCGAGGCGGCGACGGCGATGGCGCTCGAGACGCTGCGGCATGCTGTGAAGTTGGTCGCCGAGCGCGGCCAGGCGGATTGTGCGTGTCAGCACGCGCTCGACCTGGGCTTGTGGACCGATCGATCGAAGATCTCGGCCGAGACGCGAGACAAGTTGAAGCCGCTGATCGGCCGGCTCTTCAAGTAGACGAGCGCACCGGTGGGGATTCCCTGTCCGATTCAAACCGGGTGACGGCCTCGTCGGCGGCGTCGCAGCGTCGCGAGCGCGGCGAGCAGCGCGGCCCCCGGTACCGAAGAGCAGCCCGCCGCCTGACCGGTGAGACTGGCCGCGGGCAGGGTGATGGGCGTTCCGGCGTCGTCGCCGGTGTCGATGCCGGCATCGGTTCCCGCATCGACGATCTGGTCTGCCGCCCACGAGGCCACCGGAATTCCTGCGCGGCCCGCCGCGGCGATCACCGTCTCTTTGGCCCACGCGTGGAAAGGGGTCACCTGCGTGTAGATCATCTGTCTGCACACCGTCGGGTTTCCCCGCGACATCACGCCGATCACCGCGCCGTTTGAATCGAGCGCGGGCGCACCTGAATCTCCCCCGCACGGCCCCAGATCTGCGACCCAGTCGTTGGCTGTGGATCCAATGCGGCCGCTGGCGGAGCGCACTTCGCCCACGGCGAAGATCGTCAGGCCGCTCCGGCTCCGGCGAAGTCCGTCGGAGCCCGGATTGGCGCCGTCGTAGCCGTAGCCCACGGCGGTGAACGTCTCGGTGATGACGGGTTTGTCGACCCGCAGGCCGATCGGCACGATTCCAACGATCGGCGTCGTCAACTCGAGCAGCGCCACATCGTTGCCGCAGTTGGGCAGCCCTGCGACCCAGGGCGGCACGTGCACCGCCGCGACACTCAACAACTGTGACGGCGACGTCAGGTTGTTGAGGTTCGCTTCAGTGGTGACACCGAACCGGGCGGCCGCCGCGGGCGCGAGAGCGCGGGTCGCGGTGTACTGTGTTCCGCTCACGGTTTCATCGGCGCAGATGAGGCTGTTCTGGTTCATGTCGCTCACGCAGTGGCGGGCGGTCATCACCAGGTTCGGAGAAATCAGAAAGCCGCTGCAGAACCCGACGCCGGTCGAGAGCGCGGGGTCCACGAGAATCGCGACGACTTCAGGGTGGCCCGCGTCGACGTCGCCGCCGATCACCTCCTGCTGTGAAGTGCCGATCGCTCCAGCTCCTTCGAGGCTGT
>CBIHPJ010000377.1:0-8615 GCA_966211295.1 uncultured Myxococcales bacterium | reverse complement strand
GAACTGGAATTTGTTTCACATCCCTTCCGGTGACTGACGAGTCGGCGATCAGACGCGTTCGACCAGCGTCTTGATCGGCACCTAGCGAAGCACAGGTGCTCCGGCGATCAGCTGCTGGTGCACGAGCTGCGTCGAAAGAATGCCCACCACCGCCATGTTGTCGGTGTTCGAGAACTGCCCGTCGTCGGTACGACGCTGGCACTTGCCCCACAACTGGTTCACCACCGCGGGCTCGAACAGTCCCGACGCGGCGATCGCGCGCTCGCTCATCAGCTCGTCGACCCACTCCGGGCGCCCCTCACCCACGAAGGAGAGCGCATCGGGCGCACGGTACGGCTGCTTGGAGCGCGCGAGGATCGACGGGTCGATCAAGCCCTTCGCCACCCGCTTGAGCACGTGTTTCTCGTCGAGCACCTTGAGCTTGTAGGCAGCAGGCAGGCTGTCAGCGAGGGCCACCACGTCCTTGTCGAGGAAGGGGAAGCGGCCTTCCACCGAGTTGCCCATCAACATGCGATCGCCCTGCGACGAGAGCAGGTAGCCCGAGAGCAGCGTGCGGATCTCGATGTACTGATCCTGCGCGAGGCTGGACCACTGCGAGAAGACCGGCGGCAGCGAGCCGAGGAAGCGGGCCACCGAGTCGTGCTCACCCAGCGAGGCCTTCAAGTCCTTGGCGAAGAGCCGCTTGAGCGCCCCCGTGCCGTTCCAGCGCGGCTCATGGGAGAAGCCGGGCAACGCGGCGCGCTCCAGTCCGCGGCCGAAGAACTGGCGGGTGAGCGCCTGCTGCGAGACCGGTGAGCGCGCCAGATAGGGATACAGGCGCTGCAACAGCAGGTGACGGAAGGTGGACGTCGGGCTCTTCGCCCAGAAGCGGCGCACCTTGGCCTCGCGGAAGAGATCGTACCCGGCGAGCATCTCGTCGGCGCCCTCGCCGGTGAGCACCACCTTGATGCCCTGATCCTTCACCAGCCGCGACAGCAGGAAGAGCGGCGCGGGCGCGGTGCGCAAGATGGGCCGCTCGGTGAAGCGAATCACCTCGGGGAAGACGTCGGCGATCTGCTTGCGCCCCACCACCACCTCGGCGTGCTCGGTGCCCAGGCGCGACACCATGGCGCGTTGGTAGGTGGTCTCGTCGTATTCCGCGTCCGCGAAGCGCAGCGAGAAGGTCTTGAAGCCCGACGGCTTCGCCCGGCTGGCGAGCGACGCCACCAGCGAAGAGTCCAGCCCTCCCGAGAGGTAGCTCCCCACCGGCACGTCGGCGCGCACCATGCGCAGGTGCGTGGCGCGATCGAGCGCGGCGCTCAACGCCTCGGCGGCGTCGTCGAGCGAGCCCTTGAACAGGCGCTCACCGAGCTGGGGGTACGTCGCGGTCCAATACGGCCGCGAGCTCTGCAGCACGCCGTCGCGGTACACGCGCACGTGGCCGGGCTCGAGCTCGGAGACACCCTTGAAGAGAGTCTGCGGCGGCACCACCGTCCAGAAGGTGAAGGTCTCGTCCAGGCCGATGGGGTCGATGGCTCGGGGAAACCTCGGCTCGCCGGCGAACAACGCCTTCACCTCGCTGGCGAAGAGCAGGCGCCCTTCGAACTCGGCGAAGTACAGCGGGCGCACCCCGAGTCGATCGCGGCACAACACGAAGGTTCGGCTCTTCTCGTCCCACAGGGCGATCGCCCACTGGCCGTTGAAGCGCTCGAAGGCGGCCTCACCCCAGGCCTCCCACGCGTGAACGATCACCTCGGTGTCGCTCCTGGTGCGGAACACGTGGCCGAGCGACTCCAGCTCGGTGCGCAGCTCGACGTAGTTGAAGATCTCCCCGTTGAAGGACACCCACAGGGTTTGATCTTCGTTGGCCAGCGGCTGCTGACCCGTAGAGAGGTCGATGATCGACAGGCGCGCGTGGGCGAGGCCGGCGGTGGCGTCGCGGTAGATGCCGAACTCGTCAGGACCGCGGTGTTCGAGAGCCCCGGCCATGTGGGCCAGCGCCGACCGGGAAGGCGGCGGCCCCGGTCGCAGGTTCACGATGCCGGCGATCCCGCACATGCGCGTTCAGGCCTTCTTCTTTTTCTGCACGAAGGCAACGAGCCGGCTCACCGAGTCGAGGTTGTCGGGCAGCATCTCCGCGTCCTCGACGGTGATGCCGAGGTCCGACTCCAGGAAGGTGATGATCTCGAGCACGCCGGTGCTGTCGACGATGCCCGCGTCGAGCAAGGACGCTTCGTCCGACAGGGTGGCGGGATCAGCCACGTAGAAGTTCGAAATGATGAACTTGCGAATCTGCTCTTTGAGCTCCACGACTCAGGCTCCTTTTTGCTGCGATTCAGTGTTCTGCGTTTCAGGCGGCGCCACCCGAACAGCCACAGCCACACGCGGCGCCCCACTCGCGTTGCTGACGAAATGCAGGTCGGAGAAGTTCTTCGCCCGGCCAAAGAGCGCAGTCATCTGCCGCTCCTGACCCAGCCCGAACTCGAACATCAACCGGCCACCGACTTTGAGCAGTGGCACGGCGTCTTTGATCACCCGCTGGTGAATCGACAAACCGTAGGGGCCGCCATCGAAGGCCTCGCGCGGCTCTCCGCTCAGCAGCTCGGCGCGCTCTTTCTCCAACCGGCCGGTGGAGATGTACGGAGGGTTGCAGGTGATCAGGTCGACCTGCCCTTCGAGGCCGAGGTCCTGGAGCGGCGCGAAGAGATCGCCCTGCCGCACCTCGAGCCGTCCCTGCAGCCCGAGCTTTTGAACGTTCTTCTGCGCCAGCTCCACACAAGGCACAGTGAGATCTGCGGCGTAGACTTTCGAGTGCGGCCGAAGCGCAGCGATGGCGCAGGCGATGTTGCCCGAGCCACAACACACGTCGATCACCGTCATCGGGCTGCCTTCGGGCAACACCCGCAGCGCCTCCTGCGCGAGCAGCTCGGTCTCGGGGCGGGGAATGAGCACCCCGCGCTGCACGAGCAACTCCAGCCCGAGGAACGGGAAGGTGCCGCGCGCGTACACCGCCTCCACGTCGGGCTGGGCCTCGGTGCTCATCAGCTCAGGCCCGTCTTCTTGATCTTCCCGCTGGTGGTCTTGGGGAGCTCAGGGAGGAACTCGATCACCTTGGGCACCATGAAGTTCTCCAGCCGGCGCTGGCACTCCTTCATCAGGTCCTTGTCGGTGAAGGTGACGCCCTGCTCGAGGACCACGAAGGCCTTCACCGCCTGCCCGAGGATCTCGTCGGGCACGCCGATGACCGCCGCTTCCTTCACGCCGGCGATGTTCATCAACGCCGTCTCGACTTCCTTGGGGGCCACCTTCTCGCCGCGCGACTTGATGATGTCGTCCATGCGGCCCACGAAATAGAGGTAGCCCTCGGCGTCGAGGCGGCAGAGATCGCCGGTGTAGAGCACCTGCTCGCCAGGCACGGGGCCGGGCTTGAGCTTCTTCGCGGTGGCCTCGGGCTTTTCCCAGTAGCCCTTCATCACCGTGGCCCCGCGGATCACCAGCTGACCGACGGTCTCGGGGCCGACCTTGTTGCCCTCTTCATCGACGATCCACAGCTCGGTGTTGGGAATGGCGATGCCCACGCTGGTGGGCTTGCGATCGATGTCGGCGGGCGGCAGGTACGTGCAGCGCTTGCACTCCGTCAGGCCGTACATCGAATACACTCGCGCCTGGGGGAAGAGCTCGCGCAACATCGTGATGTGCTTCACCGGCAACGCGGCGGCGGTGTTGGTGACGAAGGAGATCGCCGAGAGATCGAAGTCCTTCAGGCTCTTGAGCTCCGCGAGGATGGCGAAGATCGTCGGCACGCCGGGGAAGCCGGTGACCTTCTCTTCCGCCATCACCTTGAGCACCTGGGCGGGGAACGCGAAGGAGCGCTCCAGCACCAGCCGCGCGCCCACCCGGAAGCTCATGATCAACTGGTACAGCCCGTAGTCGAACGCGAGGGGCAACACGCCCAGCACCACGTCAGCCTCTTTCATCTCCAGGTAGGTGGAGATGCTGGTGCCCGCGGTGAGCATGTTGCGATGGGTGAGCATCACGCCCTTGGGATCGCCGGTGCTCCCCGAGGTGTAGATGATGGCGGCGAGATCGATATCGAGGCAGCGGCGCGGGGGCGGCTTTCCGCCGGCCGCCTTCGCCAGCACGGCGCCCTCTTCGATCGCCTGGTTCCACGACATCGCGTTGCCGATCGCCGGTACGCGGGCCGCGTCGAAGGCACCGGAGAGGATCACCTTGCCCAGGTGCGTCGACCTGGGAGCGCTCTCGTTGACGACCGAGGCGAGGTGCATGTCGCTGATCAGCACCTTCGCCCGGCAATCGTTCAAGTAGTACGTCAGCTTGTCGGCCTTGGTGAGCGGGTTGATCACGCTGACCACCGCGTTGGCCTTGAGCACGCCCCAGAAGCTGACGACGGTCTCGACGGTGTTGTCGGCGAAGACCACCACGCGATCGCCGCGCTCGACCCCGAGCTTCACCAGGGCGTGGGCGAGCGCGTTGGCCTGGGCCTCCAGCTGCGCGTAGGTGACCCGCTGGCCCTTGCAGACCACAGCCACCTTCTCGCCCAGCCGCGCGGCGCTGCTCTCGAGGAAGTCGTGCAACTGCGGCGTCACCGCGGAGTGGAGCGCGGGGGGAGGAGCGAAGTTCACAGGATCACCGTCTCGTTGAAGAGGGGTTCGATCAACACCGGCGGCAGATGGCCGTACCGCGTGGCCCGCCGCTTGGAGTGAATGTCTTTGTACACGCGCTCCACCTGCTCGGCGGTGAGGCCCACGGCCGGCGCGACGTCGGAGGCGGGCAGCGCGTGGTTCACGCCCCACAGACAGAGGTCCATGCGGTCGTAGGGGAGCGCGAAGTAGAACTCCTCCTGCGTCTGCGGCATCGAGTACGTGTCGGTGGTGGGAGGGCGCCGGCAGATCTCCGCGGGCACGCCGAGCGTCTCGGCCAACGCGTAGACCTGGGTCTTGTAGAGATGCGCGATCGGCTTGATGTCGGCGGTGCCGTCGCCCTGCTTCACGAAGAAGCCCTGATCGTATTCCAGGCGATTGGGGGTCCCCACCACGGCGAAGTTGAGCCGATCCGCGTGGTAGTACTCGACCATCTTCCGCACGCGCTGCTTGAAGTTGGTGGCGGCGACGATCTGCAGGTACGCGCCCAGCGGCATGCGCTCGGTCTTCTGCTCACCCGTGGGTGATTGAACGGTGAGCTGGAAGACGTTGAGCCGTTCGCTCTCGAGGATCGACGGGAGGGTGATCTTGCACTTCCACCCCGCGCCGTAGTCCGGGAAGACGGTCTTGATCGCCTCTTCCTGGCGCGCGTAACAACCGACGCCTTCGAGGGAGGCGGCGATGTTCTCCGTCACCGCCTTGATGCCCAGCGAGTCGGCCAACAACTGACCCAGCTGGAGTGACTCATCGGCCGAGTGTTTCTCCGGCATGAAGATGCCGAAGACCTTGTCCTTGCCGAGAGCCTTCACGGCGAGCGCCGCACACACCGAGCTGTCGATTCCGCCCGAGAGCCCCACCACCACGCCGCGCTTCTTGAGGGTGCCCATCACCTGGGCCTTCATCCACTCAGCAACGCGGGCGATTTCGGCGGGGCGATCGAGAGCCAATACATCCCCCGTGATCGCCATGTGCGTCGAACTACCTGTTCTGTGCTGGGTGCTCAATCACGAATCGACTGATCAATGCCCTCGCAGCTGAGCATCGAAGACCCGGGTGGTTTTGCACCTGAGCAGGGGCATCATGCAGTGATGATGAGCAAGAGCTACGGCGACCATCGAGCGCAGACGGCCACGCCCTCCGTCACTCTCACCGAGCGGCCCGAGCAGGCGCTCTTTCACCTCGCAGTTTCAGTGGGAACTGAATCGGCCTCGACTGCGCTGCCGTTGCTCAAACGAGCGGTGAGCCGGCTCGAAGATCTGCTCCCGCCGCTCGGCGCGAAGCTCACGGTGCTCGACTACGACCTGCCCTCGGCTGGAGGAAAGTCAGGCGATCTCGCCTCTCAGCTGCGCGCATTGCTCACCCTGCCCTTCGCGAAGGAAGCGCCCTTCTGGGATCGCGCGCAGAAGCTCGCGCAGGTCGATGGGTTGCTGCGTGCGTTGATCCTCGAGGGGAAGAAACAGAAGCCCGCGCTCGAAGTGCAGTTCGATCTTCCGGCTTTCGTGGTGGCTGATCCGGAAACGCGCCGCGCTGCGTTGATTGCGCGTTTGCACGAACGCGCACGCAGCCTCGGTCACGACGTGATGTTGAAGGAGCTCCGCTTCGATCGGCCCGTGGAGCAACGCTCGGTGAGCCTCGAAGAAGTGCAGCTCTCGCTCGCGGTAGACGGCGTGGCGGAGGTCGCGCTCTGGCGAGCGGCCGCCGACGGCGAAGGCCGGAGGGGGACTTGAGCGAGCCCATGAAGCAGGTGACCTCAGGGACTCGGCTGGTGACAGATCCGGCGTACCTGCAGCACATCGCGGGGCCGATGCATCCCGAGTCTCCGGGGAGACTGCGCGCCATTCACGACGTGCTCCAGCGCGCGCCGATCGCCGGAGTGGAGTTCGCTCATCCGCGCCGCGCCACTCGTGAAGAGCTCACTCGCGTTCACGAGCTCGAACACGTGGAGCGCGTGCTCTCCCTCGCGGGACAGGAAGCGCAGCTCGACCCCGATACGGCGATGAGCCCGGGGAGCACCGAGGCCGCGTTGCTCGCTGCCGGTGGCGCCTCTCAGCTCGTGCTCGACGTGATGAAGGGCGGCGCGAAGAACGGCTTCGCGCTCGTGCGTCCTCCGGGACATCACGCGGTCTCCGAGCACGCCATGGGCTTCTGTCTCTTCAACAACGTCGCCGTCGCCGCGGAGGCAGCGCTCGTGAACGGAGCGAAGCGCGTGCTGGTGCTCGATTGGGACGTGCACCACGGCAACGGCACGCAGGACTCGTTCTACGCGCGGCGCGACGTGCTGTTCTGCTCGAGCCACCAGTACCCGTTCTATCCAGGCAGCGGCGCTCCCGATGAGACGGGAGAAGGTGAGGGCAAAGGCTTCACGGTGAACGTGGCGCTCCCCGGCGGCCAGGGAGACGCCGACTTCGGAGCGGTGTTCCACGAGATCTTCCTCCCGCGTGCGCGCGAGTATCAGCCCGACCTGATCCTGGTGTCGGCGGGGTTCGATCCGCACAAGGCCGATCCCCTCGGAGGAATGAACGTCACCGAGCGCGGCTTCGCGGCGATGTGCAGCGCGGTGAAGTCGCTCGCCCACGAAGTCTGTGGAGGGAAGTTGGTGCTGCTCCTCGAGGGTGGGTACGACCTCGATGGGCTCGCGCAGTCGGTGCACGCGTGCGTGGAAGTGCTCGCGGGAAATCGAAAGGAAGAATTTCCCTCGGGCGCAGGCCGCTCGTCGACCGCGGCGATCGAAGCGACCCGCGCTGCGCACTCGCTGCGTCGCTGACGAAAGGGGCAGTCGCACCGCGAGAGCCTTGAGGGGACGTGGTGAGGGACGATCAGCGCCCTTGCTCGACCCGACCAGGCCTCTCACCACGAATTTTCTGTGACTCTTTCACTCAATCTCTCGTGAAAGATCGACGTGGGCGGGGACAGTACAGAAGTCTGCTTGTACTCACGCCGCCCAGGTCACCAATTCCCCGAAGCCAGGTGAGCAAGTGACGACGAGCCCGAGGTCGAGAGGCACGCACGCGTCGAGCAACCCAATCGACCCCTGACCGACGACCCACCTCGGGGCGTTTGTCTGGACTTCAAGACAGTTCCTCGATCCGGCGTTATCCCACGGCGCATGGCACAGGCTGGCTACGTTCATGGAGGCACCGACGTGCGCGAGGTCGCGCGACTCGAGAAGCAGGCCGACTTCACCTCGAGCTTCACCTTCGCCTCGCTCGACCTGAAGCCCGGACAACGCGTGCTCGATCTCGCGACCGGCGTCGGCGCAATGGGTTCGCGACTGCTGCGCGCGTACCCCGGGATCAAGTTGGTCGGAGTCGATCTCTCCGCCACGCAGCTGGGTGCCGCGCGCAAGAATCACCCGGACCTCGCGGTGCTCCGCGCCGACGGCACTCGGCTCCCCTTCCCCGATGGCACCTTCGATCGCGTGCACTGCAGCTGGCTTCTCGAGCACGTGCCTGTCCCCGTGGCCGTGCTGAAGGACGTGCGCCGCGTGCTGAAGCCCGGAGGCTTCTGCCAGTTCATCGAGGTCGACAACGCCACCTTCGGCACCACGCCCGAGTGCCCTGCCGCCCTCGAGGTGCTCGGTCGCTTGAACCAGGCGCAGCAACGCGGCGGCGGAGATCCCTTCGTGGGCCGCAGGATGGAGGCCGAGCTGAAGGCCGCGGGCTTCCAGCGCTTCGAGGTGACGCGTACCGAGCTGGTGGGTGACTCCGCTCATCCGCTCTTCCTCCAGGCCTTCGTCGACGAGTTCGCGGAGATCTTCGAGGGGCTGGATGAGTCGCTGGGCTCCGAGGCGATGCCGCTGATCGCGAAGGCGATCGCCGAGCTGCGCGCCCTCCCTCAGCAGCCGGGCGGGGCCATGCGGTACACGCCGACGATCGCCAGAGGATGGCGATAGGTCCCCGGAAAAGGCGCTAAGACGCTGCTTCATGCGTCGAACCGCGCTGTGCTTCGTCCTCTCGCTGGCCGCCGGATGCGCGC
>CBIHPJ010000376.1:0-8621 GCA_966211295.1 uncultured Myxococcales bacterium | reverse complement strand
CCGCTGTCGCAGGGCGAGGGAGATACGTCAGCGCTTGCGACCGCCGCCGCCGCCACCACCGCGCTCACGCCAGAGTCGATCGAGCGTCGCGCGCGCGTCGAAGCCACCTCTCTGCTTCGGCTGCTCTTCCTTCTCCTCGGCCTCGGGTTTCTTCTCCCAGGCCTGCGGAGGCGGAGCCTCGCGACGGGAAGCCTTGCCGAACTTCGCCGAGTTCTTGTCACCGCCGAAGCGCTTCGACGGCTCGAAGCGTCGCGTGGTGCCTTCATCCGCGCGCTCGGCGTGATGCTGCTGTCCACGCGCGGGATGCGTCGGCCGCGCGGACGGAGGAACGTCACGTGAACTCGACTTCGCCTTCGAAGGAGCGGCGAACCGTCCACCGCGATCCTGCGAGCGGTACTTCTTCCCGCCCCCACGATCTTCTTCGAAGTGTCTACCGCGAGGCTTCTGGCTGCGATCTTCCCGGCCGCCACTCTTCTTCTCTTCGAAGCGGCCGCGCTTGCCCTTCGGTCCTCCGAAACGATCCGACACCGCCTTCATCGCCTGGTGACGGGTCTGCTGCGGCTTGCCGTACTTCCCGCGACCCCGCGGCTCGCGCTCGCGCCGCGCTTCGACCTCGTGCACCTCGACGTCAGCGCCCTCGAGCTCGTTCACCTGGAAGTCGATCTGCTTCCGCTCCATGTTGACCGAGGCGATCGTCACGCGGCACGGCAGGCCGACCTTCACCACCAGGCCGTTGCCGAAGTTCACGCGGTAGGTCGACTGATCGAACTCGAAGTCGGGGAACACCGACTCGCCCTTGACGAAGCCCTCGACCCACAGCTCGTCGATTTGCACGAAGAAGCCGTTCTCCGAGAGACCGCACACCACTCCGGAGTGCTCCTCGCCCACGCGGTCCTTCACCAGCAGGCACGAGTAGAGCTGGTTCACCTCGCGCTCGACCTGCATCGCCGCGCGCTCACGCTCGGAGCACTGCACCGCGAGCGCCTCGAGCCGATCGCTCTCTTCCTCGAGCTGCTCATCGGAAGGACGCTTCTTGCCGCGGCCCCAGAGCTCCTTGAGCAACCGGTGCACCAGCAAGTCGGGCATGCGACGAATCGGCGAGGTGAAGTGGAGGTAGTCCTCCGCGCCCAGGCCGTAGTGCCCCGTGTTCTTCGACGAGTAGACCGCCTGCATCATCGAGCGCAGCGCCAGCTGATTGAGCGCGCGCTGCTCGGGGTGTCCTTCGAGTTGCTGCAGCACCTCGTTCATCGCCTTCGAGGTGAACTCGCCGGGCGGAGGATTGATGCCGTACGCGCCGAGCAGCCCGAGGAACATCTCCTGCCGGTCCTCATCGGGCTCGCCGTGGTAGCGATTGACCGTCGGGAGCTCCTTCTCTCGGAAGAAGCGCGCCACGGCCTCGTTCGCCGCGAGCATGCACTCCTCGACCAGACGGTGGCTCTCCCACCGCTCACGCCGCACGAGCTGATCGGGAAGACCGTCTTCCTTCAGCTGCACCTTGAGCTCAGGGAGATCGAAGTCGATCGCGCCGCGATCGATGCGCATCTTGGTGAGCATCTTCGCGAGGTTGTTGAGCCGCTCGAACTGGCCCTTGAGCTCCGTGCGTCCCGGCACCTTCTCGCCGGCGAGCACCTGGTGCACCTCGGTGTACGTGCAGCGCGCCGCGCTCCTCATCACCGCCGGGTAGATCTCGGTCTCGAGCGTGGTGCCCCTCGAGTCGATCACCATGTCGGCGACCATGCAGAGACGATCGACGTCGGGCTTGAGTGAGCAGATGCCGGCGGACAGACGCTCCGGGAGCATCGGCAGCACGCGGCCCGGCAGGTACACGGACGTCGCCCGCCGCAGACCTTCCGCGTCGAGCGCGGTGTCCTGCCGCACGTAGTGAGAGACGTCGGCGATCGCGACCACCAGCCGCGTGCCCTTCGGGTGCGGCTCGCAATACACCGCGTCGTCGAAGTCGCGCGCGTCTTCACCGTCGATGGTGATGAGCGGCATCTTGCGCAGATCGCGGCGGTGCTCCGAGCGCGCTTCCTGCTCGCTCACCTCGAGGGGAATTTGATCGGCCTCGTCCATCACCTCGGGCGGGAACTCGTCGTGGAAGCCCTTGGAGAACGCGACCGAGAGCACCTCGATGGAATGATCCGACTGGGATCCGAGCGAGCCCGCCACTTCACCGACGAGCTGATTGGCGCCGTGGAAGAGCGAGGTGCCGACACCGAGCCGCACCTTCACCACGTCACCGGGGCGCGCGAGCTGCGTCTTCGGCACGCGAATGATGCCGAGCTCCTTCTCACGCGGCTCGACCCACGCCTGCTTGCTGTCTTCTTCGTAGGTGCCGACCACGAGCTGGCGCGTGCGCGAGGTGACCTCGATCACCCGGCCGGCGGTGCGGCCTGCGGTACCGGCGACGACCTCGACCACGACCTGATCGTTATCGAGCGTCTTCCTGGTCTCTTCGGGCGGAATGAAGAGATCTTCCGAGTCCTGTCCGACGATCGGCTTCACGAACGCGAAGCCATCGCGGTGATGATGAATGATGCCCACCACGGTCTTGCCGCCGTGGGACTTGCCGATCTTCCCGGCTGACTTGAGGCCTGGCTTGCTGTCTGACCTGCTGGCCGACTTGCTCTCGGACCTGCTGGCTGGCCTGCTGGCTTTGGCGGGAGGCTTGCCGCCCCACGCGGGACCGGACTTCGCCATGGGCTTGCTCTCCGCCGGGGTGAAGCGCTTGCCGTCGCGGAGAATGCGGCCCTCTTTCACGAGGTCGCGGAGCGCTCGCTTGAGCGCGGTCTGCTCACCGGGGTTGTAGCCGCCGGTGCGGAGGAGCTCCTGGATGCCCACTGGGCGTCCCGCGGTGCTCACGAGGTTGAAGAGATGTTCAGAGTCGATTGCCACTTGTAGATGTCTCCATTTCGAATGGGCGGTCCGCCACGCCACCTTCTGAAACTGCATGGTGGCCGAGCCGCGTGTGTAAAAAGTGAAACGGGCCAGCGTCCCCGCGGGAAGCGAGGTCGTCTGGCCCGGGTAGCCGCGCTGACGCGGCCGGTCCTGTCTGTCTGACTGGGTCTTTCAGAAGCGTTCTTCAGAGGTACCAGGTCGCGCCAACTCCGGGCTGGAGCGTGAAGATGCCCAACAGGAAGCTGTTGGTCAGATTCATCGGCACCGCCAGCAGCAGGCGCGCGTTGACGGCGAAGCTCGGAGAGAAGAAGTACTCCGCGCCGAAGCCGAGCGCCGCGGCGATCCCGACGTTGTTGAAGTTCCCGCTCGCGAGGAACGAAGCGGAGAGGTGGAAGAACGGCCGCATCGCGTCCGCGGGCGTGCGGAAGAGGTAGTCGAACCCGAGGCCGGCGCTCATCGAGAACGAGGCGTTGCTGTTGAGCGCCACGCCCACGCCGAGGTCGATGAGCAGCTTGAAGGCGTCGCCCGCGAAATACGCGATGCCGACGCTGGGCGCCGAGACCGCCGCGGAGGAGCTCGAGCTGAGGGTCGGCAGCGAGGCGCCGGTGCCGAAGCTCGCGCGGATGCCGAAGTCGCCGCTCGCCGCGGAGACCTTGGGACCCTCGAAGGTCTTGGCCGCCGGGCTGCTGCTGTTCTCTGAGCCCTTGGGCTTGTACGTGTAGCCCGAGTTCGCCGGAGGGGGGTTGCTGTTCGTGTTGCTGGGCGGCGGATTCTGCTGCTGCTGCTGCTGCACGCCCGAGTTCGGAGTGGACGGAGTGATCTCCGTGCCGATCTCCTGGGCGAACGCGTGACCAGCGACGAGGAACGACACCACCAGGCTGAGCTGCTTCATCACGCGACCACCCTTTGCTGAAACAGCCGTCACTGGACGACCTCCGGAGACTTCACGTTCGCGATCACCTTGAAGGTGCGCGCGACCTGCATCGGGTTGTGCACCTTGCCGAGGAAGAACTCGATCTCCTGCATCCCCGGGTTGCGCGGAGTGAAGAAGAACTCGCGCACCGGCGAGCCCGACGAGGGGTGATTCACGTTCACCTCGCGCAGGCTGACGCGCTTGGCGGTCTGCGGCTCGATGGCCCAGACGTGACCCTGCTTCTCGGGGAGCTTCACGGTGAGACCGTGATTGAGCTTCACCACGGCCTCGCGCGCCTGGCCCTGGCCAGAAGCTTCGACCTCGATCACCTCGATGCTCTCACGCGCGACCGGCGGATACTCGGGAGCGCGCGGCTCGCACGACTCGCAATCGATGGTGCCGCCCCAGCCCGTGGTCTTCTCCACCACGCCGGTCGCCACCACGATCTCGCCGATGTACTTCTTGAGGCCCTTGCTCGCCTTGCCCTCGAGCGTGAACGCCACCTGCTGGCGCGTGCCCGGGTTGGAGACGACGAGGTAGTACTCCTCGGCGTTCATCTCGAGACGGCCGCGCAGCGTCGCAAAGCCCTTCACGCCGACGGACATGCCTGGGTTGCCGATGGTGGCCACTTCGCCAGGCGAGAGGAGGCGCAGCTTCGCTGCCTCGGGAACTTCAGCGGCCACCGGCGCGGCTTCCGCCTCGGGCTTCTTCGCCGAGTACTTCCGCACGTCGAGCGAGCCGCCGTAGTTGTGGAAGCGCTTCACGAGGCCCGACACGGAGACCTTGTGATCCGCATACGCGGGCAGCACTTCCTGATCGGGACCCTGCAGGAGGAACCACAGCTCGCGCTTGTCGCGGCCGATCACCTCCAGGTACGGGAAGCCCTGGTACAGCACCAGCTTGCCCTTCATCGAGCCTTCGCCGATCACGCCACGCTCGCCGACCGTGAGCGCCTGCTCCATCTCGCGCTTGGTGAGGAGGTTGGCCTCGGGAGGAAGCTTGGTGGAACGCGGCATCGGCTTGTCGGGCATGGGCCCAAGCCAGCCATCGGCGCGACGCGGAGGCGCGGACACGGAAGGAGGCGGAATGCTCTTGGCGCCCTTCGCACCCTTCTCGCCCTTCTCGCCCTTCGCCTCGCCCTTCACGTCGGCAGGCTTCGTGACCGCAGCAGGAGCCTTCGCCGCCTTTTCAGCGGCCTTCTCGGCGGCCTTATCCACCTTGCCGGCCTTCGCTGATTTCTCGATTTTCCCCTCAGGTTTCGAGGCCTTAGCAACCACTTTCGCGGGCGCTTTCGCCTTCTTCTGGGGTGTCGGCTTCGCCTTCTTCTGCGCGGCAGCGGGTTTCGCCTTCTTCTGGGCCAACGCGGTCTCCTTGGGCTGGGGTGTGGCCCGTTAGTCGATCCACAGGGTTGTCGTCAAGCCAAATCCCTGCAATTCCTATTGGTTTTCACGCGTGAAATCGGCATGGAGCAGCGATGGCGCTGATCCCTGTCTCCGAAGCGCGCGCGCGGATTCTGAAACTGGTCAACCCGCTCCTCCCCGAAGATGTGCAGATCGACGACGCGCTCGGACGCAGTGTCGCCAGTCCGATCATCGCGAAGCGAACGCTGCCGCCCTGGGACAACTCGGCGATGGATGGCTACGCCGTTCGATCGTCGGACGGCGCGACGTCGCTCCAGGTGATCGAGAAGATCTTCGCGGGCGATGTTCCGCAACGTGAGGTCATCGCCGGCACCTGCGCGCGGATCATGACGGGCGCGCAGCTCCCCCGCGGGGCGGATGCCGTGGTGATGCAGGAGAAGACCCGAGCGCTCGAAGGTGATCGCGTGGAGCTCCTCGAGGCGGCGAAGCCTGGTCTCAACGTGCGCAAGCGAGGAGAGGACATCAAGGCCGGCTCGCTCCTCTTCCCCGAGGGGAGAGAGCTCGGAATCGGAGACGCGGGCGCACTCTGGGGCCAGGGTTTCGAGCGGGTGCAGGTGCGACGCAGGCCGCGGGTCGCGATCGTCTCCAGTGGAGATGAGCTCAGTGACCTCGGCTCGCCTGACGAGTCGAAGATCGTCGATTCGAACTCGCCGGTGCTCGCTGCGTTGGTCCGACGTGCCGGAGGGATCGCGACGCGCGTGGGCCGCGCCTCCGATTCGCTCGAGTCCACCAGCGCGCTGTTCGCGAAGGGTCTTCAGTCCGACGTCCTCATCACCATCGCGGGTGCGTCGGTCGGGGAGAAGGACTTCACGCGCGACGCGCTGCTCGGTCTCGGAGTCGAGATGGAGTTCTGGCGCGTCGCCATGAAGCCCGGCAAGCCGCTCGCCTTCGGACGAAAGGGATCCACGCTGGTCTTTGGACTGCCGGGAAATCCGCTCTCCGCGATGGTGACCTTCGAGGTCTTCGTTCGGCCTGCCTTGCGAGCGATGCAGGGGCTCGCTTCCGCGACTCCGCGACTGCCTGCTCGGTTGGGCGCGCCGATCACCCGGAAGCCGCCCGGCCTGCGCTACTTCGTGCGGGGTACGTGGGAGGTCAGAGGGGCTGAACTCGTCGCACTTCCGCTCTCGTCTCAATCGTCGGGCTCCCTCTCATCTGGAGCAGGAGCCACTTGCCTGATCGAGGTCCCGGAGGACGCGGGGGACCTGCCAATCGGCAATCATTGCGAGGTGTTGCCCGTGTCTTGGGGACCTGCCTGAACGGCTGCAACGTTTGCGCGGGTCGAGCATCTGTAACGGTCGTGAGGCAACAACACTCTGTCTCGACAGGATATTTGGTAGCCAGAACGCAACTGAGGGATCGATGACAGACAAGACTCAGCTCCTGCCGACCCGAAAGCTCAGCCACTTGCTCGAGCGGTATTCCGAGAGCGATCTCCCGACTGACCGGGGGCTCTTCCGGATCGTGGTCTTCCGCGACAAACGCGATGGCCGCGAGCACGTCGCGATGGTGAAGGGCGACGTGCGTGACCTCGAGGGCGTGCCGGTGCGCCTGCATTCCGAGTGTCTGACCAGTGAAGTGTTCGGCAGCCTTCGGTGTGACTGCCGCGCGCAGCTCGATCGCGCGCTCGACTTCATCTCGCAGCAGGGCAAGGGCGTGCTCGTGTACCTGCGGCAGGAAGGTCGCGGCATCGGCCTCGGCAACAAGATCCGCGCGTACGCGCTGCAGCAGGAAGAGGGGCTCGACACCGTCGAGGCGAACCTGAAGCTCGGCTTCGCTGATGACCTGCGCCGCTACGACGTCGCCGCCGAGATCCTCCGCAGCCTCGGAGTGAAGAGCGCCGATCTGATCACCAACAACCCGCTGAAGATCGCCGGGCTCGTCGACGAAGGCATTCCGGTGCGTCGGCGAATTCCGTCGCGGACCCTCAGCAACCCGCTTAACGTCGACTACCTCAAGACGAAGCGGGACCGGTCTGGGCATCTGATTGAACTCGTCACCGAGGAAGGCTCGAAAACCAAGGCAGGCAAGGCCGGCTAAGGCTTTGGCCAAGTCAGCCAAGTCGGCCGCGGCTGGAAAGACGGGCCTGTCGGTTCGCTTTTGGGGAGTGCGCGGTTCCATCCCCTCCCCTGGTCCTGAAACGGCGCGGTACGGCGGCAACACGCCGTGCGTCGAGATGAGGGCCGGCGGAGAGACCTTCATCTTCGATCTCGGCACCGGAGTGCGTGAGCTGGGCGCCGCGGCGCAGGGACCGCTCGACGCGAACATCTTCGTCTCGCACTATCACTACGATCACCTTCAGGGCCTGCCGTTCTTCGGGCCGATCTTCGATCCGCGGAGCCGCTTCACCATTCGTGGACCGACTCGCAACGCGCGCTCGGTGAAGGACGTGCTGAGCGGGCACATGCAGCAGCCGTTCTTCCCCGTGACCGTGGAAATGGTCTTCCGCGCGCAGCTCGAATACCAGGGCTTCGAAGCGGGCGATCGGTACAAGCACAACGGCGTCTCGGTGACCGCGATCGAAGCGAATCACCCCGGCGGCAATCTCGCGTACCGCGTCGGGTACAAGAACAAGTCGGTGGTCTACGCGACCGATACCGAACACGGGAACAACGACCGCGACGCGCAGCTCACCGAGTTTTCACGCGGCGCCGACGTGCTCATCTACGACGCGATGTACACCGAGGATGAGTACCTCGGCCGCAGCGGGAGACCGAAGATCGGTTGGGGGCACTCCACCTGGCAGAACGCGGTGAAGCTCGCGGCCGAAGCGGACGTAGGGATGTTGGTGCTCTTCCATCACGACCCGACGCGCAGCGATGACGCGATGGATGCGCTGATGAAGGTCGTGAAGAAAGAGCGCAAGGAGACGATCGCGGCCAAAGAAGGCCTCGTCATCAAGCTCTGAGCACCGACACCGAAAGTGAAGAGTGGCTCCCTCTCCCTCGGGAGAGGGTTTAGCGAGCGAGCGCAATCGCTCGAGCAAGCCCCGCATGAGGAACCTTCGCGATCGCGTCTTCTGCTGAGAACCACTCGGCACCGACGTGCTCCGCGGGATCAATTCGCACTTCGCCGTGAGCTCTCGCCTTGAACGCAGTCTCACGGATCACTTCGGCCTGCCCGAAAGCAAACGAGTGCTCGTAGCCGAGTGAGCTCACCGCCGACGAGAAACCGGTCTCCTCACCGAGCTCACGTTGGGCCGCCTGCACCGGTGACTCACCCTGCTCCACTCGCCCGGTCACGGGCTGCCAGAAGCCGCCGCGCTCGGGAGTGCGCTGCAGCAACAACACGCGCCCATCATCGCGAGTCACCACGACCGACACCGTCCGCTTCGGCTCGGGAGCGACCGTCACCTCACAATCAAACACGTCGCGGAAGTGATGAACGATCCG
>CBIHPJ010000375.1:0-8643 GCA_966211295.1 uncultured Myxococcales bacterium | reverse complement strand
AAAGCCGTACCTTCCAGGAGGGGAAGATGATGATGAACGCTGAAGTCCAGGACACCGAGGCCGAGCCGCTCAAGTCCGACGGTGATGATGACCGCCGCCGCTCGAAGACGATGTCCCGCAAGGAGATGGCGCGCGATCTGCGACGCCGCCGCCTCTCGGGTCAGATCGATCCCGACGAGCAGGCGCTGCTCAACGAGATCTCCGGCAGCCGCCCGAAGTCGCGCGCCGACTGCATCTCGAGCCCGCGCCCCTGCGTGTTCGTCTCGTGCAAGTACAACCTGTACCTCGACGTGAATCCCGAGACGGGCAGCATCAAGCTCAACTTCCCCGACAAGGAGATCTGGGAGCTCGAGTACACCTGCGCGCTCGACGTCGCGGAGAAGGGCGGCATCACGCTCGAAGAGGTGGGCGAGATCATGAACCTCACCCGCGAGCGCATTCGCCAGGTCGAGACCCGCGGCCTCGAGAAGGTCCGCACCGCGACCGAGGCCGAGCCGCCCCGCGACGCGAACGGCAAGCCGATCAAGAGCCGCTAATCAGAAGTAGGAGTGAGCGCAGTCGCCTGCGCTCCCCAGAAGCCAGCATGTGAGGCGGGAAAACTCCTGATTCGTTGACCCCTCCAGACGCGGTTGGTACCTCGCCTGCCGTGCTCGCTCTGCTCTCGGTTTCGGACAAACGCGGCCTCGTTCCATTCGCTCAGGGCCTGGTCAACTGCGGTTACACGCTGCTCTCCACCGGTGGCACGCTCGAGGCGCTCAAAGCCGCCGGAGTGGCCGCCCGGAAAGTCTCCGCTCACACCGGGAGTCCCGAGATCCTCGGCGGCCGCGTGAAGACGCTCCACCCGAAGATCCACGGCGGCCTGCTCGGGCGGCCCAACCTCGAGAGCGACGCGCGCGAGATGGCCGAGAACGGCATCGAGGCGATCTCGCTGGTCGCGGTGAACCTGTACCCGTTCCGCGAGACCGTCGCGAAGGGCGCCTCGCGCGACGAGACCATCGAGCAGATCGACATCGGAGGTCCGGCGATGGTGCGCGCCTCGGCGAAGAACGCCGCGCACGTGACGATCGTGGTCGACCCCGAGGACTACGAGTCGGTGTTGAAGGAGCTGCAGGACACCAAGGCGGTGAGCGACAAGACGCGCCGCGCGCTGCAGCGAAAGGCCTTCGCTCACACCGCCGCCTACGACGCCGCGATCGCCAGCTGGCTCTCGGAGCAGGAAGGCGAGCCGTTCCCCGCCGAGCTGTCGCTGCCTTTCGTGAAGGCCCAGGGCCTGCGCTACGGCGAGAACCCGCATCAGCGCGCCGCCTTCTACAAGGAGCACCGCAAGCCCACCGAGCCCACGGTCGCCTTCAGCGAGGTGCTGCAGGGCAAGGAGCTCTCGTACAACAACATTCTCGATCTCGACGCCGCGCTCGGCCTCGTGCTCGAGTTCAGCGACCAGCCCGCGGCGGTGGTGATCAAGCACAACACGCCCTGCGGCGTGGCCGTGGCCGACGAGCTCGAGTCCGCCTATCGCCGCGCGCGCGCGATCGACGAGACCTCTGCCTTCGGCGGCATCATCGCGCTCAACCGCGAGGTCGATGAGAAGACCGCCGTCGCGCTCGCCGAGACCTTCCTCGAGGCGGTGATCGCACCGTCGTACAGCGAGAAGGCGAAGGAGATCCTCGCCGCGAAGAAGAACCTCCGCCTGCTCGCCGCGGGCCCTGGCCTCGGTCAGACCAACGCGGCTCCGCGGGCGCAGCTCGACGCTCGCAGCGTCTCAGGCGGCCTGCTGCTGATGGATCGCGACGCGGTGGAGCCGCAGACCGAGTGGAAGGTGGTCACCAAGCGCCAGCCCACCGCGGAGGAACTCGAGGCCCTGCGTTTCGCGTGGAAGGTCTGCAAGCACGTCAAGAGCAATGCGATCGTCTTCGCCGCCCCGAAAGAGCTGCTCGCGCAGGCAGGAGGGCAGACAAGCCGGGTGGATTCGGTGAAGATTGCGGCGATGCGCGGTGGTGCGCGTCTGAAAGGCAGCGCAGTGGCGTCGGACGCCTTTTTCCCCTTCCGCGATGGCCTCGATGCGTTGGCGGCCGCAGGTGCCGCTTGCGTGGTTCAGCCGGGCGGATCCGTGCGCGACGCAGAAGTCATCGCCGCGGCCGACGAGCATGGGCTCTGCATGATCTTCACCGGTGTTCGGCACTTCCGTCACTGAGGCAACCACTCCAGTTCAATGCGCATCGTCTGCCAGAAGTGTTCAGCCGCGTACGCCATCGACGACAAGTTCGTCACCCCCAAGGGCGTGCGAGCCCAGTGTCCGCGTTGCCGGCACCTGCAGCTCGTGAAGAAGGACGACGCGCCACCCGCCGCCGCGCCTGAGGCGCCGACCAACCCGGCAGGAGCTCCGTCGGCGTTCCTCTTCGACATGGGTGGACCTCCGCCTCCCGCCGCCGCGTCTGCTGCTGGCGGCGCTGGCATGCACTTCGGTCAGACGGCGCCTGCTGCGGGAGCCTCAGCCGCTTCACCGTTCGACTTCGGTGCCCCGACGAATCCCGGTTCGCCTGTGCCCGCGGCGAGCGCGGGCAACCCCTTCGACTTCGGCGCCCCGCCATCGGGTGGAGCGGGTGGATCGGGTGGAGCGGATGCGAATCCGTTCGACTTCGGCGCCGCGCCGACCAACACCGGTGCGGCTCCGCCGAGCGCGAGTCCGTTCGACTTTGGCTCGCCGCCTCCGGGTGCGCCGAGCAGCGCGAGTCCGTTCGATTTCGGCTCGCCTCCGGGCGGTGACGCCTCTCCGTTCGGAAGCGGAGGCCTCGACCTCGACGCCCCGCCTCCGCCGCCTCCTCCTTCGAAGCCGTCCGCGCCGCGAGGTCAGGGTGGGCCGAAGGCTCCCGCGTTCCCCGCCAAGGCGCCCGCTGCCGACGCTGCCACGGGCGTGAAGTGCCGCACGTGCGGCAAGGAGATGACGGACCCGTTCGATCAGGCGCTGGGCGTCTGCGACGAGTGCCGCAACAAGGCCGCCGAGCCTGCTGCCGAGGCTCCTGCGCCGAAGTCACCCGCGAGACTCTCTGCTCCTGGCGGTGCTCCTCCTGCCGCTGCGCAGCCGTTGTTCCCCCCTGCGAGCACGCCCATCAACGCCAACGAGGGCGGCCGCATGCGCTCAGCGATGCGCGAGCCGGATGCGGGCGGAGGCGGCAAGGGCAAGATGATCGGGATCGCGGTGGCGCTCGTCGCGGTGATCGCGATCGCCGTCGGCCTCGTGATCAAGAAGCCGTGGGCCACCAAGGCTCCTCCGCTGGTGGTGAAGGGCAACGGCCCCGCGCGCCCGGTCGACTCGATCATTCAGCAGTGGCGTCTCAAGTTCACCGACCTCGAGGGTCAGTCGGCGAAGAACCTGGTGGACGAGGGCGAAGAGCTCCTCGTGAAAGACACCACCAAGAGCTACCTCGACGCGGAAGAGGCCTTCCAGCAGGCGCTGGTGCTCGACCCGAGCAACGATCGCGCGCTGGCGGGCTGGGTGCTCTCGGTGGCCTTCGGCCGGCCGGGACAGATCGACGAGCCGACGGCGAAGGCCGCTGAGTCGATGTTGGCCGCGGCGGAGCAGCGCAGCGGAGACCTGCGCGTCTTCGTCTCGCACGCGCACTTCCTCATCGCGCGCGCCGGCAACCCGAACGACATCAAGGTGCTCGCCGAGCGTGGGCTCAACAGCAAGGAGCCGCGCGACAAGGCGCTGGCTTCGCTCGCCATCGGCCAGACGGTGATCACAAAGAATCCGCAGCAGGCCGCGCAGAACTTCCGCGAGGCGCTGGCGATCGATCCCAAGCTGAAGCGCGCGTACTTCTTCCAGGCGCAGCTGGCGGCGATCCAGGGCAACTACAAGGAAGCGACGCGCGCGCTGGAGCGGCGGCTCGAGCTCGACGCGGATCAGTGGGAGGCGGCGGAAGAGCTCGCTCGCCTGCTGGTGGACGTCGGCGATCCGCAGCGTGCGAAGAAGGTGCTCGAGGCCGCGAAGACCGCTGCGCCGCACGCCGGACGCCCGCGTCTGGGTCTCGCGATGCTCGCGTATCAGCACCTGGGCGACCTGAAGGGCGCCGAAGAGCAGCTGCAGGGCATCATCGACGACCCCGAGCTGCCTCGCGGCGAGAAGACCGACGCGCTGGTGCACCTCGCGACCATTCAGCGCATCAATGGCGATCCGGACAAGGCTTCCGACACCATCGATCGCGCGCTCGACAACAATGCCGAGTCGGTGCCCGCGCGGCTGCAGAAGTTCCTCATCCTCCTCGACAAGGGCGTGGCCTCGAAGGCGCGGCTCGAGCTCGACGGGTTGAAGGGCAAGCTGGGCGACAAGTACCTCGAGTCGACGCTCGAGGGCCGGCTGCTGATCGCGGAAGACAAGCTGCCCGAGGCGATGCAGACCCTGGGCGCGACGGTCGAGGCTGATCCCCGCCGGGTCGACGCGATCTTCCTCGCGGGCGCGGCTGCTGCGAAGGCGCGCAAGGACGGCAAGGCCTGGGAGTTCTGCATGAAGCGCGGGTTGCGCGCTGATCCCAACAGCCGCCCGGTGCCTTCGCTCACGCACCTCTACGTGCGGCCGGCGGACCTGCTGAAGCCCGCCGTCGGTGCGTACTCGGCGCTGGTGAAGGATCTCGACGAAGATCCGAGCCCGTCACTCTGTGAAGGCCTGGTGGCGTGGTTCTCGGAAGACGCGGCCACCGCCGACAAGTTCTTCGCGAAGGTCACCAACATCGACAGCAAGAACGCGGATGGCTTCGCGTATCGCGCGATGGCCGCGCTGCGCCGCAAGGACATCGGCGGCGCGCTCAGGTTCTCGGCGCGCGGCATGGACGGCAGCAAGAACAACGCGATGGTCTACTTCAGCCAGGCGCAGGCGCATTCGATGGCCGGCAAGATCGATCAGGCGAAGGTGGCGGCGCAGTCCTCGCTCAAGTTCGGTCCCCAGTTGCTGGGTCCCAAGGTCATCCTCGGTGACGGTGAGGCGAGCCAGAAGAACGCCGATGAGGCGCGCCGCGTGCTCACCTCGGTGTTGCTGAGCGATCCGTTGTACCGGGACGCGAAGCGCGTGCTGTACAAGCACCAGCTCTGATCACTGTCTCCCTCTCCCTGCGCCGCACTTTCAGGACAGGGTCGGGGTAAGGGTTGACCGAAATGAACTTGCTCCTTCTCGGCGGTGGCGGTCGCGAGCACGCGCTCGCGTGGAAGCTCAAGCAGAGCCCACTGGTGAAGTCGCTCGTGGTCGCTCCGGGAAATCCCGGAATGACCGAGCTCGCCGACTGCGTCGCGATCGATCCCACCAAGCCAGACGCGGTGGTCGCGCTCGCCAAGGAGCGGAAGATCGATCTCGTGGTGGTGGGCCCCGAAGCGCCGCTCGTCGCCGGTGTCGGCGATGCCCTTCGCGCCGCGGGCTTCGACGTCTTCGGTCCCGGTGCCGCGGGTGCGCGCATCGAGGGGAGCAAGGCGTTCGCGAAGGAGATCATGCAGGCCGCGAACGTGCCCACCGCGCGCTTCGAGCTGTTCAGCGACATCGAGGCCGCGGCGAAGCGTGCACTCGAGTGGGGCCCGGTGGTGGTGAAGGCCGATGGACTCGCCGCGGGGAAAGGCGTGATCGTCGCGACCTCGGGCGAAGAGGCTGCGCAGGGCTGCCGCGCGCTCGGTGCACTCCCGGCCGGTCAGAAGATCCTGCTCGAAGAAGTGCTCACCGGGCCTGAGCTCTCGGTGATGGCGCTGTGTGACGGAGAGCGGTTCGCGCTGCTCGCGCCCTCGCAGGATCACAAGCGCGTCTTCGAAGGTGATCGCGGACCCAACACCGGCGGCATGGGTGCCTACGCGCCTGCGAATTTTCTGAGCACCGCCGAGCTCGAGAAGGTGGGCCGCGAGGTGATCGCTCCCACGCTGAAGGAACTCGCGAAGCGGGGCGCGAACTTCCGCGGTGCGCTCTACGCGGGGCTGATGCTCACGCCGAATGGTCCGCGAGTGCTCGAGTACAACGCGCGGCTCGGAGATCCCGAGACGCAGGTCTTGATGATGCAGCTCGAGGTGGACCTGGTGCCGGTGCTCCAGGCGTGCGCGCGCGGCGCCCTCACCACCACCACGCTTCTGCAGCGCTCGGGTTTCTCGGTGGGAATCGTGCTCGCGGCCGAGGGTTACCCCGAATCGCCTCGCACCGGCGACGCGATCACCGTGCCCTCTTCATTGCCCGCACACACGCAGCTCTTCCACGCAGGCACGAAGAGGAGCGGCGATCAGCTCGTCACCTCCGGCGGCCGCGTGATGACGGCGTGCGCGCACGGCGCGACACTGCAGGAGGCGCGGACGCTCGCCGCCGCGCTCGCTGATTCGATCACCTGGAAGGGCCGACATTTCCGGCGGGACATCGCCGCGGGCGCGCCTCCGTGATCTCTTCGGTGCTGCACCGCTACGTGCTGCGCGAGTTGCTGAGCCCGTTCTTGTCAGCCACCGCGGTGCTGCTGTCGCTCTTCTACGCGCTCACGTTGGTGCGCGGCGTCGAGTTCCTGCTCGGGAGCGCGGCGCAGCCTTCCGACTGGCTGATGCTCGGCCTGGCGATGCTGCCGATGTTGTTGCCGCAGGTGCTGCCGATCTCGCTGCTCCTCGGAGTGATGATCGGCTTCGCGCGCCTCGGCGAAGACGGAGAGCTCACCGCGCTGGCTTCGGTCGGAGTGTCTGCGCGTCAACTCGCTCGTCCCGCACTCGTGCTCGGCGCGGGCGTGTGCGTGCTGCTCTCGATCACGATCTTCTTCTGGAAGCCGTGGGGCATCGCGCAGATGCGGCAGACCGCGCGCGAGGTGATCGAGCGCAACGTGCTCGGTGATCTCAAGCCGGGCACCGTGCGCGCCGACATTCCAGGGATCGTGTTTCACGCCGAGGCCGTCGCGCCGGGTCCCGTGTGGCGCCAGGTGCTGCTGATCGATGAGCGCGATCCGGCGCGGGTGTCGGTGCTCTCTGCTCCGGTAGCGCAGGCGACGTTCGAGCACGGCGTGGGCATGCACTTCACCGACGGCGTGCTGGTGCAGCGAGCGGCCGCGCAGGAGTACTCCACCACCTCGTTCAAGGACGGCACGCTGCTGTTCAACGTGGCCGACGCGCTGAATCGGCGGAACACGTTCCGCTTCGGGCACGAAGAGCTGTCGCCGATGGATCTCTTCGAGGCGGCGAAGGGCGCGGAGGAGACGGGTGCTCCGTCATCGTCGTACTGGTCGGCGTTTCATTTCCGCCTCTCGCAGCTGTGGGCTCCGGCCGCGCTCGCGATTCTGGCCACCGCGGTGGCGCAGGGCGGGCGGAAGCGCGCGATGAGGACCGCGGCACTGATCGCGCTCGGCACGTACCTCGGCTTCTACGTGTTCCAGCGAGTGGGCGTGCAGCTGGGTGAGCGCGGAGTATTGCCGGCGTGGGTCGCGGGACACCTTCCGACGGTGATCGCTTTCGCGTTCGGCATCTGGCTGTTGCTGCGAGTGGAGAAGCGGGGCGCTCGATGAAGTTGCTCGAGCGCTACGTCGCGCGGCTGATGGCGGGGCTGTTCATCACGCTCACGCTCGGCGTGGTGGTGCTGTTCCTGGTGATCGACTTCGGCGACTGGCTGCGCATCTACACGGGCAAGCCGCCGGGCGACGTGCTGCTGCTCTATTGGTACCGCTCGCACGTGGCGATCGTGCAGTTCGCTCCGGCGGCGCTGGTGCTCGCGGCAGGGCTCGCGGTGACCGTGATTCGGCGGCGAGGTGAGTGGACGGCGCTGCGCGCGCTCGGGGCGTCTCCGCTCGTGGTGGTGCGGCCGATCATGGTGGTGGCGGTGCTCGCTTCCGTCGGGCTCATCGCTTTCCAGGAATTCGTGGTGAGCGAGTCGGGTCCGAAGATCGATCGGCTCATGGTGGAGCGCTTCGATCGCTGGGGCGACTTTCTCTCGGTCTACTCACCACGCCGCTGGTTCCGCGTGGGCGATCGGCTGCTCAACGTGCGGGGTGAAGCGAATCCCGAGCGGCTCGAAGACGTGCGCGTATTTCAGCTCGGCCCGAAGTCTGAGCTCGTGGGTTGGGTCGAGGCTCCGCGGCTCACCTACGTGCGCGAAGGCGTGTGGATGGCGGATGAAGCGACAGAGCTCTTCTTCGCGGGCCCCGACGCGAAGGCAGGGCGGAAGGGGAACTTCGAGGTGCAGCTCGCGCTGCGTCCCGAGGTCACTCAGCTCGCGGTCGGCCGGCCCGAGTGGTTGCCGTTGAGCGTCCTCGAGCGGCAGGTGTCGTTGATGGGCGCGCTGCAGCTGCCCACGGAGCCCACGCGCTTTGCGATTCATCAACGCTGGTCGGCTCCGTTCGCGGCGGTACTCGCTGCGTTGATCATCTGCCTGGTGGGACTTAGAGGGCAGCGCAGTGTGTCGGTGCCGCGCACTTTGCTCGAGGGGGCAGGGCTCTACGGCGCACTCTTCGTGGTGGGGATGATCTCGCGCAGCCTGGCGATCAATGGGCGCCTCGCGCCTCCCTTTGCTGCGTGGCTCACTCCGTTGGTGCTGGTGCCGCTCGTGTTGCTCGCACTCTCGATGAGGGATCGCCGTAAGGTCGCAAGCGCCGCCTGAAGGAAGCCGTCAAGTAACCGGCCAATCCGCCCACGAGACTTCGTCGAGACTCAGAGGTCCTTGAG
>CBIHPJ010000374.1:0-8653 GCA_966211295.1 uncultured Myxococcales bacterium | reverse complement strand
TCAGTGGAGATCGGGAATCAGATCCTCCGACAGCGCCTCTTCAACCCGTTCCTGAGGCCCGTTTTCCAGACCGATGAGTCGCTCTATCAGCGGACTCGTGGCGTCCTGTATCGACAGCCCCTGTGAACGCGAGTGCACACCACTGCTGGCGTAGAGCCGCACCAGTGGCAGCGATCCCTACTCCCAAGTCCTCGTGACCACGGCGGGTCCTGCTGGCCCGCGACGTGCTCTCTCGGGCTCTGGGAGGCGTCATCTATGCGGAATGTCGTCATCGGAGCTGCAGTCCTTGCGCTGGCGAGCACCATGACGCAGCCGCTTCCGGCGAGCTCGATCGAGACGACCGCCAGCGAGATCACCGTCCACACCTGCACCCAGGTGGCGGGCAGTCAGCTGGGCCAGCTCCCGCTGGAGATCGAGGTCGGTGACAAGACCGTGCGCTTCTCGGAGTGGACCAACGCCGACGAGGTTTCGCCCGCGGTCTACGGCTTCGCGACGCAGCTCCCCGTGGATGTGACATTCACCGTGCAGGCCGGCGAGCGCACCTTCACCAGCACCTCGCCGCGCTGGTTGCATCCGCTCGACGTCGCCGGCGAGCCGATCGACTCCGTGACCTTCTGCACGCTGTCGCGCCCGTCGGCGATCGCCGCGCGCTGATCTCGCACCGCTCGCGTCCTCCGCGCTGTATGCAGGTGCGCGGATGCGGTCCCGGGTTGGTCTGTTCGTGTTGTTGGCAGTCTCGCTGCTCGCCCTTTGGTGGGGCTGGCGCGAGTTCTGGTTCCTGACCGACGACGCGTACATCACCTTCCGCTTCATCTCGAATCGCCACCTCGGCTTCGGCTACGTGTGGAACGTCCCTCCCTTCCGCGCAGTCGAGGGGTACTCGAACTTTCTCTGGATGCTCCTCCTCGACGGAGTGTGGAGCGTCTTCAAGGTCGAGCCGCCCGACGCCGCGAACGTGTTGTCGCTGCTCTGCGCCGCGGTGATCACCTGGCGTGTCTGGAGTTGGACCCGCACCTCCACTTCTCCGCTCTGGCGAACGGCGCTCGCGCTGCTGTTCTTGCTGAGCAACCGCACCTTCCTCGCCTGGAGCAGCTCGGGCCTCGAGACGGCGCTCTTCAACATGCTGCTGTTTCTCTGGTTCGAGCTCGCGTGGCGAATCAGTCCGCGCCGCGGGAGCCGAGAGTTCGTCTGGCTCTCGTTGTGGGCCAGCCTCGCCGCGCTCGCACGGCCTGATGGGCTGCTCGCGTGGGCCGCGACGTTGTTCCTGGCGCTCTGGCCTTCTCGGGAATCACCGTCGCGCTGGAGAACGCTGGCCGCGGCTGGAGCACTGCTCCTCGTGCCGCTGCACGTGCTGTGGCGTCGCATGACCTACGGCGAATGGCTGCCGAACACCTATTACGCGAAGCACGTCGGGGCCTGGCCCGAAGCAGGCGCTCGCTACATCGGCTGCTTCATCGTCGAGTACGGCTACTGGGCGTGCGCTCTGCTCGCGCTGGTGATGGTGGTGCGCTGGGTGAAGCAGCGTCCGTCGCTCGAGCTGTCTCGGCTCCTCGCGGTCGGCACATTCGTCGCTCACGCCGGGTACTACGTGCTGCGTATCGGCGGCGATCACTTCGAGTACCGCGTGCTGTCCCAGTGGGTGCCGGTGCTGGCGCTGGGCTGGTCGTTCTTGCTGGTCGAGCTTCGCCCACTCTCGCTTCGAGTCGTCGCGCTGTCGCTCAGCCTCGTCGCGTCGTTGCCGATTCAATGGGCCCACTACGACGGCTCTCGCTCGCGCACCGAACGTTCGCAGGCGTACAAGATGAAGGTGGCCGTCGCTCCCAGGCTGGGACCGATCTGGAGTCCGCTGACCGAGTGGTTCGACGAGCAGCAGTCGTGGCTGATCGAGCACCACGTCGGCATGCGCCACCAGGAGCACAAGGTCTTCGGCGAGACGCAGCGCCGCTTCTACGGCGAACGCCGCACGGTCCCGGTCTCCGCGGAGGAGCTGCCGGTCATCGCGCTCTCCACTGTCGGCGTTCCAGGGTGGACGATGCCGAACGTCGCCATTCTTGATGTGTTTGGTTTGAACGACGCGGTGATCGCCCGCAACCCCGTCGCCCCCGAGCGATTCCGATTGATGGCGCACGATCGCAGCGCGCCTCCCGGCTACATCGAGTGTTTCCGGCCGAACGTGGAGATGCAGCCCGATGGCACTCCGCTCATTCGTCCGCGCGCGGTGCCGCTCACTTCCGCCGACGTTCAGGCGTGCGAAGGGGACTTCTTCGCGCTGGTGACTCAGCGCCCACCGCCGCCGCTCACTCCCGAGACTTCACTCGCTCCTCCTCAGGCGCTCACGGCGAGTGAGTTCGATGCGCTCCAGAACGGCCCCGGCGTGCTCCACCTCGAGACCTTCGACGCTCCGAACGCGTCGCTGTCGTTCAGCGGCTTCGCCTTCGGTGAGGGGCCCACGCAGAGCGCGCTGCCCCTGCAGCAGCCGATCGTCGGCACCAGCGGGGGCTACTTGAACAGCTACCACCGCGGAGATCTCAGCACCGGAATGGTCAGCCTTCCGCTCCCGAAGGGGACGCGGAGAGTGGCGCTCAAAGTCGCCGGGAGCGCGAGCTGTGAGACGGTCTTCGCCGGGGTGGCCGAGGGTGAGCGGTTGCTGGCGCGCGCCTGCGGAGAGCGCACCGAGGCGCTCAAGGCGGTGCTCTTCACGCTGCCTCCCGGACGCGAGCTGCGCTTCGTGGCCTTTGACGCGAGCACCGAGGGCTGGGGACACCTGCTCGTCGATGATGTGCTGGTGCTCGGCGAGTGACGCTCGCTCAGCGCTGAGCAGCCTCGTTCGGGTCGGGCATCGACCAGACGAAGAACTCGTCCATCAGCGCGTGACCCCAGGGCTTGTCTTCATCGTCGAGCACCTCGAGCACGAGCCGATCGGACGCAGGAGTCACGATGGTCGATGACGGGCGCAGCACCTCGTCCTGTCGACCGCACGCCTTGAGGCGCTCGAGCGGACCGTCGCGCAACACCGCGCGCACCTTCTCGCACGCAAAACCGCCCGCGAACATGAACGAGACCAGCACCGGTTTTCCCTTGGTGACGGGAACGGTGATCGTCAGCTTGCCCTTCGGCGTATCGCCACCCTTGGCGAAGCCGTTCAAGAATCCTGCGCCTTCGATGTTGGTGATCACGCCCTGACCGGGGGCGGGCTTGGACGTGACATCGAAGAGCCCCGAGGCACCCTGGAGCTCAGGCCTGGAGAGATCCGCGGCGGTGTCGAAGCGAATTCGGCTGATCATTCCGTCGAGGGAGTCGTCTTGCTCGCGCACCACGTCAGCGATCGCATCGGCGCCGAGCGGCAGCGCCCACCGCAGGCGCTCTGAGTAATCGATGGGCTCGAACGAGAACCCCTCGAGCGAAATGTCTTCGCCGGTGCAGCTCACCGCCGCTTCGAGCTCGCCTCCCGTGCATCGCACTTCCTGCGGCGTGCACGCGCCCTTCATCGTCTTCCACCGCAGCCGCTGCGCCGTGGAGGAGCAGGCGCGATGCGTGGAGAACGTCAGCCGTCGTTTCGCAGTGACCCGAGAGAGCGTCGTTTCGACGTTCTCACCCTCGGTCTTGAACTCGCGCGGATCGACGAAGTTCCACTGCTGCTCCCAGCTCGCGAAGACGCCGGGGTAGCTCTCGAACAGCGTGTTCACCGCGCTCATCTGCGCTCTCGCTTCTGACAACGAGCGAATACCCGCGAGCACGTCGGCCAGCGGAGGCACCGGCAGCGCACTTGGCAACGTGGGCGTGTACTTGAGCACCCAGAAGTTCACGTCGCCGATGCGGAACTTCGTGCGCGTCTTCAGCGGCTCTTCCCACGTGGGGTCCACGGTCCACTCCGCGCCCTCGGCGCGCAGCTCAGCGTCCGTCGCCCATTTCTCGTGGCCTGGGCGACCGCGCTCCTTGATCTCCTTGCGGGCGATCGCTGCGTTGGTCAGGCCGTAGCGGTCGACGATGCGAACGCGCGAGAGGTAACCCACGATGCCGATGCAGCCCGCGGCGAGCGGCGGCGCGTCCGCACCCATGTTCGGGAGCGAAGCGAGCGCCTTGCCAGTCGCCCACTGCCCGGTCTCGACCTCGAGGGGAGACCACGTCTTGAGTTTGTAGAACGAGGACTCGCGGGCGATGTGCCACTTCTTCTCGCCTGGCTTGATCATCGTGGGGGTGAACCCCAGTGGCACGAGGACCAGTCCTGCCATCACCGTCGCCCATACGCGCGGTCCGGCCAACCGCGAGAGCAGCAGATCCGCGCCGAAGGCGACCAGGACGTAGGTGGTGAGCCCGAAGCGGAACTCCATGAAGTCTCCGCCCACGCGCGCCACGTACGCGGCGAAGACCGAACCGCCCACCAGCGCGAAGATCACCGCTGCCCAGGGAAGCGCGTCCTTCTTCTTGCTCACCGCCAACACGAGCGCCGCGAGGAGCACGAGAGGCACGAGGATCCACAGGCTGGTGGCGAGCGAGAACTCGGCCCAATAGATCGCGCCCTGCGACCAGTACGCGCCTCCGCCCGACTTGGCGTGGAAGGTGTTGGGAAGCAGCTCTCCGAAGTACGCCCAGCGGCCGAGCCAATAGATCCCGAACGCCACGCCCGCGCCGATGGTGTGAAGGATCGCCTTTCTCCCCGCGAAGAGCTGCAGGAGCCCGAGCGGAACGAAGAAGAGCGCGTGATCGGGACGCAGCAACGCGGCGGCGAGAATCAACCACGCGGCCAGGTGACGGCGTTCACTGTCTGCGAGGAGCAGCGCGGCGAGTCCCGCGCAGAGCGCCGTGGGCCCCGCCTCGAGACCCGAGGTTCCGAACTCCGCGAAGGCCGGAGAGATCACCAGGAGCACCGGTGCGAGCGGCACCCAGCCTGGCTTGCTCAGCTTCCACGTTCCCACCAGCGCGAGCACCAACAGGCAGCCGAGGGTCATCGCGGTCGCGCTGTAGGCGGGCTGAATGCCGAGCAGTTGCGCGAGGGCGATCAACACCGTCCACAAGAAGTTGGTGTAGCCCTCGACGCGCTCACCGACGTTCCACACGAGGCCGTTTCCGCGCGCGAAATTGTCCGCGTAGCGGAACGAGATGAACGCATCGTCCGCGAGCCAGGCCTGGGCGAGCGCGAGCTTGATGCCGAGCGCTGCTGCTCCGGCGGCGAAGAACATCGCGACGGCTCGCCACCAGCCCGGAGTGGCCTTGGCCAGCCACAGCACGCAGGTCAGCCCGACCCCCACGAGCGCGACTTTCACTCCGTACGCTGCGTCCTCGGTGAGGCCGCTGGTGTACCGCTCTCGAATTTCCTGGATCGTGGTGTCCCAGGTCGCCGCCGCCGCCAGTGGAGCCATCCAGTTCATGATTTCGACTTGCCTCCGAGGCGCAAGCGCACGCCGATCGCAGCCAGCTCACCGAACGAGCGAACCATCGATGTTGGGTTCAGGTTGGAGCCCTTCACATCTCTCCATTCCTTGAGCGGAACCTCGGCGAAGCGTTCGGGCGCGACACCGGCGCTCAGCAGCCTTCCCAGCAGCTCCACGTCGAACACCCAGCGCGAAGAGAAGGGCTCTTCGAGCGCGGCAGTGAGCTCCTTCGTGGCGCGGAACGCTTTGGCGCCGCACTGCGTGTCGTAGACGCGGAGATCGAGCGAGAGCGATGCGAGGGTGGCGAAGACGCGGCCCAGATAGTGACGCACCGGTTGGCGCTCGATGTGCCGGCCGAGCAGGGCGACGCGCGCTCCGAGCACCACGTCGAAGGGCCCCTGCTCGAGATGCTTGATGAGCTCGAGCATCTCTCCGGGCGGCGTCGCGAGATCCGCGTCGAGGTAACAGACGATCGAGCTCCCGCGGCTGAGCGCGTCCCTCAAGCCCGCGCGCACCGCTTCTGCCTTGCCGCTGTTGCGAGTGAGCGCGACGACGTTGATGCGGGAGGGCTGCTGCTGACGAATCTCCTCGAGCTTGCTCAACGTGCCGTCGGTGGATCCGTCATCGACCAGGGTGAGCTCGACCGAAGGATCCGCGAGCAGCTGGAGCAAGCCCTCGGGCCGCAGCCGGCGCTCTTCGTTGAAGCACGGGACGACCACCGTGGCCTTGCGCGCGCTCACGTGATCGACCTCATGACCTTTGGACACTCGACCATCACCACGTGGGTCATTTCAGGTCTGCGGGATTCGTCGGAACCTTGATCTCACCCGCGACGATCTTCCCGCGCAGCTCCTCGACCTTCGCGAGCAGCTCGGCCTTGTTGGCCAGCTCCACGCGCACGGGGGCATAGCTCACGCCGCCTTCCTTGAGGCCCATGGACTGATCGCCCGAGGTGAACTTGCCGTCCTTCAGATCGTTCGAGGCCTGCCACACCGCGAGGTCCACTCTCTTGATCATCGAAGTCAGCATCGCGTCAGGTGCGAGGTGCGATTGATCGGAGTCCACTCCGATGGCGTAAACCGGCTTGCCCGCAGCCCGCGCTTCCTTAATGGCCTGGATGGCCCCATTTCCGTCACTGCCCGCGGCCTGAAAGATCACTTCGGAGCCCTTGGAGATCAGATCCTGCGCGGCCTGCTTGCCGGCGCCCACGTTGTCGAAGCTGCCGGTGTACTGCACCAGCACCACTGCGTTCGGGTTGGTGGTCTTCACACCTGCACGGAAGCCGGCCTCGAACTTCTTGATCAGGGGGATCTCCATGCCGCCCACGAAGCCGACCTTCTCCTTCGCCACCAGGCCCGCGAGCGCGCCCACGAGGAAGCTGCCTTCCTCTTCCTTGAAGACCACCGTGCGTACGTTGGGGAGCGAGAGGGGTGCGCCTTTCGCGTCGAGCACCGGCGAGTCGATGAGGAGGAACTTGGACTGCGGGTTCTGCTTCGCCACCGTCTCCACCGCGTTCTCGAGCATGAAGCCGGTGCCTACGGTGAGATCAGCGCCCTGATCGACGAGCAGCTGCAGGTTCGGCTGGTAGTCCTCCTGGGCCTTCGACTGCACCACGATGGGCTTGATGCCGAGGGGCGAGATGCGGCTCTCGAGCTCGGGCGGGAGCGAGGCCTTGCGCTCCTCGGCGGGCAGCGCGACGTACTTGCCGTCGACGGACTTCTGGTTGGCGGCCCACAGCTCGAGCCCGCGCAGCGCGGAGTCGTTGAACGATTGATCTCCCCGTCCGCCGACGTCGGTGACCAGGCCCACGGTGAGGCCCTTCGCCTTCGGAGGCTCGGAGGGGACGGAGTCCTTGTTGGGCTCTTTCTTACAGGCGGACAGCGCAAGCACCGCGGCGAGCAGCAAACGGACTTTCATGGGGCGCACCATGCCTCAAGAAGTGGCCGGAGTCCGCGCTGACGCGTAGCTTGGCGACCATGCTTCCGTACGAACTGATCAAGGCCAAACGAGACGGCAAGGTCCTCGAGCCCGGGCCCATTCGCGCGTTCATCGACGCCTATACGAAGGGTGAGGTCACCGACTACCAGATGAGCGCGATGTGCATGGCCGTGTTCTTCCGCGGGCTGAACGCGGTCGAGCTCGGAGCGTGGACGCGCGCGATGCTGGAGAGCGGCGAGGTGCTCGATCTCTCCGAGACGAAGGGCGTCAAGGTCGACAAGCACTCGACGGGCGGAGTGGGGGACAAGGTGTCGCTCTCACTCGCTCCTCTTGCGGCGGCGTGTGGAGTGCCGGTGCCGATGATCTCGGGGCGTGGCCTGGGACACACCGGCGGCACGCTCGACAAGCTCGAGTCGATTCCGGGTTTCAACGTGAACCTGTCCGTCGCTGATTACCGGCGGCTGGTGAAGGACATCGGGTGCTGTCTGATTGGGCAGACCGCGACGCTCGCTCCGGCGGACAAGAAGCTCTACGCGCTGCGCGATGTCACGGCGACGGTCGACTGCATTCCGCTGATCGCGTCGTCGATCATGTCGAAGAAGCTGGCGGAGGGGATCGATGCCCTGGTGCTCGACGTGAAGGTCGGCAGTGGCGCGTTCATGAAGACCATCGAGGACGCGCGCACGCTCGCGAAGACGATGATCGGCATCGGCGGCGAGATGAAGAAGAAGGTGGTCGCGCTCCTGACGGACATGGATCAGCCGCTCGGCCGCGCTGTCGGAAATTCGCTCGAGGTGATCGAGGCGATCGAGATGCTGCGGCGCAAGGCGCCGGCGGACTACACGGAGATCACGCTCGCGCTGACCTCGGAGATGTTGGTGCTCGGCGGGAAGGCGAAGGACGACGCCGGGGCACGGAAGCTGTTGTTCGAGGCGATGGACTCGGGCGCGGCTGAGAAGAAGTTCTGCGAGATCGTCGAGGCGCAGGGTGGTGATGCGTCGACGATTCGCGATCTGTCGAAGCTGCCTCGCGCACGGAAGACGATGCCGGTGCTCGCGCCGAAGGACGGCGTGGTGACCGCGATCGCTTCCGAGGCGATCGGCATCGCCGCGATGGTGCTCGGTGCGGGGCGCGCGAAGTCGAGCGATGTCATCGATCCCGCGGTCGGGTTCATGCTCGAGAAGAAGGTCGGCGACTCCGTGAAGGCGGGCGAGCCCATCGTGACGATGCACGTGAACGACGACTCGCGAGCGAAGGAAGTCGCGGATCGCGTGATCGCCGCCTACTCGATCGGCGCCACTGCGCCGGCGAAGCGGCCTCTGGTGCTTGAACGAATCGGCTGA
>CBIHPJ010000373.1:0-8681 GCA_966211295.1 uncultured Myxococcales bacterium | reverse complement strand
GTCGTCAAAGCGCACGAAGTGGCCCCTCTCCCCGACCCTCTCCCCGCTTTCGCAGGGAGAGGGGGCAAGTCGCTGATACGCTGCGCGCCGCCGTGGAAGGTCGACTCGTCCTCAAGAACTGCAGCCTCTTCCGCGCCGATGGCCGGGTCCGTGCGGGAATGTCGGTCCTCGTCCAGGATCGCCTCATCACCGCCGTCGGACCGGATGAATCGACGCCCGTGCTTCCCGGCGACTGGGAAGTGAAGTGCGGCGGCCGACTGGTGATGACCGGTCTGGTCGATTGCCACACGCGGCTCGTCGGTGGACCCCTCACTCCGTGGGCGGGCGACCTGCTGCTGCGTCCCTTTCAGCAACGCTTCGAGCAGGAGCACCGCCTCGAGCGCGGGCTCACTCCGGGTGAGGTCGAAGCGATCAGCGCGTTCTCCATCGCTCAGAAACTTCGCCACGGCGTCTCGATGGTGGTCGAGCACCTGCATGCGCCTGAGTGCGTGGAAGACGCGATGAACGCGCAGGCCCGAGTGGCAGAGCGGCTGGGAATTCGTCTCCTCAACTCGCACGCGTCGACCAGCGTGTTGACCGATCTCCCCGGGCCGAACCAGGTCGAGGCGAACGCCAGCTACGCGAAGTCGCGCAAGCCAGAGTCACTCGCCCGTGGAGCGATCGGCGTGCGCGCTTCGTTCTGCGCGGACGATGATCTCCTCCGTCTCGCGGGCCGCTTGAAGGAAGAGCTCGCCGTCGGTGCGCACTTCGGCCTCGCGGAGAACGACGACGATCTCGCGATCACCTGGTCGCGCACGAATTCGCGCATCGTCACTCGCTTCGAACGTTTCGGACTCCTCGGTGGCGCCTCGGTCGGGGCGCACGCGCGCGCCATCGATCGCGCTGAAGCTGCACGCCTCGCGAAGAGCCGCACGCTGGTCGCCTTCACTCCGCGCGCTGCGCAGACCGTGGAAGGTGGCTCCGCGCTCGGCATGGAGGCGGTGCTGGTGAATCAGAATCTCGTCGGACTCGGCTCGGGCGGCACCGGCTCCCTCTGGGAAGAGCTCGCGGCGAGCTACACCGGCGTGATGGCCCTCGCGCGCGCGGGCCGCATGCTCGATCCCGACAACCTGATGTCGTCGTTCCTGGTCGGAGGTCCCGCCGAGCTCTGCACCATGATCTACGGCGCGCCCAGCGGCAGCGTGGAGCCGGGCTCGCTCGCAGACCTCGTCGTCTACGACTTCGTCCCCGCGCGAGAGACGGGCAACTTCACTCCGCATCTCTTGATGCAGCTGAGCCAGATGCCGGTCGGCTGGACCATCGTGAACGGCAACGTGGTGGTGAGGGAAGGGCAGCTGCTCGGAGAGAACTATCTCGAGCTCGCGCGCGAATCGTCGAAGGCTCTCGAGAGCGCGTGGAAGCGCGGCGGAGTCACCGGCGGAGGCGCGGCGCCGTCGTGAGGGAGTTGGTGAAGGTCCTCGCAGACGCTCTCGCGAAACGCCTCGCGAGTCTCCCCGAGGGCACCACCTGCTACCGCTGGATCGACGAAGAGATCCCCGGAGTCACCGTGGATCGTTTCGACTCCGTGGCCGTGCTCAGTCTCTACGCGGACGCGGACGAAGCCGGGATCGCGGACGCGCTCATCGCCACGAAGGGAATCGAGTCGGTCTACGTGAAGCGGCGTCCCCGCGAGGCGCGCAAGCTCGCGAACGAAGCCGCGGACCAGCTCGCTCCTCCACTGCCGATCCGGGGCGCAGCGAAGGAGACCCTCAACGTCAGCGAGCTCGGACTCAACTTCGAGATCCGCCCGGGAAATGGCCTCTCCGTCGGGCTCTATCTCGATTCACGCGAAGCACGCCATTGGGTGAGAGAGAACGCCCAGGGCCGCACGGTGCTCAACACGTTCTCGTACACCTGCGGCTTCGGACTCTCGGCGCGCATGGGCGGAGCGAAGCGCGCGGTGAACGTCGATGCCTCGCGCAAGGTGCTCGATTGGGGCGAGCGGAACTACGCCCTCAACACAGTGAGCGTCGATCGCTACGACTTCGTCTCGGGCGACACTTTCGATTGGCTCGCGCGCTTCGCGAAGAAGGGCGAGACCTTCGATCTGGTGATCCTCGATCCGCCGGGCTTCGCGACGACGAAGACCAGCCGCTTCACCGCTGAGCGCGACTATCACCGCCTCGTGACCGCTGCCTCGCAGGTCATTCCGCCCAGAGGACTGCTCCTCGCGATGTGCAACGTCGAGCAGACTGCGCGCGCCTTCGAGACTCAGCTCACGCGTGGACTGCTGGGTCGCAAGTCACGAGAGGTCACGCGCTTCGGAGCGAGCGAGCTCGACTTCAAGCAACCCTCGGCACTCAGGTGCCACGTGATCGAGCTTTCGTAGTCTCGGATTCATCGACTTCGTGGAACTGCACCACGTTGAGCACCCACGGACCGTCCCAGGTCTGCGGTTCCCACACGAAGTCATCGTTCGACGGAGTGAGCCCAATCAGCGCCTTCGCCGCCTCATGGAGTGTCTCCACGCGCAGCTGCTCGGCACGCAGCTCCTTCACCTGCCGGCGCCTGCGAATGAACGCGAGCACCACGAGCCCTGACGAACCGATCCACACCAGCGTCCCTCCCGAGAGCAGCAGCGGCCACCACGGATAGCGGCGGGGCAACTCACGGCGGAAGGCGTCTTCCTCCATCGAGAGCGGCAGACCGAACGCGACACCGAAGGCCTTGGGGAACTCATCTCCGTCCTGCATGCGATCGATGAGGCGACGAAACGCCATCGGGCCATGGCGATCTCGCAGGAACTCCACGAAGGCGGCGCTCTGCGCGTAGGCAATCTCCACGTCGTCGGCAGACTTCGGAAACCCGGCGGTGAGATCGTCGAAGTAGAAGACCCGATCTTGCGTAACAGCCCGGGTCAGCGTTGCGACCTGAGTCACCTGCCACTTCCGTTCTCCCGTGAGCTCCTGGGCGAGACCTTCCTGGAACCAGTGCGGCCAACCTCCAGCGAATTGCCCGAGCGCGGCGTGCACCAACTCATGTCTCAGCGTGAGCGGACCTTCACCGGTGATCAGCGAGTGCGCCTCCACGAGCACGATGTTCTTTCCGGGGTAGGCGAGGGCGACGGCCCAGCTCGGCGGGTGACCTCCCGGGAGCGCGAGCGCCTCGTACTCTTCGCGACCAAAGCCGACGCGAATCTCAGTGACGCCGGGCCAATCACCACCCAGCAGCGCCGCGATGTCGTCGCGCACGGCCTCGAGATCGCGCGCGAGATACTCCGCGGCCCCCTTCGCGCGAGGCGTGTGCACGATGCGGAAGCGCTTGGTGAGCAGCTCGGAGGTCTGAAGCGGACCCGCGGTGAGCGGACCCGAAGAGGGCATCGGACTTTGCTCGCCATCAGGCGGGGGCGGCGGAGCCACCAATAACGCCAGCGCCAGAAGAGGTCCGAAAACCGTCACTTACATAACTTCACCATGAGATCGGCCGCCGCCACTCCCCGAATGGCCAGCCTCTTTCGTCGCGAGGTCTGACCGTCGAGCAGCGAGAGGTCGGACTTCCTCACCCCAAGTTCGTCGCTGAGAAACTCGATCAGCGCGGCGTTCGCCTCCCCGTCAACCGGTGGAGCCGCCAGCGCGATCTTCAGCCGCCCATCATGCTCGCCCACCACCTTCGTGCGCGAGGCGCGCGGCTGCACCAACACCGACAGCTCACTGCCGCCGGGAACGTCCTTCACCCAGCTGGTCACTTCTTGACCAGATACGCCACGTCACCGCCGGGCTGCGTCTTCCAGCTGTCGAGCAGCTTCTTGTGCGAGTCGACCAAGGCCTCGAGGTGTGACTCGAACTGCACCTTCTGGCGCTTGAGCTCGTTGAGCTCCTTCACCAATTCGACGAGTCGCGTGTTGGCAGAGGCGACGATCTTGTCGGCCTGCAGCTCGGCGTCGGCGATCACGACCTCGGCCTCCTTCTTGGCCTGGGCCTTCACGTCTTCGGAGATGCGCTGCGCGGTGACCATCGTCTCCTGCAGGGCCTTCTCGCGCTCGAGGTGCTGCTCGAGGCGTGCCTGCACGCGCTTGAGCTCCTCCTTCAGCGAGATGTTCTCGCGCACGACTTCTTCGAACTCGCCGGCGGTCAGCTCGAGAAACGCCTCGGCCTCTTTCTTCGAGTAACCGCGGAAGGCCACTTCGAAGCGCTTCTGCCGGATGTCGAGCGGGGTCATCTTCATGGCGGAGTTTCCTTTGCGAGGAGCTTAGGGTTTCTGGAGGAAGGCTTCGCCGAGCTCACGCGCCCGACGGGTAGCTGCTTCGACGGCATCGATGAGGGTAGTGCGGAGTCCACCGGCCTCGAGCGTGTGCAGCCCCGCGATCGCGGTGCCGCCCGGGCTGGTCACTTGATCCTTCAGCTGACCGGGGTGCTGGTTGGTCTCGATTTGGAGCTTCGCGCTCCCGAGCACGGTCTGCGCCGCGAGCTTGAGCGCCTGGTGACGTGAGAGACCGACCTTCACGCCTGCGTCGCTGAGCGCTTCGAGGATCAGGAAGATGTACGCGGGGCCACTTCCCGAGAGCCCGGTGACGGCGTCGAGCTGGTACTCCTCGACGACGGTGGTGATCCCCACCGAGTCGAACATCGCAGTGGCGAGCTTGAGATCGTCTTCAGTCGCGTGCTCGCCGGTGGCGAGCGCGGTCGCTCCCATGCCTACCAGGCTCGGAGTGTTCGGCATGGTGCGCACGATGCGCGCGCCCGCACCGAGGCGGCGCTCGATGGCCGCGATGGGCACGCCCGCCGCGACGGAGACGATCAGCTTCGACCGATCGATCGACGGCGCGATCTGCGTGAGCAGCTTGTCGAGCGCCTGCGGCTTCACGCAGAGCACCACCACCTCGGCGTCCTTCGCTGCGGCGACGTTGTCGAAGCTGACGTTGATTCCGTACGCGGCCTCGAGCTCCTGCTTCTTCTCCTCGCGGCGAACGGTGGCGGTGATCTTGTCCTTCGCGAGCCCCGCGCGGATGAGGCCTCGGATGATGGCGTTGGCCATGTTGCCCGCGCCGAGGAAGGCGATGCGGCGGTCGATCACTTCGAGTCTCCGGGGAAAGCGGCGGGCTGCAGCGGCGCGGGAGCGGGCGCCGCGGGAGCTGCGAACTGCTGCAGCGCCTGCTCGGGCGTGGGCACCGGCAACACCGCGGAGAGCGAGCGGGCCTGTTGCAGGAGCTCGTACGAGCCCGTCGGCTGCCGCGCGGTCGCGTGGATGAAGCGAAGCGCCGTGGCGGTGTTCTGGAAGGGCAGGAGCGAGAGCGCGACCTGCTTGGTGGCGAGCGGCGCAGTGGGGTGACGCACGAGGTTGGAGAGGATCTCCTCCGCGCGCGGGTGCCGCATGCTGGCGATGGCTCGCACGGCGGCCTTCGCGATCGCCGGGTTCGCATCGAGCGAGAGCGCCGCGAGGGGATTCAACGCGCGAATGTCTCCGAGCAGACCGAGATCTTCGATCGCCTGGCCGCGCACCTCGAGTGGCGCGGGCTCGAAGGCCCAGGTCACTCCGCGCAGGAACGCGAGGTCGGCCCCCGTGGTCCCGGTGCTCTTCGGAGCCGGGCAGGGCTCGTCCTCCTTCGCACTTCCGATCGCAGACCCACGCTTCGGCGGAGGAACCCCGGCAGCCATCACCACGACGGAGACCAGGCACAGCGCTGCACAGGCGAGACGAGTCATCTTCTTCATGATGCCCCAGCGGAAAAAGCGGCCAATTTTTTGCGTCGATCCACCACGAGCGTACAAGTCGACACATTCCTGTAGCACAGCCCGACGAGGACTCATCGACATGCCCCAGGCCGCCACCGCGTGTACCACCCTCGAGGACGTCGAGTGCACGCACTGTGGAGTCGAGATGAGCAGCCACGTGGGCAGCAGCGGCACCATCCGCTACTTCCACTGCCCCTCGTGCTCGCGCTGGACCACCAGCATGTACACCGAGGTCCTCCGCGCCGACACGAAGATGCGGGCGCGTAAGTTCGGAGCTGCGGCCGTCTCCCAGCCCGCTCGCGCGAGCACGGTGAAGGAGCGCCTCGAGTCGTGGCTGCAGTCGCTCTCGAGCAACGATCCGTACAAGACGCTCGGGGTGATTCCTTCGATCTCCGACGCGGCGCTGCGTGAGCGGTACCTCGCGCTCGCCCGTACGAATCACCCGGATCGCGGTGGCTCCTCCGACGAGATGCGGAAGATCAACGAGGCCTACGAGCAGGTGCTCGCCCAGCGCGAGCAGAACCGCGCCTCGATGCGGCCGACGGGTATTCCGCTCGCTTCGCGCTGAAGCTGGCGAATGTCAGCTGCCCTCGTTATTGGGGCGCCCATGAACGAAGGCGAAGCAGTTCCCGCGGCGACTTTCACGAAGTCCGACGGCTCGAAGGTCGACATGAAGGAGCTCGTCGGCAAGGGCACGATCGTCCTCTATTTCTATCCAAAGGATGAAACGGCCGGCTGCACCGCAGAGGCCTGTTCGTTCCGCGATCAATACGAGGTCTTCAAGAAGGCGGGCGCCGAGGTGATCGGCGTGTCGTCTGACGATGCGGCCTCGCACGAAGCCTTCAAGAAGAACCACCGCCTTCCTTTCACCTTGCTCACCGACTCGGATGGCAGCGCTGCGAAGGCGTTCGGCGTGAAGAAGACCTTCGGTCTGTTGCCCGGCCGCGTGACCTTCGTGATCGACAGGGCCGGAGTGATTCGCAATCGCTTCGACTCGCAGGTGCGGGTGAACAAGCACGTGGACGACGCACTCGCGATCGTGAAGTCGCTCGTCGCTGCCTGATCTCTGCCTACAGTCCCGCCCATGGCCATCCGGGCGGGCGGTGCAGTCGCGGAGTTGGTGTTTCCAGGCGAAGTGCGGCTCATCGGCTACGGGCCGGGACCTTCGAGACGAACGAACGCGACGCTCAACAAGCTGCGCATTCGCGCGATCGTGCTCGAGGACGACGCAGGTGATCGCGTCGCGCTGGTCGCGGGAGATTTTTGGGCCGCGTCATCGTGGATCCACGCGCGGCTCGGCGGTCAGCTCAGCGACAACCCCGCGCTCAAGTTGGATCGCAGCCGCGTATTCTTCTCCGGCACGCACACGCACTGCAGCGCGGGCGGGCTCTTCGACAGCAAGTACTACTCGGTCTTCGCGCAGGCCTGGCCCTTCGACTCCGGGTTCGATGAGCCACTCGCGTGGAACATCGCTGACCAGCTCGCGCAGTTGGTGACGAAGGCGTGTGGCGCGCTGCAGCCTGCGACGCTCTCAGTGGCGGAAGGTGATTTCTCCACTGAATCGATCAATCGCAGCTACGGCGCGTTCGCGGCGAACAACGGGCAGAACTCCGACGCGCAGTATCCCGAGGCGCTCGGCCGCACCGCGCTCGATCCGAAGCTCGATCTCCTCGTCGCACGCGCGCTCGACGGCAAGGTGATCGGAGTGTGGGGCACGGTGAACTGCCACGGCACCGCGCTCGGAAAGAACGTGGAGAAGCTGCACCCCGACTTCCTTGGGAGTGCCGCTCGGTTGCTCGAGGGTGACTTCGCGGCGAACTCCGCTCCCTGGGTGCTCTGCTCGGGTGCGATCGGCGACGTCGATCCTCAGCCTTCCGGCAAGACGCGCGAGCAGTTCATCGCGCTGCGTGAAGACGAGTCGAAGGCGTTCTTCTGGATGCAGAAGCTCGCGGCTGCTTTGAGGCTCTGCGTCGAGCAGGCGGTGAACGAGAACGATGGAGATCCGGTCTCCTCGATTCGCTTCGAAGCGCGCCGCGTCGACGCGATGGTGCCGCTCGCCGTCCTCGGCAACGGAGCGAAGATGCCCGGAGTTCCGATGATCGGAGATCCGGTGCTCCGCGGATCCGAGCTCGGCAGGGGGCCCTTCAGCCACGAGGGCAAGCGCAAGGCCGTCTGGGACAACCATCCGCACTGGCCCAAGCTCTCGTCACATCCGTTCACCCTCATCGCGAATGCCGCGATGGAAGATCACGACAAGCACCTCTCGCTCAGCGTCTTCAAGCTCGGTGACTTGATGTGGCTCGTGGGACTTCCCGGCGAGCCGACCACCACGTTCGCTTCGAACGTGCGCGACGCGATCAAGGGCCAGGCAAACGGCGCGTCGATCCTCGTGTGCGGAGTGAACGGTGGCTACAACGGCTACTTCGTGACGCCCGCCGAGTACGGCGCACAGCACTACGAAGGCGCGAGCTGCATCTGGGGCCCGCACACCGAGCCCTTCGTGCTCGAGCACCTCAACGAGCTCGCGAAGCCGCTGCCTCCGCCACCGCCCTCTGCTTCGATCGCGATGAGCTTCACCATCAATGCACCGGTGACTTTCGGCGTGGCCGTCGGAGTCTCGGCGGGACCGACTGCTTTGAAATTGAAGTCGATGGATGTGCTGCCGCCCCCTGCGAGCACGCTGACGGCCGCTCCTTCACGCGCGGAGCAGGTGATGGAGGAGCAGTTCGCCTGGATCACTCTGAGCAGTGGGTATCGCGACGCGCTCCTCGAGATCGGCACGGAGCGGATCGTGCCGCTCATCGTTCAGGAAGCCGGAAAGAAGAAGTGGTCCTTGAGCTTCCTCGTGCATCGCCATCAGCTCGGCGCGAAGGCGCGGCTGGTGCGAATCGCTCCGACCGGGAACGGCTTCAAGCTGAAGGAGAGCGCCCCCCGCGCAAAAGCCACCGCCAAAGCGCGAGCCCGGAAAAA
>CBIHPJ010000372.1:0-8719 GCA_966211295.1 uncultured Myxococcales bacterium | reverse complement strand
GCGGCTCAGCCGACTCCGCGATCCACGGGGGGCGAGGTGGCGAACTGGTCGAGGGTGCTCTTGAACTCGGCGAGCCTGACGGGCTTCACCAGCGCCGCGTTCATGCCCACCCGCAGGCACTCGGCCAGCTCCTCAGGCATGGCCGACCCGGTCAGCCCGACGATCGGAGTCGCGCCGCGCGCTCCCGGCAGCGCGCGGATTCGCCTCGTCGCTTCGAACCCATCCATGCCTGCCATGTGGACGTCCATCAAGACGACGGAGAAGCGCTGGCGCTGCACCGAGGCGACCGCGTCGGGACCGTTCGTCGCCGTCTCCACCACGTAACCGAGCTTCTCGCAGAGCGCCTCGCCCACCCGCAGGTTGAGCTCGTTGTCGTCGACCACGAGAACGGTTCCGAGGCTGGCGGGCGGAGTCGCTTTCACCGCGACGGTGGGCTGCACCTCGGACGCTTCGGGGAAGACGACGGTGAAGCTGAAGCGGCTGCCCGCACCGAGCTTCGACTCGAGCTCGATGCGGCCGCCCATGCGGGTGACGATCTGCTGTGAGAGCGCCAGCCCAAGACCAGTGCCGCCGTGCTGGCGGGTGGTCGATGCGTCGACTTGCTCGAAGGCGTTGAACAACCGGGCCTGCGCCTCGCTGCTGATTCCGGGACCCGAGTCCGTGACGGCGAAGCAGCAACCGACGCCGGCCGAGGCTGGGCGCCGGCTGACCTCGACCCGCACCTGGCCGCGCTCGGTGAACTTCACCGCGTTGCCTACGAGGTTCATCAGCACCTGGCCCAGGCGCATGTCATCGCCGTGCAGGAGCGCAGGCACCGCGGGATCTTTGTAGATCTCGAGGTCGAGCCCCTTCGCCTTCGCGGTCGCGCCGGCGAGCGCGCGAACATCGGCCAGCAGCGAGTCGAGATTGAAGTCCACGTTCTGCAGGGAGAGCTTTCCCGCCTCCATCTTCGAGAGGTCCAGCAGCTCATCGATCAGCGCCACCAGCGTGCGGCCGCTGCGTTGAATGGTGAGCAACTGCTCGCGATGCTCGGGGGTGAGCTCCGAGAGGAGCATCACGTCCGTCATCCCGAGGACGCCATTCATCGGGGTGCGGATCTCGTGACTCACGTTGGCGAGGAACGAGCGACGGAGCCGATCGGCTTCGAGGAGCCGCTCGTTCGCTTCTTCGCGGATCGCCTCGAACGTCTGGGCGAAGCGCCAGGCCACTCCGAGGCCGAGCATGAGCTTCACGAGATGAGTCTCGACCGAATATCGATCGATGGACCCGGCGATCCACCCGTGGTCCTGAGCGAAGGTGACGTAGCCACCCCAGAGGAGGCTGATGCCCAGCCAAACGAGGCCCCCTCGTTTGCCGAGGAGGAAGGTGGCCAGCATCGGCACCAGGAGAATCAGCGCGAGGCTGGTGTGATCCGAGTGCACCTCGGCGAGCGCGCCGAGACCAAACGCGAGGGAGACCGCCGCGAGCGAGACGTGCACCAGCGGCTCGAAGCGAATGCCGCGGTGGTGCAGCACGAGCAGCACGGGCCCCGTGAGGAGCAACGGGCCGAGCGCCGCGAGCTGCAGCCAGAGTCCGGTGACTCCGAAGAAGAACGCGCTCAAGGCGGCGAAGGTGAGCGCCACCACCCAGGCCCTGGCGAAGAAGAGCGAGCGCACTCTCGACCTCTCGTCGAGGCGCTGCGGAACCAGCTGATCGAGAGCCCTCCGCAGGCCCCCCGAGACGGCGCGCCAGCTCTTCACGAGCAATCTGCTAACGGTGCTTGCAGCGCCGAGCAGAAAGCGAGGGGCGCCGTGCCCCATTCACGCGAACCGCGCTCGCGCGCTGCGGCGTGTCGGAGCCGCGCTTCGTCGGTCACTGAGGCGGTTGGTCTACTCCGAACTTCGAATGCAGCGCAGAAGTCACCCAGACCGCGATGCGCCCGATGCGATCGCCACGGAGCTCGAGCACGTGCAGGCTGTCGGGAGTCCACGGCGCATCAGGGCCCGTCCGACGGAAGAGCGCGATCGCAGGGCAACCAGCAGCGCGAGTGGCGACGGCCTTGAAGCGTGCAGCGTCGGCCTGCGGCGCGATGAGGAAGGGCAGAGAGAAGAAGGTGCCAATGTTGCGAGCGCCGACGAACCACTGCGCCATGGGCGGCATCACGAGCGACGCGTCCTCACGCAGCGTGGAGACGAGCGCCTTGATGTCAGACCGAGTCCACGCCTCGAGGTAGCGAGTGAGCATCGCCTGCTCGGCTTCTTCCGTGGGCCGCTTCGCAGCGGGAGAATCGTCGAGCGTGGCGCGGGCACGTTGAAGCGCGCTGTTCACCGCGGGGACTGAGCTCTCGAGGATCTCCGCGGTCTCGATCGCCGAATGACCAAGCACTTCGCGCAGCACCAGCACCGCCCGTTGCAGCGCAGGGAGCGCCTGCAGTGCGACCAGGAAGGCGAGCGCGATGCTCTCTCGCTGGGCAATGGTCGCGTCGGGTCCGACCTGAGGCTCGAGCCACGCGTCGGGCGCAGGCTCCAGCCACTTGAGTTCCTCGTCGGGTGACGTCGGAGCGGTGGGGGAAGAAGGCCCGCGCTCGAGATCAGGCATCGAGTGGCGCTTGCGCGAAGAGAGCTGATCGAAACAGACGCGGCTGGCGATCTGGAACAGCCAGGTCTTCAGCGAAGCGCGCCCTTCGAAGCCTTCGCGCGCTTTCCACGCCCGCAGGAGCGCTTCCTGCGCGGCGTCATCCGCGTCGGACAACGTGCCGAGCAGCCGGTAGCAATAGCTGCGAACGGCACTCCGATGCGGGGCGATGTCACGGTCGAAGTCGATCACGGGCTGACTCTTTCAAGACCGTGACTCGAGTCACGCTCAAAACTCATCTCCCGATCGCTCAGATGTCGAAGCCAAGTCCGATCTTGACCCACGGATATCCAGCTTCCGCGCGGAACGAGATCTTGTCGCTGAACTTGTACATCAGGCCGATGTTGCCGATCGGTGACGCCGAGACCGCTCCACGCGCGGGTCCGCAGAAGCTCGTGGTGCACACGTACTGCACGAAGTTGATCTCGAGCACCGCACCCGCCTTCACATACGCGCTGAACTTCTGCGTGAAGTGGAACTGCCACATCACTTCGACGGGAATTCCGAGCACCGCGTAGAAGCGGTTACCGGCGGCGCCAGAGAGGTCGAGTCCGAACTCGATGCTGAAGGAGTCGTTGACCGAGGGAATGAACCCGTCGTGGATGAGCGGGATCAGGAAGCGGCCGCCGAGACCGAAGGGGAAGCCGTAGTAGTAGTAGCCGTAGGGCAGCCCGAGGAAGATCGAGATCATGTTCGATCGGTGTTGCGGAGAACGATCGAGCAGCGCTCCCTGCCGGCGAAAGGTGCTCTCGGACGGACTGTCGGAGCCAGAAGCGGGTGGATCGTCGGCCAACACTGGAGACGCACAGAGAGCTGTCGCCAGGACGAGGAATTTTGCAGTACCGCGCATGAAGCCTCCCGAGGAAATCTTCGATGGCACAATACGGATGAGGCCCTGAGGGGAGCGGAAAAATGTCGAAGAGACGCATCTTCGTGGCTGGAGCGACGGGCGCAGTGGGTCAGGTGTTGCTGCAGCTCGCGCCGAAGCAGCAGGCGGACGTGGTGGCGCACGCGCGGCCGAAGAGCGCCTCGAAAGTGAGCGGCCAGGTCGCCGCGATCGAGCTCTCTGATCCGAAATTGGCGGACGCGATGCGCGGATGCACGACGGTGGTGCAGTTGATCGGGACGATGCGGAAGCGGTTCTCGTCGGGTGACACGTACGAGACCTCGGACATCGGGACCACGCGTCAGCTGGTGGATGCGGCGAAGGAATGCGGGACCGTGGATCACGTCGTGTTGCTGTCGAGCGTGGGGGCGGGGAGTCCGACCGGCGCGTACTTGAAGGCGAAGGCCGAGGCGGAGCGGATCGTGACGGTCAGTGGAATTCCGTACACCATCTTTCGCCCCTCGGCGTTCGCGGATCGCGAGGGCGTTTTCATTCCGGGTATGGGCGCGATCACTCGGCTACTTGGATTGAAGAAGTATGAGCCGATCAAGTTGGCTGAGCTCGCGAGTGCGATTTTGTGGTCCGCCTTGAATCGCGCCCCTCTTGGGGTGGCCCTCGAGGGTGCTTCTCTTTGGGACATCGTTACGAAGGCGGCCAAGTGAAGCCCCTCACCCCGAGAAAGGTCCTCGTTTCAGCTTGTCTGCTCGGTGATCGCGTTCGTTTCGATGGACGCGACAAGGGCGTGCACCACTCGGTGCTCGATCGCTGGCTCGCTGAAGGCCGCGTGGTGAAGGTGTGCCCCGAAGTCGCGGGTGGGCTCGGAGTGCCCCGGCCCCCGGCGGAACGACAGCCAGATGGGCGTGTACGCACCAGCACCGGGCTCGATGTCAGCGAAGCGTTCACGCGCGGTGCCGCCGAAGCACTGCGACTGGTGAAAGAGCACCGCATCGAAGTGGCGGTGCTCAAGGAAGGCAGTCCTTCCTGCGGCAGCGGCTTCGTCTACGACGGCACCTTCAGCAAGACGAAGCTCCCCGGAGAAGTCGGAGAGACCACGCGCGTGCTGCGCGCTCACGGCGTCGCGGTCTTCAGCGAACTGCAGTGGGACGAGGCACAGCTGGCCCTCGGGCCGTGATTTCGAACACCTTGTCGTCGATGCGATCGAAGTGAACCTTGATGCGATCGCTGTCGTACACCGCAGGTCATCCCGCGGGCCGCCCCGAAGTTCTCTGAAACTCGAGGACCGCGCACTGCACAGTGTCGGCATGCAACGACTCGCATTCTGGGTGCTGGTCCTGTCTTTCGGATGCCAGCGGGTGGACTCTTCAGCGGCGGTGAAGCCCCCCACGGTCTCCATGGTCGCTGCGCCGCCGGCACACCGCGCGCTTCCTCCTCGCGACGGCTTCAAGCCGATCGGGGGCATCGAGGGCGAGAACCCTTCGTACGATCGCTCGCGGCTTCCGGCGAAGGTCGTCGGTGCGCTCGGGCTGGTGCCCGGGCTGCGCGTGGCCGATGTGGGCGCGGGCCGCGGATATCTGACCTTCCGCATCGCTGATGCGGTGGGGTCTTCAGGTCGCGTGGTGGCGACCGACGTCGATGGAGATGCGGTCGAGACGCTGAAGATTCGCGCAGAAGGCTGGCCTCAAGTGAGCGTTCGTCAGGTCAGCGAAGCGGACCCGGGGCTGGAGCCGGGTGGCTACGATTTGATCCTCATGTCCGAGGTCGATCACTTCCTCCACGATCGCGTCGGCTTTCTGACGAAGATCCGAGCGGCGCTCGCCCCGGATGGGCGCCTCGCCGTCACGCACGCGCGGGCGCTACGCCCTCCGTTGGAAGCGGCGGCCCGCCAGGCGGGGTTTGTGGTGGCCAGCGAATTTGGCGAACTGCCTGATCACTACCTGCTGATCTTCACTCCAGTGGTCGGCCAGTAGCGCGATTTCACTTCTTCGGCAGGTGACTGACCACGCGGCCGACCACCCCGCCCTGCTTCAGCGCGAGCGAAATGAAGGTCGCCTCGACGTGCGTGCCTTCGAACGCCACTGCCGGCAACTTCGCGAGCCGCTTCTTCGCGTCGGCCTCGTTCATGCCGAGCCCCTTCACCAGCAGCGCGAGGACGAGCGGCACTTTCTTCGGATCGTCGATCCACACTTCTGCGCGGCCGGACTGATTGATGATCGCCTTACGCACGCCGGGAGCAGGCAAACCGGCTCCACCCGTCTCGAAACCGTGACCGCATTCGCAGGCGAAACGCTCGAACCACTTGAGCCCGCCGTCGGCGATCTCCTCGCCCACCTCCAGAAAGCTGGATTTCTGGCACGTCGCGCAAGTTGAGGGGATGCGAGCGGTCGAGACCACGGCGTGACCTCACCATAACTGAGAACGAAAACGGAGCGTCCGTGCACCCTCCCGTGCGAGAGCCGCTCTTACGACGCCTCCCTCTGGACCATCGCGGCATACCCGTTGCTCTGGTCTCGTCCCGGACAGAGAGACGGAGGCGGGCGATGGATGGTGATTGGCTCAACACGGACGAGAGCGGACCGAGCGCCGCGGAAGAGGCAAAGCGGCGGCTCCTGCGGTTGGGGGCGAGGGCGCTGAGCAACGCGGAGCTGATCGGAGTGTTGCTGGGCGGCGATGATCTCACCCGGCCCTCCGAGCTCGTCGATCGTGGACTGAAGGCGCTCCTCAACGAATCGCCTGAGGCGTTGATCGAACATCGCGCGCTCTCTCCTGAGCAAGCCGCGCGCGTGCTGGTGGCCGGTGAGCTCGCGAGACGCCTTCACGTCTCGGTCGAAGAGCGGCCACGCTTGCAAACTCCGCAGGGCATCTACGAGTGGGCTCGCAAGCAGCTGATCGGCGCGCGGCGCGAAGAGTTCCACGTGCTCTGCCTCAACAGTCGCAACGTGCTCCTCCGTCACGCGTGCGTCGCGGTGGGGAGCATCGATCAGTGTCACGTCGATCCCCGCGAGGTGTTGGCGCCCGCGATCACCTCGCGCGCCACGGGCATCGTGCTGCTTCACAATCATCCCTCCGGCGATCCCGAGCCGTCCGTGCAGGACGTCGCCCTCACCCGCCAGCTCCGGGAGGGCGCGCGGCTGATGTGCCTGCGCCTGCTCGATCACCTCGTGATCGGTGACAACGGCTACGTGTCGATGCTCGCGCGCGGACTGCTCAAGGCCGACGAGCACTCCTTCGCGGGACGGCTGCAGTCACCGCAGCCAGATGGCGATTGACGCCCGAGTCGGGGAGAGACCATATGCATCTCGTGTCGACGTCGAACTCGAATGAGCTCGCAGCCGGGCTCAAGAAACACTTCGGGCTCGACCAATTCCGCCCAGGTCAGGCCGACGTAATCTCGTCGGTGATGTCCGGCCGGAACACCGTGGTGGTGATGCCGACCGGCGCGGGCAAGTCGCTCTGCTACCAGCTGCCCGCGATGATGCTCGAGGGCGTGACGGTGGTGGTCTCTCCGCTGATCGCGCTGATGCAGGATCAGGTCGACTCGCTGCAGGCGCGCGGCATCGCGGCGACGTTCATCAACTCGACGCTGAGCGACTCCGAACGCCAGGAGCGTCAGCAGCGCCTGCGACAGGGCGCGTACAAGCTGGTGTACGTCGCGCCCGAGCGGTTCCGCAGTGAAGCGTTCGTGAGCGCGCTGCAGGACGCGAAGCTCGCCCTCTACGCGATCGACGAAGCGCACTGCATCTCGCAGTGGGGTCACGACTTCCGTCCCGACTACGCGATGCTCGGGCAGATTCGAAAGCGGCTGCGTCCGCCTCGCACGGTGGCGCTCACCGCGACGGCGACTCCGGAAGTACGCGACGACATCGTGCGCGTGTTGTTGATGAAGGACCCGTACGTCTCGGTGTCTGGCTTCGATCGACCGAACCTCTTTCTCGAGGTGACCACGGTCACCGGCGACGCGGACAAGAAGGCGGCGTGTGCCTCGCTCGCCGAAGAAGGCAGCGGAGTGATCTACTGCTCCACTCGCAAGCAGGCCGAGGTGATGCACGAGCACCTCGAGCGCGAAGAGATCCCGACCGTGCTGTACCACGCGGGTCTCGACGACGACGCGCGGCGGAAGGCGCAGGAGTCGTTCATGTCGACGGCGGGCTGCGTGGCCGTGGCCACCAACGCGTTCGGCATGGGCATCGACAAGCCCGACATTCGCTTCGTGGCGCATGCGGCGATCACCCGCGCGGTCGAGGCCTACTACCAGGAGATCGGGCGCGCCGGCCGCGACGGGCAAGACAGCCGCGCGGTGCTGCTCTTCAACCACGCCGATGTCTTCACGCAGGAGCGGATGATCCAGGGCAATCACCCGCCCGAGACGCTCTTCGTCGATCTGTGGAACGTGCTGCGGCAATTCGAGACGTTCGATCGCGGCGTGCACCTGCTCGCGGGGCAAGTCGGCACTGGCGAGTTCGAGGTCTCCGCTGCGCTCAAGGTGCTCGAGAAGCAGGGCGCGATCTCGCGGGGAGGACGAGGTGAAGGCCGCTACGGCATCACGGTGCAGCCTTCGAGCGCGACGCACCAGCCGCGCAGTCCCGAGGCGAAGGCGCTGCTCAGTGCGCTGAATGCGAGTGCACCTCCGGGCGCGAAGATGTCGATCGAGCTCTACCTGCTGGCGCGGAAGAGCGGCCTCGAAGAAGAGAAGGTGCGTCACGCGCTCACGCTGCTCGAGCGCAGCGGCATCGTGGTGGTGCAGCGGCCGTTCGCCGGACGCGCGATCTCGATCTTGAAGCGCGAGCCCTGGAGCTCGCTCGGTGTCGATCTGCGGCGACTTCGCGCACAGGAGCAGAACCAGCTGCTGCTCCTCAAGCGGATGACGGATTACGCGTACACCAAGCGGTGCCGCCGCGCGTTCCTGCTGCGCTACTTCGGTGAAGAGGTGCCCTTCGCCCAATCGTGCGGCTCGTGCGACGTGTGCTCGGGGCCGAAGCTCTCGCTCACTCCGAAGGTCGCGAGTAGCGGCAACATCCGCACGATCCCGGACAAGTATTCGGCGCTCGCGGCCGAGGAGCTCAAACGCTGGCGCCGCGAGCTGGCGCAGGACCTGGGCATCCCGTCGTTCATCATCTTCAACGACGCGACTCTGTTCGCGCTCGCCGCTGCGCTGCCCACGACGAAGGAGGAGTTCCTCGCCGTGAAGGGTACGGGAGCCGCTCGCTGGGAACGCTTCGGGCCTCGCATCACTCAGATCTGTCTGACCGCGCGCGCAGCGGG
>CBIHPJ010000371.1:0-8736 GCA_966211295.1 uncultured Myxococcales bacterium | reverse complement strand
CAGGGGGCATCGATGCCGCGTGATTCGCTCCAGCAGGCTCGTACCGATCGCAACGCCGCGTTGCTCGACGCCATGGTGCTCGCCGCCAGCGCCGACGGACAGATCGCTCCCAAGGAGCTGCAGCAGGTGCTGGAGCGCGTGATCGAGCGCCCCGAGTTCGAGGGCGTGATGGCGCAGGAGCTCTCGGCGATGGTCGAGGCCTCCGCCAAGCGCCTCGCCAACGGCCGCACCCTCGAGGAGCTGCTGCACGGCATCAACGCGCGCCTCCCCAATCACCGCAACCGCCTGCTCGCGTTCGGGCTCGCCACCGCGGTGGCGCTCGCTGATCGCAAGGCCACTCGCGAAGAGCTGGGACTGCTCAAGACCTTCCAGCAGTCGCTCGGGCTCACCGAAGAGGAAGTGTCCTCGGTGTTCGTGAACGTCGAGGCCGGCGAGTCGCTGAGTGAAATTCTCGGTGAGCCGCTCGAGCAGCTCTACGCCGAGACGATGGTGCTCGTCGGTGCGGCCGATGGCCAGGTCCGCCAGCAGGAGCTCAGCGCGATGCTCGAGAACCTCGCGGGCGATCCCGTGTTCAAGGAAGCGTCGCTCGAGTCCGCGCAGAACTACCTGCGCGAGGCGATCAGCAACCTCACCACCGAGGGTCTGCCCGCGCGCCTCACCGCGCTCGCGCACGGCCTCAGCACGCACGGTCAACGATCGAAGGCGTTCCGGCTCGCGGTGCGCGTGGCGTACGCCACTGGCAAGCCGTCGCCCTCCGAGCTGCGGGTGCTCGATCTGCTGCAGGCGACCTTCGGGCTCGCGGACGACGAAGTGGCTCGCATCACGGTGGAGAGTTGACGTGAAGGCTCAGCGTTACAACGTGCGCTTCGCCATTCCTTCCTCGCTCGGCAGCGAGAGTGGGAAGTACGCGCAGCAGCTGCAAGCGCACCTGGCGACCGCGCTGGGCCGCGAAACGGAAGTGGTGCTCGCTTCCACCTACGAGCAGCTGGCTCGCGAGCTGTTGTCGGGCAAGGTCGACGCGGCGTGGGCTCCTCCATTCGTCTGCGCGCGCATCGAGGCGATGGGTGTTCGCGTGCTGGTGCGCGGCGTGCGCGATGGCGCCTCGGCGTACCGTGCGGCGCTCGTCACGCGCAGTGACTCGAACGTCACCATGGACACGCTCAAGGGCACCACCGCGGTGTGGAGCGATCGCGACTCCGTGGGCGGGTTCCTCTTGCCGATGGCCTTTCTGCGCGAGAAGGGCCTCGACCCGAACAAGACGTTCCACGCGCAGGAGTTCAAGGGCAACTACCGCAACGCGCTCGAGGCAGTGCTCGATGGCAAGGCGGATGTGACGAGCGTGTTCGCTCCGGCCGCGAAGGCCGGCACGCCCGCCACCACCGGACTCGCGCAGCTGTGGCCCGAGAAGGAGAGCAGCTTCCGCGTGCTCGGCTTCACCGAGGAGGCGCCGAACGACGGCGTGGCGGTGTCGATGGGCGCGGCTTCGGCGACGGTGACTGAGCTCGAGAAGACGCTGCTCTCGATGCACCTCACTCCGGCGGGAGCGGCGGTGCTGAAGGACTGCTTCCACGCCGAGAAGTTCGAGCTCGCGCCCCGCATGGGCTACCGCGCGCTCTACCGCGTCGCACTCGCGAGCCTCTGACGCAGCAGCGAGCGCACGCCGAAGAAGAAGAACGGCAAGCTCGCCAGAAAGCACACGCCAGCAGCGATCAAGAAGCTGACGAAGAACGCGGTGTCGCCCTCGCGCGTGAGCGAAGAGTCCGACGGATCGGTTGGATCGAAGAAGAGCTGTAGCTTCTCGCCTTCGCTCTTCCTCACCTCGTCAGCGCTCACCAGCTCGGTGAGATTGAACTGGTGGCTCTTTTCCTTCACCACGTAGCGCACCGTCATCGAGCGCTGGAGCCGGTCGAACGACTCGCCCTCCTCTCGCACCGTGCCGTAGCTGCACGCGATGATGGTGCCCTCGACCTCGGGCCAGGTGAGCATTCGCTCTGACTTCAGCTGTTGGTAGCGACCGATCGATCCGAACACCGCGCCCATCGCCACCAGCACGATCCCCAGGCCCACGGGAATCAGCCCAAACCACCGATCGGAGTTCACGCCTCGGACCGTAGCTGAACTGCACTCGAAGGGTCGCTCGCGGGTCTCCCGCCGTGCTCTCCGCTCTGCTCCTCACGCTCGTCTCCGCGGCACCTGATTCACTCGCGACCCTGGAGTCTGGCTGCGCGCACCAGATCCCCTCCGCCTGCACCAACCTCGGCCGCCTCTACGCGCGCGGAGAAGGCGTGGGCCAGGACCTCGCGAAGGCGCGCAAGCTCTACGAGACCGCGTGCGACCTCAACGAAGGCATGGGCTGCAACAACCTCAGCACCCTGCTCGCCGAGAGCACGAAGAAGGCAGATCGCGCGAAGGTGATTCCGCTGCTCGAGAAGGGCTGCTCGCTCGGCGCGGGAATGGCCTGCGGAAATCTCGGCGGGAGGTACCTCGGCGGCCTCGAGGTGAAGGTCGACTTCAAGAAGGCCCACGAGCTGCTGCAGCGCGGCTGCGATCTCAACGGCGGCGATGCGTGTCACAACCTGGGCTACGCGTTCGAGAACGGGCTCGGCACGAAGATCGACTTCGCGCGCGCCGCAGAGCTCTACAAGAAGGGCTGCGAGCTCATCCCTGGCGGCATCGCCTGCGTGAACCTCGGGATGATGCTGGAGAACGGACGCGGAAGCCCCGTGGACTTTCCCGAGGCGGCCCGGCACTACAAGCAAGCGTGCGACCAAGGCGTCGGCATCGCGTGCAACAACTACGGCAATTTCTTGGTGCAGGGCCGCGGCGTCGAGAAGGACGTCGGCGCCGGCAAGGTGCTGCTGAAGAAGACGTGTGACGCAGGCACCGAAATCGCCTGCGTCAGTCTCACGTCCGTCGAGTGACTTCGCTCCTCACCACATCAAGCCGGCCTGAATCGCGTACGTCGACGCGAGGCCAAGGCCGACCGCGAAGTGCAGCGTGCGCAGCACCTTCGAGAACATCACGCGAGCGTCAGGCGGAATGCCGATGAGGCCCGGGTGCGCGGCGAGCAGACCCAGCAGCGGCTGCACCGAGAACAAGCCGACGTTGGTCCACATGAAGGCTCGCGCCGCGTTGTCGCGAGTGGTGTCGCCGGTGCGATAGGGGCTGTTCACCATCTGCGAGGCGATGATCTCGCTCGACACGAAGAGAGCCAGCGTCGAGGCCGCGAAGACGAAGTGGGTGATCGCGAGACCGCCGTTACAGCCGAACGAATCGCCGAGCATCTTGCCGAACATCGGGTCGCCTGCCTTACAGAGACCGTCGCTGAAGAGCGTGGGCATGTTCGCCGCGAGCGGGATACCGAGGCCGATCGCGATCCCCATCGTCACCAGGCCGGCCTTCTGTGTCCCGCTGCGCCAGTCAGACAGCCGCTGTTGTTCGACTGGATCAAAGTCCTGCGCCAATGCCGCTGTCGGCAAAGCCACGATCATCACCGCTGCCAGAAACCCCTTCATGCCGTCCTCCCCCTCCGAGTGGTGTCGATGCGGACCACCGGCAGTGCACGCGATGAGCCACGTGCAGCAGCGCGAAAGAAGGAGATGCGATGTGTCTGCAGGAGCGGCGCGCCGAAAGTCGTGCGCGTTCTTCGCGATCAGCGCGAAGCGAGGAAGCTCGCCGGCACCACCGGGCTGCACTGGAAGCCAACTCCAGAGGGCAGCTTCGAGCACGGCGCGCTGTCTTCGAAGAACATCAGCGCAGGGCTCGCGAGCATTGGGGACTCGAGCATCTCGGGCCCACCGTCAGTTGCGAGTGACACGTTGCGCGGGGTGGCACGCCCCACCAACAACATGAGCACCGCGGCCGCGGCCATCGCCACCAACACGCGCGGCCACGCACGCTGCGGGGCCTCCAGCCCACGCCGCGCCGCCACGCCCTTCCACAGCTCAGCCACCTCGTCGCGCCCCGCGCGCTGACGGAACATCGACGACTCGCTCTCGAGCCAGTTCAGCTCGTGGCGGCACAGCGCGCAGTGCTTCGCGTGCGAGCGCAGCTCATGGGAGAGCAGAGGCGAGGCCTCACCAAGTGCAACGGCTTCAAGCTGGGCAGTTCGTCCGCAGCGGCTCATTCACGCTCTCCGGTCAGATGCGGTAGCAGGTGGGTGCGCAGCTTCAACCGCGCTCGGTGGATCTCGTTCTTCACCGTGGGAATCGACCAGCCGAAGGTCGCCGCGATGTCCTCGTAGGCGAGCCCGTGATCGAGGCGCATCAAGAGCGCCGCCCGACGGTTCGGCGAGAGTGTTCCAATCGCCGTGGTGAAGTGCTTCTCCAATTCAGCGTCGAGCAGCACGCGCTCGGGATCAGGCGAAGGAATCACCGCCGCCGGAGTGCCACTGTCATCTTCATCGTCGAGCACGTCGTGCTGCCGCACGCGCCGCGCCTCGAAGGCCACGTTGCGCGCGATGCCGAGCACCCAGGGCTTGAAGCGATCGTGATCGGTCAGCTTCACCAGCTGCGCGTGGGCACGAGCGAAGGTCTCTTGCGTGGCGTCGTCGGCGAGATCGCTCTGGCGGAGCAGGTCGCGGAGGAAGCGGCGCACCGCCACCACGTGACGTTCGAAGAGCGCCTTGAAGGCAGCCGACTCGTTCTGCTGCGCACGCCGCACCAACGCCTCGTCGGGCGTCTCGGGGGTAATCGGCTGCGGTCGGGAGAGGAGTCGAAGCACGCGAATCCACAATGCACTTCAGGGCCTTCCGGTTTCAACTCTCCCTTGGGAGGCGCCTAACCACTTGAGTTCGCAATGGTTTCTGCGGGGCTGACTGATCGGCTTCCGGTTGCGTGGCGGCCTTCGAGGCGCTCGCTCAGATCGTCTCAGGAGGTCTTCATGAGGCATCGAGTCATCTTCTTGCTCAGCCTCGTCGCGACCGCGGCCGCTGCCGCCGAGGTCCGGCTCCTCACCCTCGAGGGAGCGCTCAACCCGATCACCGCGCGCTATCTGTCCCGCGAGCTGCAGAGCGCCGCTGAAGCACGCGCAGAGCTGGTGGTGATCCGCCTCGACACGCCCGGTGGCCTCGATCACTCGATGCGCGAGATGAGCCAGGCGATCCTCACCTCGCCCGTGCCGGTGGTGGTCTACGTCTCACCTTCAGGCGCGCGCGCGGCCTCAGCGGGCATGTTCCTCACGATCTCTGCGCACGTGGCCGCGATGGCACCGGGAACCACGATTGGCGCGGCGCACCCGGTCGGCCTCGGCCAGGGCGCCGATCAGCTGCAGCTCGACAAGGCCACCGCGGACGCGGCAGCGCTCGCGCGATCGATCGCCCAGCAACGGGGCCGCAACGCCTCCTGGGTAGAGCGCTCCGTTCGGGAGAGCGTGGCCATCTCGGCCCAGGAGGCGCACGCAGAACACGTGATCGATCTGGTGGCCGAGGATCTGCCTTCGCTCCTGCGCGAGCTCGAGGGGCGCGCGCTCGGCACCTCCTCGGGTCAGCACACGCTCGAGCTCGCAGCTGCACGACTCGAGGAGCGCAAGCTGACGGGCCCAGAGCGACTGCTCCACGCGATCACCGACCCCAACATCGCCTACCTCCTGCTCATGCTCGGGCTCCTCGGCGTGGGCGTCGAGCTCATGAGCCCAGGCGTGCTCCTCCCAGGGGTCGCAGGCGGGGTCTCGCTCATCCTCGCGTTCGTGGCGCTCGGGAGCCTCCCGATCAACTGGGCGGGGCTCGTGTTGATCCTCAGCGCGGCGGGGCTCTTCGCGGCTGAGTTCTACACCCCGGGCGGTGGCTCGCTGGGAGCGGGAGGAGTGGTCTCCTTCATTCTGGGTTCACTGCTTCTTTACCGCCCCTCGGTCGCGATGCCAGAGGCGCGGGTGAGCCCCGGCCTCATCGCGGTGCTGGGCACCCTGCTCGCCTTCACGCTTCTCTTCCTCGTGCGCGCGCTGATCAGAGCGCGTGGCCTGGCAGTCAGCACCGGCATCGAGGGGCTGCTCGGCAGCACCGGCGTCGCCACCTCCGAGCTCTCGCCGCGCGGCACGGTCGAGCTCAACCGCGAGGCGTGGAACGCGCTCGCCGTCGACGAGCCCATCCATCGGGGCGACACCGTGAAGGTGACCGGCGTCGAGGGAGTCACCCTGCAAGTGAAGAGACAACCGCTGCCCGCCCGCTCGTGAACCGAGCAAGGAGCCTTGCCCATGCCGCTCTCACTCAACTTCATCGTCCTCGCGTTGCTGCTCGTGATCGCGCTCGCCCTGCTCGGATCCGCTGTTCGCGTGGTACCGGAGTACCAACGGCTCGTGGTCTTCCGGCTCGGCCGGGTCACTGGCGCGCGCGGCCCCGGGCTGGTGCTGCTCATTCCGGTGATCGATCGCGGCGTGCGCGTCGACCTGCGCGAGCGGTTCTTCGACGTGCAACCCCAGTCGACCATCACCAAGGACAACGCGAACCTGTCGATCGACTTCCTCGTCTACAGCAAGGTGGTCGACGCGCTCCCGAGTGTGTTGGCCGTCGAGGACTACGCGGGCGCCTCGCGGGGCATCGCCATCACCACGCTCAGAGCGGTGGTGGGCGGCATGATCCTGGACGACGTGCTCGCCAGGCGTGAGGAGATCAACCTCGCCTTGAGAGACAAGCTCGACGAGGTCACGAACCGCTGGGGCATCAAGGTGACCGCGGTGGAGATCCGAGAGATCACTCCGCCGCGCGAGATCACCGAGGCGATGACCCGGCAGATGTCCGCGGAGCGCTCACGCCGCGCGATGGTGATCGAAGCCGAAGGACGCCGCGACGCTGCCGTGCGGATCGCCGACGGCGCGCGGCAGGCGGCCGTGCTCGAGGCGGAAGGTGCTCGGCAGGCCACCGTGCTCCGGGCCGAGGGCTTCGCGCTGGCGCTCGACAAGATCTTCTCCGTCGCTCACAACGTCGACGCGAAGACCATGAGCCTGCAGTACCTCGAGGCGCTCAAGTCCCTCGGAGCCAGTCAGTCGACGAAGCTCCTCATTCCGATGGAGTTCACCGCGCTGCTCAAGCCGTTCCTCGAATACGGCAACAGGTCGTCTTCAGAGACCGGGGACGCAGGTCAGGAGCGCGAGCCCGCGCAGCACTGAGCGCATCAAGACAGATCAGCCCACCAGAAAATCAGCGAGCGCTTGCGCGCGGCTGATCAGCGTGTCGACCTCGATGTACTCGTCGGGCGTGTGGAAGCCCTTCCCGCGGGGGCCGAGCGCGTCGATCGTGGGGATGCCCATCGCGGCCGCGGTGTTGCCGTCACTGCCGCCGCCCTGACGCGGAGCTTCGTCACCCGAGAGCCCGTGCGACTTCGCACATGAGCCGTAGCGAGCCACGAGCGCGTCGGTGCCGTTCACCTTCTCCATCGGCATGCGGCCCGCGCCCGGTTCCACTTTCACTTGCACGCCCTCCACAGCTACGGAGCCGGCAGCGTCGTGCAGCTTCGTCCACAGCTCGTCAGCGAGAACCTTGGTGGGGAAGCGCAGATCGAGGTCGGCCTTCGCTTCGGCGGGCACCGTGTTCTTCGAAGTGCCTCCGCTGATCGTCCCCACGTTCACGGTCACGCCCGAGTCCTTGCTCGAGAGCTGCTGCACGCGATCGACGAAGCGGGAGAGCGCCCAGATCGCGTTCGCTCCTTCCCAGTACGCGTTGCCGGCGTGCGCGGGCTTTCCAATCGCGACGGCCTTCGCCGAGCCCGTGCCTTTGCGCATGGTGACGAGCGCGTCGTTCGCGCGGCCTGATTCGAAGACGAGCGCTGCCTGGCTTCCGGCGATCTCTTTGCGGAGCAGCGGCGCGCCCTCGGGAGATCCCACCTCTTCATCAGAGACGATCACGATGCGGAGCGGAGGAATCGCGTCGAGCCCCACGGTGCTCGCCACGGACTTGAGCGCCCAGGCGATCACGACGAGGCCACCCTTCATGTCGAGCACGCCGGGACCGCGGCGGAGCGTGCCGTCGACTCGGTAGCCCTCGAACACGCCGGGAGGAAACACGGTGTCGCTGTGACCGATCAGCGCGATGGGCGCTTGTCCGTTTCCCGTCGAGCGGAAGACGAGATGGTCGGCGAACTTTTCACTGCCGATGCGCTCGCCCTCGAGACCGGGCATCGCGAAGACGTCCTCGAGCAAGCGCACGACCTTCTGACCGCCGTCGCGATTGGCGGTGAATGAGTTGATCTCCACCAGCGCGGCCAACGAGGCCTCCATCGCGGGGAGCTGCGTGCTGAGCCACTCTGAAGCTTGAGACATGGGGCGCGAACACTAACCAATTCGCCCATGAATCCCATTGGTTGGAACTGCAACAAGCAGCCACAGGTAGCAGGATGTGGGTCCCTCAGGTAAAGGCCAGAGAATGCTGCTGCTCCGGGACGTGGCCAGGGGGGACCTCGCAGGGCTGAAGCGGCTTGCCGCGACGCTCAACAGCGTCAATCTCCCCAACAACGAGAAGGTCCTCTCGGCGCTGATCGCCAAGTCCATTCAGAGCTTCGCGGGGAAGATCGAAGACCCGTTCAAGCGCGAGTACCTGTTCGTGCTCGAGGACCTGCGCAACGAGCAGATCATCGGCACCTCGATGATCATCGCGCAGCACGGCACCAAGGACGCGCCGCACATCTATTTCCAGGTCACCGAGGCGGAGAATTACTCGGCGTCGATCGACAAGCACTTCCGGCACAAGGTGCTGTCCATTGGCTACAACTACGACGGCCCCACGGAGATCGGCGGCCTCGTGGTGGA
>CBIHPJ010000370.1:0-8737 GCA_966211295.1 uncultured Myxococcales bacterium | reverse complement strand
GAGGCCGGGCGCTTTCTGCCCAACATGCGCACGGGTTCGATGATCAAGCGCTTCTTCGCGAAGCTGCTCGATGCGATCCTCTGCGGCCTCACCACGCTCGGCTTCTCGTTCGTGATGCCCTTGCCGTGGGCCTCGTTCATCGGAGTCTCGTGGTTCATCCTCACGGATTGGTCGGGCTCTCCGGGGAAGTGGCTCTTTCAGCTGCGCGCGGTCACGCTCGACGGAAAACCGCTCGGTCCGCTCGCGTCGATTCAGCGCAACGTGCTCCTCGGGTTGCCTACGTTTCTGCGCGCGTTGATGACGAGTGGACTGATCGGTCTGGAAGGTGACCTCGCGAAGTGGGATCGCGGGTTCCTCGCCTGCATCTCGCTCGTGTTCATCTTCGGAGAGCTGATCGGAATGCTGCTCCAGCCCGAGAACCGCCGCTGGGGCGACACCTTCGCGCGCAGCCGCGTGGTCGATCGTTAACGCTTCCTCAAGATCTCCGCGTTCGGCGTGGCCTTCCGCACGGTCTGCACGGTCACCTCGTAGCCGTCACGCCGTGCCTCGCGCAGATCGAGTCGTGCCTTCACCAGGCTCTGCGCAGGGATCAGGGCGAGCACGTCCTTCGCGTGCTTCGCCGTCGAGTCGGGTTGCGCGTAGTAGCCGACCTGGAGGTCAGCCTCCCAACCCGCTTCCGCTCGCGTGAGCACGGCGTGAAGTCGTCCGATGTGAAGGGTGAGCGATCGGAGCGCGCTCGGGAGCGGACCCAGGGCGACCGCCTCGCCCAGGTCGAGCTCGAGTGAGCTCAAGCGCGGGGCGATGGCGAAGAGCTCGGGAATCATCGTCCTCAAGGAGGCGTCCTCGACGTGCCGCAGCGTGAGTGACTCGAGCGGCACCAGGGCGATCGACTTCAGCAACGCTTTCCATTTCTCCGCGAAGACGTTCCAGCTCCGGAGCCTTGGTGCCCGCTCGGCGAGCTGATCTCGGAACGGACCTTGAGGTCCCACGGCCTCCTCGAGACTGTCGAACCGAGCGTCGGAATCGAAGCCCTGGTACCCGAAGTTCACGCGGCGCAGCAGGCGAGTGAAGGGGTGCGCGGGGAGCTTCTTCACCGCATTCGCGACCGCGACGAAGCCACGCTCGAACTTCACGTCCGACTTCTGCACCACGCCCTCGAAGGGTCCCAGCAGCGCAGTCTTGTGGGTGACCAGCAAATCCGCCTCGCGCGCGCGTGCCTCCACCGACACCTTGCTCTTGCTGCGAGCGATCTGGAGCACGATCAGCTCGCCCAGCGGTTGCTTCCGCTCGATCAGCCAGTCCGCGTAGACGAGCTTCGGTCCATCGTCGTCGGGCCGCTCACCGATCGCCGCCAACATCGCGGAGGCGTCCTCGGGCTTCGGAGCCGCGGGTGCCTTGCCGATGCGCGCGGCCATCGCTTCGATCACCTTCGGATCCGCGGGCTGCTTGCACTGACGCGCCTTGGTGAGCTTCTTGAGCACGTTCGTCACGCGCTCGAGTGAGAAGCCCCAGCGGGCTCCCTTCGTCTTGAGCAGCTCCTCGTACGGGCGTGTCTCTTCGACGATGCCGAGATCTCCGTGCACCTCGATGCAGCTCACCAACCGCCGCCAGAGCTTCGCGGTGAGATCGTATTCGCGCTTGAAGAGCACTCTCAGCGCCATGCGCGCCACGCGCGGATCTCGCTTCGCGTCGGCCCAGGCATCGATCGAAGGCCAGACCAGCGCCCCCGAGGCCTCGCGCGCGAACTCCTCGAACGAGGTGAGCAGCGCTGAACGTTGCGCATGCGAGGTGGTGACGATCAGCTTCGTCAACGCGGCCGCGCGTTCACCCTTCTTGATGGGCAGTCCCTCGAGCGGTTGCGCAAGGCTCGCACCCAGCTGCTCGATCAATCGGCCCAGCGCGGGGTCATTCGTCTCCCGCCACGTCTCGATGAGGATTCCAAGCGCCGCTTCTGGGTCGGTCGTCAGCAGCTTCTCTGCGCGAGATTCTTCGCCAGCCACGCGGCGCACACTACTCTTCGGCGCCCATATGCACCGCATCGACGAGCCGCATCCGTTCAGCCTCGAGACCGCCACCCTTCACTACGCCGAAGATCGCCCGGTCATCGCGCAGCACCTCGCGCTCGAGCTCGACCTCGACTTCGACAAGCACTCCCTCACCGGAGTGGCCACGCACACGCTCCTCGCGGTGCGCACCTTGAAACAGCTCAGCTTCGACGCGGTGGATCTCGAGATCAGCAAGGTCGAGGTCGATGGCAAGGCGGCCACCTTCGATTCGTCGTCAGGCCGCTCCCTCACCGTGCAGTTGCCACGCCCGATCAAGGAGGACGCGAAGTTCGAGGTGCGCATCAGCTACCGCGCGTCCCCGCAGCGCGGCCTGTATTTCATCGGCAAGACGCAGGCGTGGACGCAGGGCCAGGACATCGACTCGCGCCACTACTTCCCCTGTCTCGATACGCCCGCGCAGAAGTGCTCGAGCGAAGTGACCGCGACCTTCCCGAAGGCGATGACCGCCCTGTCGAACGGCGCGCTGATCTCCGACAAGGTGAAGGGCAACAAGCGCACCATGCATTACCGGCTGCTGGCGCCCCACGCGCCGTACCTGGTGACGCTGGTGGTGGGCTCCTTCGAGATCCACGAGGCGAAGAGCACGTCGACGAAGGTGCGCACGTTCTATCCGCCGGGACGGAAGGACGACGCGCTCCGCGTGGTGGCGCGCACGCCGAAGATGCTCGACCTCTTCGAGAAGCTCACCGGCGTGCCGTACGCGTTCGGCGACTACTCCCAGATCTTCGTGTCGGAGTTCATCTTCGGCGGCATGGAGAACACCTCGGCCACCACGCTGACGGACTCCGTGCTCCACGACGCGCGTGCGCACGCGGACTACTCCGCCGAGTTCCTGATCGCGCACGAGCTGGCGCATCAGTGGTTCGGAGATCTGCTCACCTGCCGCGATTGGCCGCATGGCTGGCTCAACGAGGGCTTCGCCACCTACTCCGAGGTGCTGTGGAAAGAGGAGGGTGAGTCGCGTGACGAGGCCGATCACCAGCGAAAGGTGGATCTCGAGGGGTACCTGCACGAGGTCAGCGATCGCTACGCGCGTCCCATCGTGGCTCGGAAGTTCGACGCGCCGATCGATCTCTTCGATCGTCACTTGTACGAGAAGGGCGCGCTGGTGTTGCACGAGCTGCGCACTCGGCTCGGTGACGACGACTTCTACGCCTCGGTGCGGGAGTACGTGGCCGCGCACGCGGGCGGCTCGGTGGAGACGGTCGATCTCGCGCGAGCGATCGAGCGCATCACTGGAAAGAACGTCGATCGCTTCTTCGACGAGTACGTGCACCGCGCGGGGCATCCGCAGCTGAAGGTCGAGCTCCGCTACGACGGCGACACGAAGTCAGTGCGCGTCGGAGTGAAGCAGGCGCAAGAGGGCGAGCCGTACGCCCTCACTCTGCCGGTCTCCGTGCAGGTGGGTGACAAGTCGACGAGTCACGCCCTCGCGGTGAATCAGAAGGAGCAGGTTTTCTTCATCGCCGCAGCGCGTGAACCGTCGCAGGTGACCGTCGACGCGCGCCGCGATCTGCTCGCGACGATTGAGGTGGAGAAGCCCGTGGGTTGGTGGCGCGCTGAGCTCCTTCACGGGGAGATCGCGCGCGCTCGCACGGAAGCGGCTGCCGCATTGGCGAAGGATCCGGCCGCGGCGACCGTGGCTGCGCTCGCGAAGGTGCTCAAGACCGAGGGCTCCTTCTGGGCCACTCGGGCGGCCTGCGCGAAGACGCTCGGTCTCTTGCGCACGCCCGCGGCCCGGACCGCGCTCATCGACGCGCTCAAGGTGAAGAATCCGAAGGCGCGCCGCGCGGTGGTGTCGGCCCTCGGTCAGTTCCGCGACGACGCGGAGATCGGTGAGGTGCTCTCCGCGGCGGCGAAGAAGGGTGATTCGAGCGGCTTCGTCGAAGGCGAGCTCGCTCGTGCGGTGGGGCGCGTGCACGCGAGGGGCGCGTTCGAGTTGCTCAGCGAGATGATGGATCGTCCCGCCTTCCAGGACGCGATTCGCTGCGGAGCGCTCGAGGGCTTCGCGGAGCTGCGCGATCCGAAGGCGTGGAGGCTGGCGGTTGCTGCGGTGGCTCCGGGTCAGCCGGTGTTCGGCCGGCGCACCGCGGTCGCGACGATCGCGAAGCTCGCCGAGTTCGCCGACAAGAAGACCGAGGCGGTGGATCGCATTGGCCGCCTGCTGCGCGACGAGAACTTCCGCGTGCGTCTCGCGTCGATCGACGCGGCCTCCACGCTGGGTGACGAGCGCATGATTCCCGCGCTCACCAGCACGCCGTTCCTCGACGGACGTGAGCAGCGGCTCGCTCGCGAGGCCGTGCGCGCATTGAGGGCGAAGGCGCCGGGCAAAGAACTCGCGGCGCTTCGTGGAGATCTCGAGAAGGTGCGCGGTGAACTGCGCGCTCTCCAGGAGAAGGTCGACGCGAAGAAGGCGAAGTAGCGCGGGAAGAAAACAGATCGCCTTGAAGGGCGTGGTCGATGAGGGGCTTCGAGCGTTGCTCGGCCCTCACAGGCCTCTCAGCCTCGGCCTTTCTGTCACTCAGCGGCTCGGGCTCTCGTGGAAGTGGCGCACTTCCAAAAAATGGGACCAGGGTCCCATTTCTTGCGAGCAGCTGTTCACGATGGCGTCTTCGCGGAAGGTCGAGAGCCCGCACGTGCTCGGCGTCGCGCGAGATCCTTCACGTCGACCACTTCCTACTTCGGCATCGGAACAGCCGGAGCCGGCGACTGCAGCGTCGGGATCCCGGGCTGACGCTCACTCGCCGCCTTCGGTCCGAGCATTCTCTGCGCAGTCACCATCGCCGTCTTGCAGCGCTGATTCTCAGGCTCCGCATCCAGACACCGCGAGAGCACCTGATGCGCCGACTGCAACCGCTCGACCGAAGGATTCGTCTCCGCGAGCAACGCCTCGGCGTAATCGAGTTCCTTCGAGTCTCCCTGGTACGGGCTCGGCGCGACATTGAGTGGAGGCGCCTGACCAGTCTGGCCCGTCGTCGTCGGATCCACCGCGTGCGGCATCACCGCCTGCACCGGCGTGAGCGGCCCCTGCCTCGGCCCGAGCATCGCGCGCTGAGCCTCTTCACGATTCGGCGCGGGGCGCCCCACGTTCGCAATGGTCGCAGGCTGCACCGCATCAGGCGGCGGCGAGACCACGGTCAGCGCATGGGGGTTCTGCTCCGGGACGTCGCTCACCAGCATGCGCGACGCGAAATACGCGCCGGCGAGAACGACGACACACGCCACAATCAGAATCGCAGGACTTCGCATCTTCAGCTCACCTTCGTACCGACGAGATCTTCGAACGCGGTGATCACCGCCGCGATGTCTTGCGCGCCGTGGCCAGAGGCGCGCGCGAGGTTGTACGTCTCTTTGAGCGACGCCGCGGTCGGCGTGGGCACCCGATTGGCGGCCGCGTTGTCGACGAAGAGCGAGAGATCCTTGTGCATCAGGTCGATCGAGAAGTGCGTGGTGAAGTCGCGCTCGAGGATCGCCTTGCCCTTGAAGTCGTAATACGGCGAGCGGAAGCCCGAGGCCTGCACCACCTCGATGAGCTTGCGCGGATCCACTCCGGCCTTCTTGGTGAGGAGCAGCCCTTCGCTGAACGACTGCAGCATCGCCGCGATCAGCGCGTTGCCCGCGAGCTTCACCTGCGTGCCCGCGCCCACGTCACCGCAGTGGATCACCTTCTCGCCCACCGCCTGAAAGATCGGAGTGGCGCGCGCGAGCATCGTCTCGCTGCAGCCGGCCATCATCACCAGGGTGCCCTTCTCGGCGCCGCTGCGAGAACCCGTCACCGGCACGTCCGCGAAGTCGACGCCCTTCTTCGCGAAGCGCGCGGCGAGCGAGCGCACCAGCTCGACCGACACCGTGGAGAAGTCGATGAACAGTTGTCCCGGGCGCGCCTTCTCGAGCAGCCCCTCGGCCACCTGCTCGAGCGCCGCGGGATCAGCCACGCACGTGCAGAACGCGTCGACCTTCGAAGCGACCTCGGCCGGAGTGGCCGCCACTTCGATGCCGTCGGCCTTCAGCTCCTCGGCGCGCGCAGGCGTGCGGTTCCACACCACCACCTGAAAGCCCTTCTTCTTCAGGTTCTTCGCCATGGGCGCACCCATGGTTCCCAGGCCGAGAAATCCGACGCGCGTGATCGTGCTCATGCTCGTTCAGCGAGTAGCACTGGAGCGCGCAGTTGGAAAACCCCTGAAGGGCTGATCAGGCGGCGGTCAGCAGGTGCAGCAGGAAGCCGCCCAGCGCGACGAAGGGGAGCAGGAGCGGCCCCAACAGCAGCATCGCCCACATGCCCGCCCTGTCTTGCGCGCGCGCGGCCTCGAACGCCGCGATCGCCTCCTGCACGCTGCCATGAAGCTCCTTCGCCTTGCCGCTCTCCCTCGCCGCGACCCGGGTGCTCACGTTCACGAGGCTCTCGGTGCCGCAGTAGATGCAGCGGGCGGCGATCGCACCTTCGGCGACCTCCAGGGGGGCGCCGCAGCTGCGGCAACCCTCCGCTCCGCCCTTGAGCGTCGTGGCGCTCAGCTGGTCGCGAAGCCCATCGAGACCCTTCAGGTTCACTTGCGTGGTGTACGCGAGCGCGATGGGCACCACGGCGAAGAGGTACAGCGCGCCGCCCACGTAGAGATCGATGTCGAAGTTCGTCGCCTCGGTGAGCACGAGCCGTTGTGCCGCCTCGAAGCCGCCGTGCTGAATCGTGAACACCAGCAGCTCTCCCACCAGCGGCACCGAGACGAGCCCGCACACGAGGGTGCACACCGCGATGATCAGGAATCCGATGGTCTCGTCGGCGTCCGCCTTCGCGGCACCCACCAAGCCCGCGATCACGCCGACGATCGCGCCGATCGCGAGGACGAAGAGCGTGACGCCTCCGACGGCGTAGCCGACGACGATCGCCACCTTCTTCCAGACCGCCGGCGGACGCGCGACCTCCGCGCTGAGCGCGTCCAATTCCTTCGCGGCCTGGGTGGAGAGCCTGCGAGCGCCGCGGAGCTGGCGGTACGCCTCGGGCAACACCTGGATCGCCTCGCAGGAGGGACACTTCACTTCTTTGCCTTCACCCAGCGGAACGGGCGCCCCGCAGGTCTTACAGGTCAGCGGCTCGAGACGGCTCACGCGCGGAACTTACCACTCGACCGGGCGACCACGACTGACTGCGCGGTCTGGGGAATCGCGGTACAAGTCGCTCGTCATGCCTTTGCGCTTCTTCCGGAAAGAGAACTCGAGCATCTCGCGCCGTGAGCGCGAGGAGCAGGTCGAGCGCGCCGTCGTGCAGGGCTTCCGCAAGCTGTCAGACCTCCTGAAGAAGGCGGCGGATCTCATCGAGGCGCAACGCCTCGAGCGCGGCGGCTACGAGAAGCAGGAGACGTTCCTCCAGCGCTCCGACCGCGAGAAGCGCGAGAGCCGCGAGAGCCGCGAGAAGACGGATTCCACTCCACCTGGCTCCAAGCCAACGGGCCCGGGCTGAGATGTTCTACCGGGCCTTTCGCGCGCTGGCGTCGCTGGCGCTGCGGTTGTTCTTTCGCGTCGAGACGCCTGTCGATCCCACCGGCGCGCTGAAGCTCGAGGGGCCCGTGATGTACGTGGGCAATCATCCCAACGCGCTCATCGATCCCGGGTTGATGCTGATCCTCGCGACGCGCCAGGTCACCTTCCTCGCGAAGGAGCCGCTCTTCCGAATGCCGGTGCTCGGTCAGATCATGCGCGGCATGGGCGCGCTCCCGATCTTCCGCAAGCAAGACGGGCCGGGAGACACCTCGAAGAACGAAGGCACGCTGCTCGCCTCGGTGGGCGCGCTGGTGCAGGGGAGGGCGATCACGCTCTTCCCTGAGGGCAAGAGTCACAGCGAGCCGCAGCTGGCGGAGTTGAAGACCGGCGCTGCGCGCATTGCGCTCGAGGCTGCGCGCCAGGGCGCCGCGGTGAAGCTGGTGCCCGTCGGGATTACTTACGAGGCGAAGAACCGCTTCAAGAGCCGCGTGCACCTCGAGGTCGGCAAGGCGCTCGAGGCGAAGGACTTCCTCGAGCGTGCCGGAGAAGATCCGCACGACGCCGCCCGCCGCTTCACCGACGCGATCGCCAATGCGCTCCGGCAGATCACGTTGAACCTCGACGCGTGGGAGGACCTGCCGATCCTCGAGACCGCCGAGGCGCTCTACTCACTGCGCGTAGGAGAGCACGCCGGCAACGCTGAGCGACGCAAGGCTTTCGCGCGCGGCATGTCGCTGCTTCGCGAAGAGCAGCCCGAGCGTTTCGAGAAACTCAAGGCGCAGCTCGCGGCCTATCGCGCGCGGCTCTCGCTGCTCTCCGTGTCTCCTGACGATCTGAGCTCGCAGTACCGCCCGGGGACGGTCGCGTTCTTCATCCTGCGCAACTAGTTCTCGCTTCTGTCGCGGCCACTGGTGCTCGCGGGCTTCGCGCTCTTCGTGATCCCGTACCACCTGCCGCTCCTCGCGGTCAGCGCGAGCAAGGTGGAAGAGGACACCGAGTCGACCGTGAAGGTGCTCACGCTGCTGGTGCTCACGCCGGTCTGGTGGGCGCTGCTCACCGCGCTCGCGTGGTGGAGCGGTGGCCTCGCGTTCGGACTCTTCGCGCTCTTCGCGGTGCCTCCGCTCGCGCTCTTCACCCGCTACTACGTCGAGCGCCGCGCGACCGCGTGGCACGACGCGCGGACCTTCTTCGTGCTG
>CBIHPJ010000369.1:0-8743 GCA_966211295.1 uncultured Myxococcales bacterium | reverse complement strand
AGCGGCTGTGCCACCGCCCAGCGGATCTCCGCCGCCACCGGCCTTAGGGTCGCCACCGCCTCCGGCCGTCGCGCCGCCACCGCCGGCCACCGCGCCGCCGCCGGTGCCACCACCGGTCACTCCGCCGCCAGTGCCACCGCCCGTCGTGCCACCGCCGCTACCGCCACCGGTCGCTCCGCCGCCGCTACCGCCACCCGTCGCTCCGCCGCCAGTGCCACCGCCGGTATCGCCGCCACCCGTTCCACCGCCAAGTCCACCACCAGCGCCGCCGCCCGTGAGAGCCGCGACACATTTGTTGGAGGAGCAGATCTCACCAGCAGCACAATCAGTGTTGATCCTGCATTCATCCGTGGGGGCGGGACAGCCCACGGCGAAGAGCGCCGCTGAGAGCAGCGCGAGTCGGAGCGAAGTGATTTTCATGTTCGCTGGAAATACCACGTGCCCCCCCCTTCCGGGGAGAAAGGTCCCGAAATCGTCACCGTGAAGTGACTGTTCACCCCGGTTACCCTGATCAGCCGATGCCGCCGGATCCGCGCCTTCGGGTGCTTGACTCCATCGCTGATGCGCCCCGCTCTGCCTGGAACGCGCTCCTCGTGTCGAATGACGCGCCGGTCCTTCGTTGGGAATGGATCAACGCGATGGAGGCCTCAGGCTCCGCCACGCCCGACCGCGGCTGGGAAGCGACGCACTTCACGCTCTGGCGCGGAGACTCGCTCGTCGCCGCTGCGCCCGCGTATCGCAAGCATCACTCGATGGGCGAGTACGTCTACGACTTCGGCTGGGCCAACGCCGCGCAGCAGCTTGGCGTGAACTACTACCCGAAGCTCCTCGTGGGTCTGCCGCTCTCTCCGCTCACCGCGCGCCGCTTCCTCGTGGCGAAGGGCGAAGACGAGACGAAGCTGCGCCGCGGGCTGCTCACCGCGATGACCGAGTGGGCGCAGAGCGAAGGCTGCTCCTCCGTGCACGTGCTCTTCCCTCCCGAAGACGAAGCGCGCGCGCTGGAGGGCGAAGGCTTCTTCCGCCGCAGCAGCATGCAGTACCACTGGCAGAACCCCGGCTACCGCACGTACGACGACTACCTCGCGCGCTTCGACTCCAAGCGGAGAAACCAGTTCAAGCGAGAGCGCGCCGCCGCCGCGAGCCAGGGCATCACCCTGCGCACCATTCGCAGCGAGCACATCGGCAAGGAGCACGCAGAGCTCGCGTGGCGCTTCTACGAAGCCACCGCCTCACGCCACGCCTGGGGACCGATTCAACTCACGCGTGATTTCTTTCACCGCGCCTTCGCCGCGATGCCCGACGCGATCGAACTGGTGGTGGCGGAGAAGGACAAGAAGGTCGTCGCCGGCGCCTTCAACCTGCACACGAAGGAGCGCCTCTACGGCCGCTACTGGGGCTGCTTCCAGGAGTTCCCTTTCCTGCACTTCCACGTCTGCCTCTACCACTCGGTGGACGATGCGATCGCACGAGGGCTCCAGGTGTTCGAGCCGGGCGCGGGCGGAGAGCACAAGATCTCGCGCGGCTTCGAGCCCACCGAGATTCACAGCGTGCACAAGGTCTTCAATCCCGCGCTGGAGCGGGCGATCAAAGACTTCTGCCGCCGCGAGCGCGCGCAGGTCGCGCAAGTGACGAACGACTCCGAGCGGATCTCGGGCCTCAAGCCCTGGCCACCGCCAGAGTCATGACACTCGCTGCGCAGCTGATAGAAGACTCCGGTGCGTTTTCTGGTGTGCCCCGCTCTCGCGTTGATCTGCTCCGCGTGTGGGCCCGCCGCGCTCGCTTCGAGCACCTTCGAGGGTGACTCCGAGGGCTGGACGCTCTCGAACAACGGCAACGACACCAGCCCCACGCTGCAACGCGAAGGCGGCAACCCCGCGGGGAATCTCTGCGGCCAGGACGAGGGTGACGGAGACATCTGGTACTTCGTCGCTCCCCAGAAGTTCCTCGGGAACATGTCGGGCGCGCTGGGCAAGCGGCTCACGTTCGATCTCAAGCAGGGCAGCATCTACAACCAGGTGCGCGGCCGCGACGTGGTGCTCCAGGGCGGCGGCCTCGGCGTGACCTGGAACATCCGCTTCCCGCCGGGCCTCGACTGGAAGCCGTACTCGGTGCGCTTCGACGACACCTCGGGCTGGACGATCGACGAGCCCAACGGCGCCGCGGCTACCGAGGATGATCTGCGCACCGTGCTCAGCGATCTGCGCAGCCTGCGCATTCGCGGCGAGTTCTTCGACGGGCCCGGCGACACCGCCTGCATCGACAACGTGTACCTCGGGCGCGATTGAGCTCATCGGAGGCGCTGCCGTTCTGAACGCCAGGCGCAGAGCATCTCGAGGACAAGCGGCGCGCTGGCGTCAGAACGGTGAGCGACTCAGATGAGCGAGAAAACGATGGGCGCGTACGAGTGCACGAAGTGTGGAGCCTGCTGCGTGGCCCCGGACATCGCCGCGTTGAACAAGCCGCTCGGGCTTCGCTGTCCGCATCTCGGTCCCGACAACCTCTGCACCACGTACGAGAACCGGCCGGCGGTGTGCCGCTCGTACGCGGCGGATGAACTGTGCAAGTTGATCGAAGCGCCCACGCTCGAGGAGCGCGTCGCGAAGTACCTCGCGCACTTCGATCTCACCGAGGAGGCGCGGCAGGTTCGGGAGAAGCAGCGGTGAAGCTCGAGGTCACGCTTCGCAACTCGCTGCCGCACTCGGGACATCCGGGAGAGCAGAGCTTCGTGCTTGGTGAAGGCGAACGCTGCGTCGTGGGCAGAGGGCCCACCGTGCAGGTGAACTGTGAGCCAGGGGCGTGCTCGCGCGAACACTGCGTGTTCGAGGTGCAGGATGGTCAGCTCATGTTGACTGACCTGCGCTCGAGCGGAGGAACCTGGCTGAACCGGACGAGGATCACCGGGCCGACCGCGATCTCCGCGGGCGCGGTGATCTTCGTTGGGCGTGTGCAGCTCGAGGTGCTCGCGGTCGAGGCGAGGTATTAGAGATCGAGGCGGCTGAGCGCAGCGGCGAACTCCGCGGCGAGCGGCATCAACTCAGACTCAGGCAGCTCGCCCACCACCAGCTTCCCCGCATCTCGCATGATCTGATCGACCTGATCGTTGCAGCCACGCAGCGCAGCGGCCGCGTCGAAGGCAGCTTCCAGTGCCCAGCCCGCCGCGCCCGTGCTCAGCGCGAGGTGCAGCTCGGCCTGCTCCGCGCGCCTCAACGCGAGGTTCCGCGCGTGTCGATCGTGCGCGATCAGCAAGCTGCGTGAGAGCTCGAAGCTCGTGGCCTCGAGCACGCCCAGCATCGGCTCCACCGTGGTGCGCACGAAGTCGACCTCGGTCGAGCCATCACTCGCCATCGAAGTCAGCCGGGCGCGCAGCTCGAGCATCGAGCGCTTGGTCTCGATCTTCACGTGACGCCACGCCGGCATCGCGGTGAACGCCTCGAAATCTTCCTCGAGACTCTTCGCCAACTTCGCACCCGAGGTCGCGCCTTCGAGCCGCGTGCGCGCCGTCTTCCTCAACGCCGAAGCGGTGCCGCGAAAACTGAGCGCGCGTAAGACTTCCTGGCTGAACCCGGGCACCACCTCTTCACGTCCCACCACGCCCAGCGCCGCAGCCGAGAGGTACACGCCGTCGCTCACGTGCGCGCGAATCTGCGAACGAAGCCGCTGCAGCTCCGCGAGCAAGGCCCACCCGCTCGAGAGCAGCTCGGGCCGACGCATCAGTGCGCCGACCTCGGAGACCTCTTTCTGAATCATCGGGCTGATGGTGCGGAACACCGCGGCCGCTTCGTAGTCAGCGCGCTGATCAGAGCCGTCTTCTCCGAAGAGACTGGCCCGACTCCTGGCTGGCGGAAAGCTGGCGTCGATCACCGCGCACAGCTCGTTCACCGCCACCACGGTCTCTCCGACCGCGGGCGCCATCTTCTCCCACAGCGTCAGATCCGCGCTGCCCTCGGCCCACTCCTTCGGCTCGAGCGCCACGAGGTTGATGCCGGCGAGCCGCTCGATGCAACGCCCCGACGCCGCCATCACCTCGGTGAGTCGCAGGGCGAGCTCGCGATCGATGATCGCTTCGAGCAGCGCGATCAGCTGCGGAGGGAGCTCTCCCTCAGTGGCTTTTTTCTGCGTGGCTTTCATTCGCTCCCCCAGGCGAGTGATTGATCGCGAAGCATCCCCTGGGGGATCAGCTCGCCCTGATTCGATCGCGCCAGGCTTCGACGGCGTCCTTCGCTTCCTTGAGACCCACGCCGTTCTTCTCCCGGTACAGCTTGATCGCGTCGATCATGTGGCCAGAGCGAATCTGCGCCTCGATCTCCGAGTCGTTCACCTGGCGCAAGAGCGCGCTCTTCGGAGGCAGCGTCGCCGAGCGGCCGCTCTCCACCAGCTCGATCGCGTCCTTCGCTTCTTTCAACGACGCGCCGGTCAGCTCGCGGTACCGCTTGATCGCTTCGATCTTCTTCCCCGCGCGGAGCAGCTCTTCCGGCGATTCCCCGACCGGCGGTTGTCCCGGCGTGGGCGGCTTCAGGTGCACCACGTCGACACCGCTCTTGGCGGACTGCACGAGGAAGATCACCGCGCACACCACCAGGAACAGCACTCCGATTCCGATCAGAAGAATCATGACGTTTTCGACTCTAGTCGGCCCGCAATCCGCCGTCCTTCTGGGTCGCTGCGCTCCATGGTCCAGACTGCGCTGGACCATGCTCCGCTCCCGGAGCTCACTGCACCACTTCGAGCTGATCCATCAGTGGCACGGGCACGTAGAGCCACTGTCCGCTGGGGTCACAAGACGGCCCCGCCGCGTTTCCCGCCAGACGGTACGTCGAGTAGCCGACGAGATTGCCTGCACCGTCATCACGCACCAGTCGCACCATCGGTTCCGCGCTGCCCTCGTCGAGCCAGAAGATGAAGCGGCCGTCAGGTGAGGTCCCTCCGACCCGCTTTCGATTCACCACGGTGGAGTTGCCGCTGAAGCCAGTCAGCATCCCTTCGCGATCGAGCACGCGCGGGTGCTCGTCGTTGAGGAAGAACGCCGCCGGGCCCGTGCTCAGCGTCGCGAGCCCGATGAACTCGTCGAGGGTGTTGCTCAAGTAGAGCGCCTTTCCCGAACCCGACGCGAACTCGGCGAGCTTGAAGAACCCGCCACCGAAAGCGCCGATCGAGTCCACCCACGTCACCAGCACATCGGAACCATCGGGAGCGATCTGCAGCAGGCTGGTCGAGTTCGGCAACCGCAACTCGCCACCCAACACGAGCATGCGGGGATCGCCCTCCCACTTGTACCAGCGCACGCGATCGAGCCAGCTGATCACCACCTGCCCCTCAGGCATCACCACCACGTCGCGCGGCGGCGCCTCGAAGGCGACGGAGGTCACGGGTCGCTCCACGCGCACCTCGACGTCTGCGGGATCAGGCTCGAGCAAACCGATGCCCTTCTTGTGAACGATCATCGTCTGCAGATCGTGAGTGACCGCGAGCCGCAGCGGATCTCCGAGCGAGGCGTCGATCACCTGGTGCGCGCGGATCTCGAGGCTGCTCGCGTCGAGCGCCACCACCAGGCCCACGTTGCGCATCAAGAGATCCATCCGCTCCGGCCCCAGCCCGTCGGGACCCCACGTGTCGGGATCGTAGGAATACGGGGCCACGATTCCGCCCGGCATCCCATCTGCGCTGCCCACGCCGAGGTTGAAGGCGATGCGGCCGACCCACACGCCCGTCGACGCGGTGATGATGTCCACTGCGTTGTCGAAGCGATTGCCCACCGCGATCTCGTCGATGGCGGTGGCGACGTCGATCACGCTGGGCTCTCCGCGCAACTGCACCGACCAGTCCATGTCGCCGCTGAGCACGTCGTATTGAAAGAGCGCACCGTCGATCGCCTTGGTGAGCAGCACCTTGCCCGGAGTGGTGGTCGCCGAGAGCGCGTTGATCGGCGCGTACGAGATCAGCTTGATGGTGCGTGAAGTGCTCCCGCTGATCACCAGCAGATCTCCGCTGCGCAGGCTCACCACGATCAGCGGTGGATCATTCATCATCGCCGGAGCGACGATCGCCACCGGCCCATCAGGCGACTCGCACTCCGTGAGCGAGCCCACGCCGGTGTCACACGCAGGACCGGTGGTCGGAGACCACGCGCGCGTCACGCCGATCACGCTCACGTTGAAGACCGAGAACGAAGTGTCGAGCGCGTTGCGCGCGATCACGCTCACCTGCGCGCCGAACGCGGCCGCGCCGATCACCTCCGCGAAGGGCAGCGTCTGCTGCGAAGGGACCAGCTTCCCGTTGCTCACCGTCCAGGTGGAGAAGAGGTACTTGCCCTGATTGTTGATGCCGATGGTGCGCGCGACGCTCGTGGAATCGAAGGAAGGGAGGATGAAGAGCTCTCGCACCGCGCTCTCCTCGGAGCGCATCAGCTCGGCGCCGTCCTCTCCGTCGACCTCGAGGAACATGCCCTTCTTCCCGGGAATGGTGACCGAGAGCAGCGCGTGATCCGGGTTGTTCGCGCGCCTGAGCGCGAGTGGGCGGCCAGGCACTCGCTGGTACGCCTTCCCGTCAGTGACCACGAGGTCGAAGATCGACGAGCCCATCAGCACGTTCTCGTCGCGATCGAGCAGGCCCACCGGGTTGTGACGAAAGCGCAGCGTCGCCACCGGAGTGCCGTAGTTCGGGTGTCCCACGCCGAGCGGATGAAAGAGCTGAGAGCTGGGCTCGCTGCGGCCGTCGTTGTTCGAGAGCACCAGCGGCCCGCCGAGGCCTTCCAGGCCCTCAGGCACCACGAAGGTGAGACCACCCTCCTCGGTGAGCACGTCCTTGCCATCCACCGAGTCCGCGAGCGCGGAGTAGCCGCCCTCGAACTCGAGCGTGTTGCCGCTCTCGGCGATGTGCTGCGCGAAGACGGTGATGGTCGCGCCGCTGAACGCGGCCTTGGGCTTGAAGCTGGTGATGACCGGCGCGGTCGGCAGCTCCGGGAGCGACAGATCGCGCGAGCACCCCGCGACCCACACTGCACCTGCGAGCAGGAAGAACAGTCGAAACAAGTCAGGCTCCCCTTGGCTCTACGGCCGGGGGAGCCTGACATGGATCAATCAGAGTTGGATCAACTCAACTCAGGCGACTTCGAAGAGCGCAGCCGCGCCCATGCCGCCGCCGATGCACATCGTGACCACGCCGTACTTGCCGCCGCGCCGCTTCAGCTCGCGGAGCAGCGTGCCGGTCTGACGGGTTCCGGAAACACCCAGCGGGTGACCCATGGCGATCGCGCCGCCGTTCGGGTTCGCCTTCTCCGCAGGAATGCCGAGCTCGCGCAGGCAGTACACCGACTGCGCCGCGAAGGCCTCGTTCACCTCGAAGACGTCGATGTCCTTCACGGTGAGCTTGTTCTTGGCGAGCAGCTTGCGCACCGCGGGCACGGGACCGATGCCCATGATGTCGGGCGGAACACCCGCGACCGCGAAGTCGATGAAGTAGCCGAGCGGCTTCACGCCCAGCGCCTTCGCCTTCGCCTCGCTCATCACCACGGTCGCAGCAGCGCCGTCGGTGAGCGGAGACGCGTTGCCGGCGGTGACGGTGCCCTTGGCATCGAAGGCCGGCTTCAGCTTCTGCAGGCCGTCGAGCGTGGTCTCGGCGCGGATGATGGTGTCGTCGCTCACCGTGATCTGCTTGGGCTTGCCCGCGTCGTCGAACAGGGTGACGGTGATGGGAGCGATCTCGTCCTTGAACACGCCCTTCTCGCGCGCCTCGGTCGCCTTCTTCTGCGAGTTGGCGGCGAACGCGTCCTGGTCTTCACGGCTGACCTTGAACTTGTCGGCGACCTTCTCTGCCGTGGCGCCCATGGTCACGTAGACCTCGGGGTACTTCTCCATCAGGTCCGGATTGGCGGAGACCTTGTTGCCGCCCATCGGCACCATGGTCATGGTCTCGGTGCCGCCGGCGATGCCGACCTCGTACTGGCCGCTCTGAATGGCCTGCGCGACCATCGCGATGCTCTGCAGGCCCGAGGAGCAGAAGCGGTTGACGGTCATGGCCGAGACCGTGTCGGGAAGTCCGGCGAGGAGCGCGGCGATGCGCGCCACGTTCATGCCCTGCTCTCCTTCAGGCATGGCGCAGCCGAGGACCACGTCCTCGATCTCTTCCTTCTTCAGACCCGGCACGCGCTCGATGGCGGCCTTGATCACGTGCGCGGCCATGGTGTCGGGCCGCGTGTCTTTGAGCTCGCCCTTGTGAGCGCGGGTGAACGGGGTGCGGGCGCTGCTGGCGATGACGATTCGGTTGCTCATGGGTTATTTCCTTTAACTCGTAGTTTTCAGGTTGGAGGCCGAACGGTCAGTTGCGAAGCGGCTTGCCCTTCTCGAGCATGAACGCGAGACGGTCCTGCGTCTTGGCTTCACCGCAGAGCGAGAGGAACCCTTCGAGCTCGAGGTCGAGCAGCTGCTGCTCGGTGACCGGAGCGGTGGGCGAGGTGTCTCCGCCGGTGAGCACGGTGGCGAGCTTCCTGCCGATCAGGCGATCGTGGTCGCTGATCTGGTGGTTGTTCACCATGTCGTAGAGCTGCATGTCGATGGTGGCAGCGCCCGAGCGGCCGGGGAGGAAGAAGGTGCTCTGGCGCGGAGGACGGAAGCCCGCCTCGGCCATGCCCAGCGCGCGCGCCTTCGCATCGGCGAGCAGGTGATCGCGGTTCATCGAGATGTACGCGTCAGCAGCGAGGAAGCCCGACTCCTTGCCCTCTTCAGCGGACGTCGCGACCTTCGCGAGA
>CBIHPJ010000368.1:0-8762 GCA_966211295.1 uncultured Myxococcales bacterium | reverse complement strand
GACCAGGATTCCGTCGGCGTCGCTGTAGAGCCAATGGCCCGGAGTGAAGGTGACGCCGCCGAAGGACACCGGCGCGTCGACCTCACCCTCGCCCTTCTTCGCGCTCTTCTTCGGATTCGTCCCGAGCGCCTTCACTCCGAGCTCCAACTTCCACACCGCTTCGCTGTCGCGGATCGCGCCGTGAATCACCACGCCGCTCCAGCCATTGGAAACTGCAAGCCCCGCGATCAGGTCGCCCATCAGAGCGGTCGCGAGCGAGCCACCGCCGTCGATCACCAGCACCCTCCCCTCTCCCGGCTTCGAGAGCACCTGTTTCACGAGCGCGTTGTCCTGAAAGCAACGCACCGTGGCCATCGGCCCGCGGAAGTTCTTCACCCCACCGAACTGGCGGAATTGCGTTGAACACGAGGAGACCTGCGCCTCGAACTGGTCGAACAGGTCGGCGGTAGAGAAGGTCATCGGCCATCTCTAACAAGGCGGTGCTCGCAGTCCGGCGCGCGTCGTGGAAACTTCCTTCTCCGTGAAGCGACTTCTCCTCGTTTTCTCCTTCTTGTTGGTGATCGCCGCGATCGGTGTCGGCGGCTTCGTCTTCCACTTGAGCTCCCAGGCCAGCGCGCCCGGCACTGGCACGGAGGAGCTGGAGCTCGAGGTCCCCAAGGGAGCCAACGCGCGCAGCGTGGGCACCTTGCTCGAGAAGTCGGGGCTGATCTCCGACCACCTCGTGTGGCGCTACGTGGTGTGGAAGCGCGGAGGCCTCGCGCTCAAGGCCGGCAAGTTCAAGCTCTCGCGCGCGCTCTCGCCGATGGAGCTCGCCGCCGCCCTCGAGAAGCCGCCACTCGCGGAAGACGAGGCCTTCGTGGTGGTCGAGGGGTGGCGCATTCGCGACACCGACGAGGCGCTGGTGGCCGCCGGCCGCGCTGATCCGGGTTGCTACGTGAAGGCTGCGTCTTCGCGTCAAGGCTACGTGGCGCCGTTCACCCTGCCCGAGGGCACGCTCGAGGGGTACCTGTACCCAGAGACGTACCTGCTCCCGAAGGGGAAGATCGACTGCCGCCAGCTGGTGCAGAAGCAGCTCGATCAATTCGCGGCGCGCGTGTTCAGCCCGCTCGAGCTCGAGGTGCGCGGCTACAAGCACTCGCTCCACGAGCTGGTGACCATGGCCTCGATGTTGGAGCGCGAAGAGCCCACGCCGTCGAATCGGCCGATCGTCTCCGGCATCCTGTGGAAGCGAATCGACAAGGGCTACCCGCTGGGCGTCGACGCGACCAGCCGGTACGAGCTCAAGTCGTGGAACGATCGATCGGCGTTCCTGGTGAAGCTGCGCGACGAGAATGATCCGTACAACACGCGCAAGAAGAAGGGCCTGCCGCCCACTCCGATCGGCGCGCCCACGTACTCGTCACTCGAAGCCGCCCTGCGGCCCACGCAGAGCGACTACTTCTATTACCTGCACGACGCGCAGAAGCAGCTGCACCCCTCGCGCAATGCCGAGGAGCACGAGGCGCTTCGCAAGCAGTACGACGTCTACTGAGCCGCAGTCATCTCAGCGACCTTCGAGTCGAAGAGCGCGGGGTCCGTGTAGATCTGAATCAGGTTGCCGGTGCCCGAGAGGTGCTGCGCGATCGACATGGTGAGGTTCATCGTCTTGTTGGTGACGAGAATGCTCACGCGCTTCAGGTCGGCCTTGTGGGTCGAGAAGAACCGAGTCCATTCGTTGCTCACGCGCACCACCGCGGTGGCGGAGCGCGCATCGAAGAAGAGATCCAGTGGCTTGTAGCGGAGCAGCTCCATGCGGAGCTCATCGAGTGGACTCGTGCCGAGATCGCCCCGGTCATACCCCGTGATGGTGACGAGCAGCGCTCCCTCACGGAGTCTGCGAAAGAGAAACTCACATTCAGGCGTCGAGAGGCGGCGATGCTCACCGCCCTTCGAGGCCTCGCGGGGCGGCAGCAGTAGCGGGTAGCCCATGCGCACTTCTAGCGCTGGGATTGGCTGGTGGACATCCGTCTGGATCGGGAGTGTGGCGCGGGTAACGTCAGCGCGCACCGAAGCGCACCGGCACCGAGAAGCAGCGCGAAGCGGCGACCGCTGGAAATGGTGAAGCCTTCTCCACCACGCAGCCGCGCGCGGCAGCGTCGAGCACCTCGGCGCCGCTCGACACGGTGACCTTGCTGGAAGCGGCTCCACCCGAGGCGTCGGTGCAGAACGAGAGCTGCACGGTGCCGCGTTGTTGATAGCGGCGAGCTACCGCGGGGTAACAACCATCGGCCACCGCGGCGAGTCGCGCGTGCACGAGGGCGATCACTTCCGGTGAAGGACCGACGATCACGGCTTCAGTGACGAAGCTGTCACCGACGCTCTTCGAGTCATTCACCGCGGCTCCGGACGTTCCAGCGTCCGCTGCCGTCCCTGTCTCGCCAACCGCGACACTCTCTCTCGGCACTGTGTCTCCCTCTCCCTTCGGGAGCGCGAGCCGTCTCGCGGCGCCGCGAAGCGGTGCCGAGGCAGCAGCGCCCGAGAAAAGAGGGTCGGGGTGAGGGGGAGTCACTGGCAGATCCGAACGAGCCACTCCTCTCGGAGCAGGAACTGAAGTCGGAGCAGGAGCAGAAGTGGCAACAGGAGCCTCCGGAGCCCGAGGGCGATCGATCACCGACACCGGAGTGAACGACACCACTTCACTCTTCACCGCCGAGCTCTCCGCGACGCGCACCTGAGCCGGAGCCGCCACCACCTCACGCCCGAGCATCGCGACGAGCCCGAGGTGGAGCGCGACCGACAACCCGATCGCGATCGCCCACGACTTCACGGCCCGCCCCAACGCGGCACGAAGACCTGCTCACTCTCCGCCGCGGGATGCATGGGAATGTCGAACAGCGACGAGAGCGCATCCTTGGTGAGCACCTCGCGAATCGGCCCCTGCGCCACGCACTTCCCCGCCTTGAGCAACAGCGCATGCGTGGCCACGTGCATCGCCATGTTCACGTCGTGCAGCACCGCGAGCACGCCGAGCCCTCGAGACAACCTCTGCTGCACGGCGCGCAGCGTCTCCACCTGGTGCCGCACGTCCAGGAACGCCGTGGGCTCATCGAGCACCAACAACTTCGGCGCCTGCACGAGCGCGCGCGCCAGCCACACGCGCCTTCTCTCGCCACCGGACACCTCAGCGAGCGGACGTGACGCGAGCTCCGCGACGCCGAGCTCCTTCATTACCGCGAGCGCGTTCGCTTCATCACGCTGCCCCGGCAGTCCCCACGCGGAGAGATGTGGAGCGCGCCCCATCAGCGCGAGCTCGAGCCCGGTGAAGCCGGTGCTGTCGTCCATCGTCTGCGGCACCCACGCGGCGACCTTCGCCAGCTCCCGCGCCGGAGTTCCCGGAATCGGAAATCCACACACCTTCGCGGTGCCCGAGGTCGGAGCGTTGAGCCCCATCACCACGCGCACCAGCGTCGACTTGCCCGCGCCATTGGGACCGAGCACCACCCACGCCTGCCCGGGCTCCACGCGCAGCGACACGCCGGAGATCACCGGAGTGGCTCCGTAGCCAGCCGAGATGTCGTTGAGCTCGAGCAGAGGCATTGCTGCCTCCTCCCTTACTGCTGTTTGGCGAGCGCCGTCTTGACCTGCTCGTGCAGCGTCTGCACCTTCTTCACGAAGACGGGATCGCTGCCCTTGTCTTCGAGCTGACCCTCGAGCGCGTGGAGCTGCAGCTTGAACTTCCGCTGCACCGACTCGTCCACCAGCTTGTCGAAGTCACTCTGCAGCGCGCGCATCGCACCTTCGCCCGGGCTCGACGGAGCCTTCGCGATCACCTTGGGAGCAGGAGCCTTCTTCTTCGGCGTCTCCTTCGGCGCGACTTCGTCCTTCTGATCTTCCTGGGGCTCCGGCTCCGGAGTCTTCGCAGCCTTCTTTTGCGCGGGCTGCTCGTCGGGAACCACCTCTGCTTCTTCGGGCTCCTGCGGCTGCTGCTGGGCCTTCTTCGAGTCCATGTAGACGTCGAAGGCGATGATGCCGCCGAGGCCGAGCACCACGATCACGGGGATCGCAAACCAGATGAGGTTGTTGCTCTTCTTCGTGCTCTTCGGAGCGGCGACCGGAATCCCCGGGGAGGGCTGATCAGGGACGCGCTCGAGGATCGCGGTGTCGGTGCGCTGAGGAGGCGGCGGGCCCTTCACCTTCGGCATCGGGCGCTCGCCGGTCTTCTCTGGCTTGGCGATCTGCTCCTTCGCGTCCTTGAGCTCCTTCGTCTCCTTGTTGGTCTCCTTGTTGGTCTCCTTGGTGCTCTTCGGCTTCGGCTTCTCGATCTCACCCGACTTGCCGGTCTTCGAAGCGGGCTTCTTGGCGTCCTGCTTCGGCAGCGCGGCCTTCGACGCACGCGGCGCGGAGGGAGCAGGGAGCGGAATGGTCGCCGCCGGCATCTCGAGCTCGGTCTTCACCGGCTCAGAGGGGATTCCGTCGATCACGATGGAAGGCAGCGGCTCGGGCTCCGCGATGGCGGGCGTGGCTGCCTCGGTCGCGTCGTCATCGAACGACTTGGCGAGAATGCGCGCGCGAATCGGCTGCGGGGCCGCAACCGGTGCAGGAGGTGGAGGCGAAGAAGACTGCGCCTCCGCCTTCAGCTGAATCGAAGGCATCGTCTCCTTCTCGTGAACGTCGTGCGCCTTGTGGTTGCCGCTCCCCGCGGGCTTGCGCGTGGGCTGGAAGGAGAGCGCCTCGGGCTGCATGGCGAGCCGCGCGGCCGCGGGCGTCTCGTCGTTCATCACGATCATCGGCGTGGCGATCGGAGTCGGGCGAGAAGCGAACGGCGACGGCGCGTTCTGCAGCGTCTCTTCCGCGGGTCCCGCGGGCTCTTCGGCGGGAGCTGAAGCAGCGAGGGCCTTGGCCTGCTCCTTCACCGTGTTCAGCATGCGGCGCTCGGCCGAGTACTCGGTGGAGAACGCGTCGCGCATGAAGCGTGAGGTGCTCTCGGCGCCCGCCTGCGGATCGATCTGCTGAAGAATTCCCTGCAGCGTGCCGCGGAACTCTTCGGCCGCCTGGAACCGCATCGCGGGATCAGGAGCGAGCGCCTTCGCCACCGCGTCGGAGAGCGCCTGCGGGCAGAGCGGCTCGACGGTGTTGAGCGGCGGAATGGTGGGGTTGCCCACCTTCGCCATCAGCTCGCCCGACGGAATGTCTTCGAACGGGTTCTTCCCGGTGACCAGCTCCCAGAGGCAGAGGCCCACCGCGTACACGTCGCTGCGGCGATCGACCGTCTTGTGGCGCGCCTGCTCGGGCGCCATGTACATGAACTTCCCCATCACGATGCTGGGGTTGGTCTTCGAGAGCGAGAGCGCCGACTTCGCGAGCCCGAAGTCGATCACCTTCACCTCGCCCTCGTAGCTGATCAGGATGTTCTGAGGGCTGACGTCGCGGTGAACGAGGTTGAGCTCCTTGTCATCGTCGCCGCGCTTGCGGTGCGCGTAGGCGAGCGCGTCGAGCATGCGCGTGACCACGGAGAGCACGAAGGAGAGCGGCAGCGGGAGCTGGCGATCGCGCATGCGCGAGAGCACGCGGCGCAGGTCTTTGCCGTCGACGAACTCGAGGGCGATGTACGGCTCGTCTTCGCCGCTGGGGCCGTGCTGCACGCCCATGTCGAGCACCTGGGCGATGTTGCCGTGCTGCAGCTTCACCAGGATCCGCGCCTCGTCGACGAAGCGCGAGACGAACTCCTGGTTCTGCGCGAGGTGCGGGAGGATCTTCTTGATCACGCACAGCTTGTCGAAGCCGTGTGAGCCCTCGAGCCGCGCGAGAAAGATCTCGCCCATGCCGCCCGTCGAGAGCGGCATCAGGAGCGTGTACCGGCCAAACCGAAGCGGTTTGAACGGTCTCAAGCGCTGGCTCGTGTTCCCCGTGTTCATGGGATGAAAAGTGCGCTGATTCAACACCCAAAGACCTTGCGTGGCACCAACCAAGGTTGTCGGCCGTCAGCCGAGCCTCGTTGCGTCCGCTGCCTGATCAGTCTGACTTCATGGTCGCTCCGCCTCCGCGACCTTTTCGCTTCGCTCAAGGCCGTTACTCCGGCTCCGCTCCGTCACATGAAGTCGTCGCAGGGAGTGCCGAGGCGCTGGCCCGCGTAGGGGCCCAGGTCCATGTAGACCATGCGCGCGGTGTTGTAGTTGTCGAGCGGCACCTCGACGAGCACGGTCACCGTCTTCCCCTGGATCCACTTGCCGTCCAGCTTGCCGTCGGTGGTGGTGATCAGGCGGAGGTTGCCCGTCTTGGTGGAGAGGATCATGCCCTGCGCGTCGTCCACCACGTCCTTCAAGGGCAGCTGCTTCATGTTGCCCTTCTGGCCCGCGAAGACGCGGAAGTCGCGGCGGTCGCTGTAGATGTCATCGGTGCGCGCCCGATCGACCAGGTAGTACACGCCCGTGTCGTCGCGCAGCAGCTTCTCCGGCAGGCGCGACCACGATGGCGGAAGGAAGGTCGCGCTGGCGAGGAGCTTCTTCGCGTCAGCTGCGGGGACGGCGGTGAGGTTGGTGGTCTTCTTCGCGCAGGTGATTGTGTAGAACTTGCCCGAGTCCTTCATCTCGAGCTGCGCGGGCGAGTTGCCGCCGTGACGCACGCGCGGATCCCACATGGACGCGCTCCACGACTCGGTGCCGCTCTTCCCGCCGCCTTCGAGGCGCAGCTTGGTGAACGTCTTTCCGTCGCCGCTGAAGGTGGTGTCGCCGTACGGCGCTTCAGGATCGACCGCGACGTAGTGCCCCGAACCATCGGTCAGGAGGAGCAGCTTGTCGCGAAAGGCGGCGGCGTCGATGGGGGTGGGCTTGGGCTGCGCGAGGGTCACAGCGACCAGGAGCGTAGTGAGCATGCGAGGGCGAGACTTTGCTTCGAAGTGGCTCCGAACTCCAGCCGCCAAACCGGGGTGGGAGTTGTAAGGTGCGCGCGGTCATGAGTGACGCCACCTCGCCCCTCGCGCCCGGCCTGGTCATCGCCGAGACGTATGAGATCGAGCGACAGCTCGGCCGGGGCGGCATGGGCGAAGTGTGGCTGGCCAAACACAGGCGCCTCGCCGGCAAGCAGGTCGCGGTGAAGGTGCTGCACGTCGATCGGCAACTTCCCCAGGAAGCGTTGGCGCGCTTCAAGCGTGAAGCCGAGATCGCCGCGCGGCTCGAGCACCCGAACATCGTGCAGGTGCTCGACTTCAACACCCTCCCCACGGGTCAGCCGTACCTCGTGATGGAGTTCTTGAAGGGGCAGAGCCTCGCGCTGCGTGCTCGGGGCAAGTCGCTCGAGCTGGCGCAGGTGTCGGGCATCATGCGGCAGGTCGGTGCGGCGCTGCAGGCGGCGCATCGCGCGGGCGTGGTGCACCGCGATCTGAAGCCCGAGAACATCTTCATCATCCCCACCGCGGTGGGTGATCAGGTGAAGGTGCTCGACTTCGGCATCTCGAAGCTCTCCGACTCGAACACGGTGCAGACCACCGACTCGGTGTTGATCGGTACCCCGCTCTACATGTCGCCCGAGCAGGCGCTCGGTCACAACCGCGACGTCACGAACCAGAGCGATCTCTTCTCGCTGGGGAGCATTTGTTACGAGCTCTTCACCGGCACCGCGCCCTTCAACGCAGACAACATCGCGAAGGTCGTCTTCCGCATCGCGTACGAGAAGCACGCTCCGCTGGTGGCTGCGCGGCCTGACCTTCCCTCGAGCACCGTGGCGGCGGTCGAGCACGCGCTCGAGAAGGAGAAGGAGCGGCGCACGAAGGACATCGACGCCTTCGTGCTCGAGCTCACGGGCCAGGCGCTCGCGGAGGTCGCGCAGGACGAGAGCAGCGGCGTGTACACGCCGGGCATGTCGGTGACTCCCTCGATGAGCTCGGGGGCGACGCGCGCGCCGAGCGGTGGAGATTCAGGAAAGATCGCAGCGCCCGCGACTCCGCTTCATCCCAGCGTCCCGAGTGTTCCTCGCGCGGTGCAGGCGGCTCCGGTCGTCTCGGGGAAGAAGTTGATCTTCGGCATCTTCGCGATCGTCGCGGTGCTCTCGGCGATCGTGGTGAAGGTGCGCACGGACAACTGGGCGGAGCGCTCGGCGTATCGCACGGGGATGATCGACGCGGGCTACACGCTGCTCGCAGATGGCACGTTCGACATGGATGCCGGGCGCAAGACTTCCGCGGTTGCCGTCGTCGAAGACGCGGGCGTGGTGGAGGTCGCCGCGGTGGATGCGGGAGTTCCCGCGGTCGTGGTCGTGGTCGATGCCGGCGTGAGTGAGACCGCCGCCAAACCGAAGGTCCCGCCGACTCCCGCGGAAGAGCAGCTCCTCGCGTCGATTGCGAAGCTCGCTGCGAGTGAGAAATGGGACAGCATTTGGGAGAGCCGCGGCAGCATGCGCGCGAAGCTCCAGACCCCGTCAGCGCGCGAGCAGGGACTCGGCTTCCTCATCACCGCGACGTGCGCGCGAAACGACAACGCGCAGCTGATGTCGATCATCAACGAGTACAAGACCGTCGCGACGACGGCGCAGGTGCGGCAGCGGCGCGCGGGGTGCATGAAGAGCTATCCGAGCTCCGAGTTCCTCGACTGGTAATCACCTCTCCCTGCGCAGCGGGGAGAGGTCGGCCGCAGGCCGGGAGAGGGGCGAGAGTGCATTGGCCCCTCTCCCCCACACGTTGGCTCTCTTGATCGCGCTGTTGTCACTGCCCGCGTTCGCGCAGTACCGCCCGGCTGATCAAGGTCAGCGTCCCAGCGGTGGCACCTCGGTTCTCCCCGAGCAGTTCCTCC
>CBIHPJ010000367.1:0-8775 GCA_966211295.1 uncultured Myxococcales bacterium | reverse complement strand
ATCTCTACGGACTGGGCGCGACGCTGGTGCACTTGCTCACGCGCACTCCGCCAGAGCGGATGCTCAGTCCCGGCATGTCGCTCGATTTCCAGAAACACGTGAACGTCTCTGTGAAGACCGAGCGGTTCCTCTCGCGGCTCGTGGCCACGCGACCGAATCAGCGCTTCGGGTCCGCGAAAGACGCGCTCTCGTATCTCGATGGTCGCTCGACCTCCGAGTCGCACTCGACGAGCTCTCGGACCGGTCGCGTCCTCGGTGCGCTGACTCTTGCGCTTTTCGCTGGTGCACTCGTCACAGCGTTGACTTCGCGGCAGGCGGAGGTCGCTTCGCCTCCGAAGGCTGCGGCCCCCGCGAAGGAAGTGGAAGTGGTGAAGTTGCCTGACGAGCTGCCGCCGAGCGGTGAGGTTCGTTTTCCCTGGCAGCATGGACAATGGCGCTTCGACAAACCCGGCTACTGGGTCATGGACGAATCGGGGCGCGGCCATCACGCGCTGTTGCCGACCAGCGGCTTCAAGAACCAGTTCCACGGCCTCATGTGGGACGGCACCACGAACCTGAGCGTTGCGGACTCGAACGATTTCGCGCTTCGTGGTCCTTTCACGATCAGCGCCGACTTCACGTTGGGTCCAGGTCCATACACGAAGGCCATGACGCTGATCAGCCGCGGCGATCCCGATGGGAAGTTCTCCTGGCTCGTGCAGTTGGTGCCGCACGAGCGTGGAACGCTCGTTCGCTTCTCGATCGCCAACGAGAGCGGAGAGGTTTCGTCGCTGACCACGCCCCTGCTCCAGGAGAGCCACAGCATGTTCTACGCGGAGTTCGATCCCGTGAATGGGCGGCAGTCGATCGTCCAGAGCTGCGAGACGGCGTCGACCATCACCTCGGTTCGTCCCGCCCGCGAGTTGCCAGAGGGCTCGAGGCTGCAGCTGGTGAAGGGCTTCCGGGGAACGGTCTCGAGCCTCGGGATCTCGACCGGCTTGATGCAGCCCAGCTCGCCCACGAAACCCTGCAGCTACAGCGGCGTGCGGTTGGACGAGGAGTAGGAGTCAGTTGCCCAGGCTGATGCGCCGTTCGGCGTCCGGGAGCGGGGGCAACATCTTCCTCGCGCTCGACATCTCGCCCTTCAAAGCCAGCAGCACGCGCTCTGCGATCTCGTCCATTCCACCGCGCTCGGGCGCTTCCATGAACGAGAGCATCGCGCCGAAGGTGAGCTCCTTGAGGTACGCGAAGGTGAAGCCATGCGAGCCCTCGACGAGTGAGGTGAGTCCCCCGGCGCTCAGCTTCAACCCGGGCTCGACGCTGCGCTGCCAACGCTCGAGGTAGCGGCGGCGCTCCTCCACACCCGGCAGCGGGAAGTGGAACTTGCGATCAAAGCGGCTCGGGCGATCCAACAGGCTGCGATCGAGCTTCTCGGGATGATTGGTGGTCGCCATCACCAGCAGCCCCTCGTTCTGCGCGAAGCCATCGAGCTCGTTGAGCAGCACGCTCCGATTCGAGTCGTCGATGAGGCAATCGAGATCCTCCAGCACCACCACGCACGGTGCTGCGCGCCGCGCACGATCGAACACGCGACCGATGCTCTCCTCGGGGCTCGCGTGCCGCGCCAGGAAGGACTTCACGTACAGGCACGGCCACTTCGTCTCGTTGATCAGCGCGCGCAGCGTGTGCGTCTTTCCGTTTCCCGGGGGACCCAGCAGCAGCAGGCCACGCTTCCAGGGCACGCGGTACTGCTTGTACAGCTCCTTGCTCGCTACGAAGCGGCGCACGTCGTCGCGCATCGCCTCCAGCAGCGAGGGAGTGAGGATCAGCTCCTCGAGGCTCGCGCTCTGAATGCTGGCGTGGAGCGGCTTGCTCCGGCTCCACCCGCCGTCCTCGAACACCAGCACCTCGCCCCGCACCGTCGAACACCACTCACACACCGCGAGGAACAGCGCCCTCGTCACCTTGAAGTCTTCACCGACGATGAAGGTGACGTCGTCGGTGTTGCCGTCTTGTCTCAGCGTGAGGGTGATCACTTCGTACGACTTGCTCTCCCAGGTGACCTCGTCCCAGCGATGCACCACGTCGAAGTAGGTCGAGGTGCTGTCTTCATTCGGCCAGTGCTCGATGACCGAGCCGAACTCACTTCGCGTCTTCAACGTCGCGCGACCGTCGCGAACGAATTGCTCGTGGCGGAAAAGGTCGGAGCGAGTGTGGAAGACGTACTTGCCTGGGTACATCGACTCCAGGCGGCGTTGCGCTTCGAGCAGGAGCACCTGCTCCGGGAGTCGAAGGACTTCATCGAAGAAGGTGGTCACCGCGCCGTCGACGAGCCAGCGCGAGGATCGCTGACGTCAGCCTTCCGCGTGTCGTTGCATCTGCGGGAGCGGGAGGCCCGGCCGCACCGGGCTTACACGCACTACGGGCTCGGAGGGTCGCCGGTTCAAATCCGGTCGCGTGCGCAAGCTCGCGTAGCTCAGCCTGGTCAGAGCATCCGATATTTCATGCCCCGTGCCCTCGGGCCTCCCTCCTACTTCTCGGTCTTGCGCAGAGTCGCGGCCCACACCCACGCGAGGAACAAGAACTGAAACGGGAGCCGCGCCCACAGCGTCCACGACGGCGCCTCGAGCCCCGCGATGTGTCCCTGGAAGGCCGCGTAGAGGTTCGCGGGGAACACGGCGATGAGCAGCGCGATCAATCCCCAGCCTGCGAGTCTGCGCGTGCGAGGGATCAGCACTCCGATTCCGAGCGCCATCTCGGCGAGGCCGCTGATCACGTTCACCGGCTCGGGCGGGAGCGGCGGCGGGATCATCGACATGTAGAAGTCAGGAATGCGGAAATGATTGAGCCCCGCGAGCACGAAGAAGACGCCGAGTGCCCAGCAAAGAATTTTCGTGATCATGAGTGGGCCTCCAGCCAATCGAAGGAAGACTCGATCGCCGCCGTGAGCTGAGCAGGAATCTTCGCGTGCTCGCGATGCGCGAAGGCCTCGAGCGCAAGGAGATCGCAGACCGCGCCCAGTCGATCTTGCTCACCCGCGAGCTCACTGGTGTCGGTGCCGAGCCACTCTCGCGCGTAACGCACGCGACGCAGCGATCTCCTCAGCCGGTGCAGTGCTGCGCCATCACGCGAGGGCAAGCTTGAACGGCGTTCTTCGAGCTTCCGCTCCAGCTTGCGCAATCGCTTCTTCCCTCGCGAGCGTTTCGGAGCACGCACGCCGCTCAACTGCTCTCGCAACACGAGCCAACGCGCCGACTGGAGGGCACTCATCGCCTGCGCCACCGCGCGCGGACGGAGTTCTTCCTTCGCCGTTTCTGTGAACACCTCGCCGAAGACATCGAGATCGCGAAGGAGCGCGAGCTCACCGCACAACCACCGCAGCTCCGCATCGAGCTGCGGATTCTTCCTGAACGACAACCAGACGCGGAGCCGGCGCAAGGACACGCGGACCTGGTGAACACCTTCCACGTCACCCGCGAGCGCGAGGGTGCGGGCGTTGTCGAGGTGTTCGATCCAGTGGCCCGCGTCGAGTCTCATTTCCGCAGCACTTTCGGAGTGAGCAGGGAGACCAACTTCATCCCCGCGGGCTCGGGCTCGCCTTCGAGCTGTGCCACGCCGCCCTTCTTGAGCTCGAAGTTTCCCTCTTCCGCTTCGCCGGTGATCAACCACGACATCAGCTTGGTGAGGTGCGGCTCATGACCGACCACCGCGATGCGGCCGTCGTTGAGTAGCTCCCACAGCTCGACGCTCGGCTCCTTCGCGAGCAGCGGCGTGGACTGGAATTCACCGTCGCACAACGCGTGGAGCATCAGCGCCGTATCCACCGCGCGCTTCTTCGGGCTGTGGAGGATTCGGTCGAAACGCACGTCGAGTTTCTTCAACGTCTTCACCACTTCTTCGAACCGTTTCTTTCCCTTCTTCGAGAGCGGGCGCGCCGCGTCGTCGACTCCGTCCTCAGCGATGGCGTGGCGGATGATCGTGAGCTCCATGCCGCATTCCTAATGATGAGAATCCCGTGAAGGAACCATGAAGAAGGGAAGGGCCGCTCCGGAGTCTTCTTCACTCATCACTTCGGAGGAACACACCATGCGTCACCTTTTGCTCATCTCCGCCGTCCTCGCAGGTCTTGGCTGCAGCTATTCCCGCAGCTCGTTTCCGATGTACGTGCAGCAGGAAGAGGCGCCCATCCCCGCGGGGATGAACACCGAGAGCTACGCGCGCCTCGACGACAACCCGTTCCTGAGCGCGAATCAGAAACCGCTCTCCACGTTCTCCATCGACGTCGACACCGCGTCGTACGCGAACGTGCGGCGCATGCTCATGCAGGGGCAGAAGCCCCCGAAGGACGCCGTGCGCATCGAGGAGTTGGTGAACTACTTCCCGTACCGCTACCCCGCGCCGCAGGGGGACAGTCCCTTCGCGGTGCACTCCGAGGTGTTGCCGTGCCCGTGGAGCCCGACGCATCGCCTCGTGAAGCTCGGCCTCAAGGGAAGGGAGCTGGAGACGAAGACGCGGCCCGCGGCGAACCTGGTCTTCCTGCTCGACGTCTCGGGATCGATGTCGTCGCCGAACAAGCTGCCGCTGCTGCAGAAGTCGCTCGCGCTGTTGGTGGAGCAGCTGCGCGAAGACGATCGGGTGGCCATCGTGGTGTACGCGGGCGCGTCGGGGCTGGTGTTGCCCTCCACTCCGGGATCCGATCGCGGCCGCATTCTCGCGTCGCTCAATGAGCTCTCGGCGGGTGGCTCGACCAACGGCGCGGCGGGCATTCAGCTCGCGTATCGCACCGCGGAAGAGGGCTTTCGCAAGGGCGGCATCAATCGGGTGATCCTCGCCACCGATGGTGACTTCAACGTCGGCGTGTCGAGCGAAGGAGAGCTCACGCGCCTCGTGGAAGAGAAGGCGAAGTCTGGAGTGGCGCTCACGGTGCTCGGCCTCGGCATGGGCAACTACAAGGACTCGATGCTCGAGAAGCTCGCCGACAAGGGCAACGGCAACTACGCGTACCTCGACGCGCTCAGCGAGGCGAAGAAGGTGTTGGTCGAGCAGGCGTCGGGCACGCTCGTCACCATCGCGAAGGACGTGAAGCTGCAGGTGGAGTTCAACCCCGCGCGCGTCCAGGCGTACCGGCTCATCGGCTACGAGAACCGCATGCTGCGCAGCGAGGACTTCAACGACGACAAGAAGGACGCGGGTGATCTCGGAGCGGGGCACACGGTGACTGCGCTCTACGAAGTGGTGCCGTTCGGCGAGAAGGTCGAGCTGCCCGCGGTGGATCCGCTCAAGTACCAGCCGTCGCGCGCGGCGCCCGAGGTGGCGGGGAGTGATGAGTTGATGACGGTGAAGCTCCGCTACAAGGCGCCCGAGGGTGAGACGAGTCGCATGCTCTCGTTCGCGATCACCGACAAGGGCGTGAGTGAGCCGAGCACGGAAGCGCAGTTCGTCGCTGGCGTGGTGGAGTTCGGGTTGCTGCTGCGTGATTCACCGCACAAGGGCAGTGCGAATTGGAATCAGGCGCTCGAGTTGGCGCGCGCGGGTGCGGGAGATGATCAATACCGACGCGAGTTCCTGGAGCTCGTGAAGAAGGCTCAGTCACTCGAGTGATGCGAGAAGCCTTGAGGGTGGGTGGTGATGAAGGGACAACGGTCTTGCTCGACTCGAGCAGGCCTCTCACCGCGAGCTTCTTTGACTCGCTCACTCACTCTTCGAGACCTGTGGTCTGGGCGTACAACCGGTTGGACGGTCAAACCACACGTCGCCAACTTTTCACGAAGCCACGTCACCAGGTGACGAAAAGTCCGAGGCAGAGAGGCCTGCGCGGGTCGAGCAACGCACCGGACCCCTCACCCGTCACGCACCTCAATGCTGCTTCTTCTTCTGGTACGTCCCCATCAACTCGGCTTGCGCGATCACGTGACCCTTCATCGCGCCTTCGAGATCCTTCTTCGTCACCTGCCCGAGATCCGCGAGCACCACATCGAGCGCGTACAATTTGTGAAAGTACCGATGGCGCCCAATCGGAGGACACGGGCCACCGAACCCCGTGCGCTTCCAATCATTGAGCCCCGACTTCGCGCCCTCCGGCAACTTCTTCACTCCCGCCTCGAGCCCGCCACTCGACGCCGGCAAGTTGTAGAGCACCCAGTGCACCCACACTCGCTGCGGCGCCGCGGGATCCGGCGCGTCGGGATCATCGACGATCAGCGCCAGGCTCTTCGCACCTGACGGCACTCCAGACCACGCGAGCTGCGGAGAGTTGTCCGCGCCCTCGCACGTGCACTCCTTCGGCAGCTCGCCGCCCTGCGTGAACGAGCGCGAGGTGAGCGTGAGCGTCATGGCCGCGAGGCGACGTCGATCGTCTTCAGCTTCGAGTACGTGGCGAGGATCTTCGCCGCGTAGCCATTCGCCGAGCTCGTGCCGCGCACCAGCGCACCATCCACCGGGCCGGGTCCGCGGTTGTACGCGGTGAGCGCGAGATCCATGTCTTTGTACATCTGCAGGTAGAACTGGAGGATCTGAAGACCCGCGCGAATCGAGACCTCCGGATCCGTGAGCTCCTGCAGATTGAGCACCTTCCTCCAGTGCGGCATCACCTGCATCAACCCGATCGCGCCCACGTTCGACACGGCCACCGGGTTGAAGTCGGACTCGTTGAACATGATCGACAGCACCAGGTTCGGATCCTGGCCAAACAGCAGACACTCGTTCTGCACCGCGCGCGCGATGCGACGGGCGAGCGTCTGATCGAGCGACGGCTTCAGGATCAGCATCTTCAAGAAGAGTGACTCTTCACGCGCGTGGCTCGACACCGCGCTGGTGACGTCGACGAGACCTGACTTGATCTCCTTCGACTGATCAGTGAGCGCCGCGATGCCCTGGAACTGCTTCTCGTTCGCGAGCGCGTCCTGCTGCGCCGTCATCGCGAGGTGCTCGAGCTTGTCGTGAAAGGTCATCGCCGCCGCCGTCATCCCCGCGGCGAGCACCGTGTTCACCATCAGGCTCGCCACCAACAGCACGCGCTCGAGCGGGAACTTCGTGGCCGTCTCCTTCTCCTTCGCCGCCGCCGGGATGTCGGCCTCGAGCGTGCTCACCGCAGTGAGCGTGTGTGCTGGTTCCATGTGCTGTCTCCTCTGTGGGTTTCTGGAAGCGAACCGCGTCCGCACGCCCGCGTTGGCGCCGGCGGGCACTCTGCCAATCGGATGCCAAGAGATGAGTGTTCAGGTTTTCGCCATGAACCCGACTGGGTCACGTCTCTGACGGACGGCGAGGCGCAGGATCAGTCTTTCGACGATTCATCCGCGCAGCCGCTGCGCCACCGCGATCGACGGCGGGGCGTGATGACGCGCGACTTCGGTGTCGCTCATCAATCTCCCGCAGGCGAGTCATCGCTTTCGACGGCTTCTTCGACGAATCGTCCCTGCATGAAGCGAAACGCGCGCGGTGCAGACGCCACTCCGTTCATCACCGAGATGATCAACGTGAGCACTCCTTCACTCGCTTGCGCTGCATCATCATTCGATGGCGTCGCCGCACCGTCTGGATGCGAGTGGTAGTAGCCGAGCACTTCGTTCGACGAGAGCAGCGCGATGGTCTCCTTCGCCGAGACGAGAAATCCGCGACGCCGATCGACCGCGACGTTGGTGAGCTGGCGCAGGGAGCCATCGCTCAGCAGCGCTCCCACGCACTCCTCCGGGAAGGCGGCCGCTGCGTGGGTCCGCATCGCCTCCTTCTGTTTGTTCGTCAAAGTCACCACCTCTGGCACGAAACCACTAAGACGAGGGTCATGCGAATGCTCCTCGCTGTCCTCGTGGTGGCCGGCGCGGGCTGCGCGCCTGCGAAGTACTTCTACAACTTCGACGTCACCGACCCCGGAGCGAAGAACCTCACCAAGCCCGGCGAGCGCGACGTGCTCGAGGATCCCGATCTCCGCGCGGAGCTGCTCGTCGATCCCACTTCGTTCCAGGCGATCCTGCTGATGATCACCAACACCACCGCCGAGCCGATGACGGTGCACTGGGGCCGCATCAGCATCATCGGGCCTGACCGCGTCGCGCGTCCCCTGCAGCCTGACGTTCGCCTCGGTCGAATCGAGCCGTACACCAAGGTGCGCGCGCGCCTGATTCCCTTCGAGCTGCCTGACATCGGGACCGCGGCCGCGGGGTACGACAACGCTCAATTCGAGCTCGTGGTGCCGCTCGAGGTGCGTAACCAACCGCGCGATCTCCGCATCCACCTGCTCGCGCACGCCGTGAAGCTCTAAGCTTCGATCACTTCCCCCGAGGAGCACGTCATGGCCCTGCCCGTCGTTCGCGATTACATGGACAAGACCGTCCCCACCTTGACGCCGGAGATCGGCATCCTCGAGGCGGTCGACTTCCTCTTGAAGAATCACGTCACGGGCGCGCCGGTGCTCGATCCGCAGGGCAATGTGATCGGCATCCTCACCGAGAAAGATTGTCTGCGATTGCTCTCCACGGGCATGGAGGCCGACAAGCCGCGCGGCACCGTGAAGGACTACATGACCACCGAGGTCGCGTCGGTGCCTTCGCACATGAACGTGTACTTCCTCGCCGGCATGTTCCTGAAGGCGAACTACCGGCGCCTGCCGGTGATCGACGACGGCAAGCTCGTGGGAGCGATCACCCGCTTCGACGTGCTGCGCGTGATTCAAGCGAACTTGAAGTGAGCGGAGCCGGAGCGACCAAAGACATGGCTCCCCGGACTCGGGAGTGCTGGGCGCCTGCGCCCTCGACACTTGAGGGGCGTGCGTGAACGTCATTCGGTGATCAGCTGGAGCAT
>CBIHPJ010000366.1:0-8776 GCA_966211295.1 uncultured Myxococcales bacterium | reverse complement strand
CGATGCCCATCAAATGGTTCGACGAGCGGCTCTGCAGGTATTGGGTGGCGACGAGCACGCCTCCCATCGCGCAGCCGATCGACAGGATGATGCCGCAGCCCCCCAGGACATAACCGAACAAGCGCAGCACCGGGACCGCGCTCCGATGGCCGAGCCGGCCCTCGTTCATGTCTGTGTGGAGCTTCTGGCTCAGCGCATTTCGAGGCTGCACCCGATCGCGGAGGGCCCCCATTCCGAAGCCGGTGATCATCAAGGCCAGGGCTGCGCCCAATCGCGGCCAACTGATTTGAGGCTCGCGGCCGAATGAGACGGCGGTCCACGCCAGCCACGATGACGCAAGCAGAGGAACCATCACCAACGGAAAGAAGGCCGACTTGCGCCGCTTCGCCACATCCAGCGCCCAGAGATTCGTCGCCGCCAGCGTGTACCCCGGCGCCAGCTCGAGCGCGGCCTTGAAAGCCTCGTACGCTTCCTCGGGCTTCTTCTGGTTGAGCAAGGCAGCTCCCAGATTGTTCTGAGCTTCGGCCTGCTCTGGGTCGACCTTCAGGCTCTGGCGGAGCCGTTGCTCGGCGAGGGGCGGATCCGAATCGATGAGAAGCTGACCGAGGTGTGCCAAAGCGCGCGGGTCGAGTGGGTTGAGGACCACCGCGCGGTGTGCGGTCGCGACCGCAATCTCGCGTTGGCCCAGAAACGTTGCCATGTGAGAGGCGAGCAAGACCGACGCCGCATCATCGGACTGGTTCGGGCTGATGAGCTCTGCCGCCGCCGTGAGGGAGGCGCTCACTTTGTCTCCCTGATGGAGCTCGTTCTCCACGAGTGCTCGCGCAAAGAACAGCTGAGGCGAAGGCTTTCGCTTCAGCGCGGCGTTGCAGACGGCCAAGGCCTCATCGAGCCGACCCTGGCGCCGGAGGACCTCGGCCAGCTCGACCGAAGCCCTTTCGTCGTCTGCGTTCTGCGCGAGGCGAGCAGCGAAGGCCCGCTCCGCTTCGACCCAATTCCGGCGCCCAAGCCAGTTCATGCGACCCTCACGCGCGCCAACGCCGATCCTGAAAACGACGAAGCCCCACCCGGATCACCGAGCGGGGCTCCATGGTGCCTGCTTCGCTTACTTGAAGTTCGCGGCGGCGAAGTCCCAGTTCACGAGCTTCTCGAGGAAGGTCTCGACGAACTTCGCGCGGAGGTTGCGGTAGTCGATGTAGTACGCGTGCTCCCAGACGTCGCAGGTGATGAGCGGCTTCTGGCCCTTGGTGATCGGGGTCTCGGCGTTCGACGTGGTGACGATCTTCAGCTTGTCGCCATCCTTCACCAACCAGCCCCAGCCCGAGCCGAACTGGCCGACGCACGCGGTGGAGAACTGGCTCTTGAAGTCAGCGAAGCTGCCGAAGTCCTTCTTGATCGCGTCAGCCAGCGCGCCCGTGGGCTCGCCGCCGCCGGAGGGCTTCATCGAGTTCCAGAAGAAGGTGTGGTTCCACACCTGGGCCGCGTTGTTGAACACGCCACCCGACGAGGTCTTCACGATCTCCTCGAGGCTCTTCTCGGCCTCAGGCTTCCCCTCGAGGAGCTTCTTGAGGTTCGTCATGTAGGCCTGGTGGTGCTTGTCGTAGTGGAAGCTGAACGTCTCTTCCGACATGTGAGGGGCCAGGGCGTTCTTCGCGTAGGGCAGGGGATCCAGCTCGAACTTCATGTGGGGCTCCTTCGTTCGGGTGGTGAGAAGCGAGTGGGACTGACGGGCGCTGAGTTAATGGGCTGAGGGCTCAAAGTCAGCAGGGGAATGCTGCTTGCGTCACGCTGACCCAACATCGTACGGGTGTACTCATGGCGAACGACCTCCTTACCGAACAGCTCGCGTCCCTCCAGGCGAGGCTCTCCAGCCTCCGGGGGTCGCTTTGACGTCGACCGCAAGAAGAGCCGCATCGCTCTGATCGAGCGCGACTCGACGTTGCCCGACTTCTGGAACGACAACGTCAAAGCCCAGGGGATGTTGAAGGAAAAGACGACCCTGGAGAAACAGCTCACCAACTACGAGGTCGCCCAGCGGCGCTTCGATGACGCGAAGACGCTCATCGATCTCGGCGCGGAAATGGGTGACGACGCGAGCAAGCAGGAGGGCATCTCCCTGCTTCCGGGAGTCGAAGATCAGCTCAAGGTGCTCGAGCTGCAGAAGATGCTCTCGGGTCCGAGCGATCATCTGAACTGCTACGTCGACATCAACGCGGGCGCCGGTGGCACCGAGTCGATGGACTGGGCCTCGATGCTGTACCGCATGTACACGCGCTACTGCGAGCGGCGCGGCTGGACGGTGGAGCTCAGCGACTACAACGCAGGCGAAGAAGCGGGCATCAAGAACGCCTCGCTGCGGATCGTCGGAGACAACGCGTACGGCTACATGAAGGCCGAGATGGGCGTGCACCGGTTGGTGCGCATCTCTCCGTACGACTCGAACGCGCGCCGGCACACCTCGTTCGCTTCCGTCGACGTGTACCCAGAGGTCGACGACACGATCAAGATCGACATTCCTGAGACGGACTACGAGCTCAAGTTCATCCGTGGTGGCGGCGCCGGCGGTCAGAAGGTCAACAAGACGAGCTCGACCGCGCAGCTGCGCCACTTGCCGACGGGCATCATCCTCACGGTGCAGACCGAGCGAAGCCAGAGCGCCAACAAGGACATGGCGTTTCAGATTTTGCGCTCGCGCTTGTACGACCTCGAGTTGAAGAAACGCGAGGCTGCGACGGCGCAGCGCGAAGGAGCGAAGCAGGACATCAGCTTCGGCTCGCAGATCCGCAGCTACGTGCTCGCGCCGTACCGCATGGTGAAGGACCTGCGCACCGGCGTGGAATCGGGTCAGCCCGACAAGGTGCTCGATGGTGATCTCGAAGAGTTCATCACCGCGCAGCTGATGGGCGTGAAGAACCCGGCGAAGGCACTGCCGGAATAATCCCCCGAGGGGATGCTTCGCGATCAGGTCATCCGTTCGCGCTGCAGCCACTCGAGCGCGACGCGCGTTCGCGTCGGCAGGAACTGTCGTGACGGATAGACCGCGTAGATGAACCGCGACTCGGGCTCGCCGAGCGCGGTCGACAACGTCACCAGTCGCTTCTGGCACGCGTCGATCGCGAGGCGCGGAGCGAACACCACGCCGAAGCCTTCCGCCGCCGTCTCCGCAGCCACGCGCGGGTCGCTCACCACCAGTCTCGGCCGCGGGCGCACCTCGGTGAGATCTCCATTCCTGCGCCGGAACCGCCACACCGGAGCGGGCCGGGTCGCCACCGCCGGCACCGCGCGCAAAGTCACTTCATCGAGCACGCGCGCGCCCTTCAACTGTCGCTTCACGAACTCCGGAGAGGCCGCCAGCGCGAAAGAGAACTCCCACAGTTTCCGCGCGATGAGCCCCGGCGCTTCTTCCGCGGAGTTGCGGATCGCGAGATCGAAGCGATCCTTCACGAGGTCCACCATCTCGTTCCCCAGATGCAGCTCCACCGTCAGTCGTGGAAAGGCCGCGAGCATCTTCCGCAGCACGCGCGCCACCGGGCCTGCTCCGGTCACCACGGGAGCCGTGATGCGCAGGTGTCCAGCGGGCTCCTCGTCGCGGCTCGAGCTGTCACGCAGCCGCTCGGCGAGCTCGTCGGCCAGGCCTCCCGTACGCTCGAGCAGCAGGGCGCCTTCGTGCGTCAAGCTCACGCGACGGGTCGTGCGCGTCAGCAGGCGAACGCCGAGGCGCGCTTCGAGCCGGGCGACGGAGCGACTCACGGTGCTGAGCGGCACTCCGGTCTGTCTCGCGGCAGCCGCAAAGCTCTGAGATCTCGCCACCGCCAGGAAGGCCGGCAGGTCGCTGAAATCGGTCATTCCGTTTTCGGGATGGTGCGTGCTCATTCTGCTCATTGTGCCACGACAGCGCTCGGGCCATGACTGTGAGCATGAACCTCAAAGACAGCAGCATCGTGGTCATCGGTGGCGGGTCGGGAATTGGCCGTGGCATCGCGCAAGAGGCCGTGCGTCGTGGAGCGAAGGTCACGCTCGTCGGTCGCAACGCAGAGCGGCTCGACGCCGTCCGCCAATCGCTCGGTCCCGCGGCGAACGCGCTCACCTGCGACATCGCCGAGGAAGCGCAGGTGAAATCACTCGCGCGGCTCCTCGGGGAGGTGGACCACGTCGTCACCACGGCCATCAGCGGAGCCGGTCAGAAGCTGGCTGAGCTCGAGGTCGCGACGGTGAATGAAGTGCTCGGCAGCAAGGTGGTCGCAGGTCTGCTGCTCGCGCGGCATGTCCGCATTCGCGCCGGAGGCTCGCTCACGTTCACGGCGGGCATTGCTGCTGAGCGTCCGGGGCCGTCGGGCGCGGCCGTCGCGGCGGCGAACGGAGCGCTCTTCTCACTGGCACGTGCGCTCACCCTCGAGCTCGCACCGGTGCGCGTGAACGTGTTGTCTCCGGGCTGGGTCGACACCGAGCTGTGGGACCGGCTGCCCGGCGATAAGCAGGCAACCTTCGCGCGCGTCGCGGAGCGGCTGCCGGTGAAGCGCATCGGCACGCCGGCGGACCTCGCTCACGCTGCGATGTTTCTGATGGAGAACGGCTTCATGACCGGCGCGGTGCTCCCGGTCGATGGCGGCCATCGGCTGGTCTGAAATTACTTCCTACTGCCCGCCGGGATGTACACGTCGCTGTAGACCAGCGGGTGGTCACTGGCGCGCCGCACCTTGTTGCTCGCGTCGCGGCTGTAGCCGTCGAAGTGCACGTTCGGTGAACCGAAGATCCAGTCAATCCCGACGCGGTGGGAGTGCGAGTGCTTCCCGCTCATCGCGGTGTGCATGTCCGTGCCGTTGACGATGTGCTGCCGGGCCTCTGCCTTCTCGTTCATGTCACCGGTCATGATCACCGGGTAGCCCGTGGTCTTCTCCAGGTGCTTGATGAAGGCGATCTCCTTCTGGGTCGCCACGTCGCGGTTGTGCTCGTTGCCCGGGTGATTCTTCGTGCTGGCCGGGTTGTGCACGTTCATCACCCACGTCTTCTGGCCGGTCTGCTTGTCCTTCAGGAGCACCACCGGCATCTGCTTCGCGTGTCCCTCGAAATACGGGACGGTCACGTGCGTGCCCTTCACGAACTCGAACTTGTCCTTGCGCCACGCGATCGAGTTCACCGGGTCCGCCTTGCTGGCGTGATGGCCCGGGTACATCGCGAACTCATTCTTCGTGTCGTGCATGAACGCCTGGCGCTGGCTCGGCTCGAACTCCTGAAAGCCGACCACGTCCAGCTTGTGCTGCTGGATCACCTGCGCCGCGAGCTTCATCCGCTCCACGCCGGAGGGGCGCGAGGCCTTGTTCCCGCCCGGCGCGGTGTGGCTGGCTCCGAGGACGTTGAAGGAGCCCACGGAGAAGTGGGTGCCCTTCTTCGCGGGCGGGGCGTGGGGAACCGGAGCGGCGTGTCGGGCGGCGGCGCGGAGAGTCATGAACGAGTTCTCGAAGCGCGAGAGTCGCTGTTCCCCGGGCCCGATCGTCAAATCCGCTGACGATTCGGCGGCATTTTCCCGTGTACTTTGCCTCTGGCAATGGAACGTGGACTCACCGCAGAACGTCTCTCTGTCATGCGCCTCTTTCTTCTTCTGACGCTCGTCGCGACCTCGGCCTTCGCGAAGGACAAGGTGAAGGAGGTCCGCGAGCGCCGCATCAAGGACGTGAAGGTCATGCTCGAGAAGGTCGGCCTCACGTACCCGGTCGACGAGGTCTACCTGCGCGGCTTCAAGAAGGAGCGCGTGCTCGAGCTCTGGGCCGGCAAACCCGGCAAGCCGCTCGTGCTCGTGAAGTCGTACCCGTTCTGCGCCGCCTCAGGAGACCTCGGACCGAAGAGAAAAGAGGGTGACCTGCAGGTGCCTGAAGGTCTCTACGAAGTGCCGAGCTTCAACCCGTACTCGGACTACCACCTGTCGATGAAGGTCTCGTACCCGAACGCGAGCGACGCGATTCGCAGCGACGCCAAGCGGCCCGGCGGTCTCATCTACCTGCATGGCTCCTGCGCCAGCATCGGCTGCATCGCGATCGAAGATGAGCCGATCGAAGAGGTGTACCTGATCACCATCGACGCGAAGAAGCGGCCCATCCGCTTCGACATCTTCCCCACGAAGCTCGACCCTGAAGGGCTCTCGACCCTCAAAGAGTCCCCGAACTCCGACTTCTGGAAGGAGCTCGCCCCCGCCTACATGTCCTTCGAGGCGACCCACCGCCCCGCCGCCTTCACGGTGTCAAAGAAGACGGGGGCTTACGTCCTCAAGTAGGCTCGGAACCTCCTTCTTCAGCCGCTGTCTGAAGTCTCGTCGGAGCGTTCGAAATGAGTGACGACCGGCGGGAGGAAGACGTGGCGAGCGACGTGCTGGAGCTCCCGGCAGACATGTTGATGGCAGAGACGCGGGCGCCCGCCGAGAGCCTGCCTGAGCATCTGCTGATCGCTCGTCTCCGCCGCCGCGACGGCGCCGCGTTCGAGCTGCTGGTGAAGAACAACCAGGACCGCGTCTACGACTTCTGCGTGCGCATGCTGGCCGATCGCGAAGAGGCCTTCGATCTCACGCAGGAGATCTTCATCTCGGTGCACAAGCACCTCGACAAGTTCAGGGCCGACGCGAAGCTGACCACCTGGATCTACCGCATCGCCCGCAATCACTGCCTGAACCGCCTCAAGTACCTGAAGCGGCGCGGCCGCGGGCGCAGTGACGAATACGGAGAGTCGAACGAGCTCTCGATCACCGAGTCGCTCGGCGGTGGTCCGCAGCAGCCCGATGCCGCAGTGATGGGGAAGAACGATCGCGCCCTGGTGCATCGCGCGATTCAGGAGCTCGACGAAGATCAGCGCTCGCTGGTCGTCCTGCGAGACGTCGAAGGGCTCAGTTATGAAGAGATCATGGACATCACCGAGCTGCCTGAGGGCACGGTGAAGAGCCGGCTCCACCGTGCGCGGGAGAAGCTGGCAGGGATCCTCACGAGGCTTGAAGAAGGCTTCGGGGATCGAGGAGACTGACGTCGTGCGTCGAGAACTTTCCAAGAATGAAGTCGAACGCCTCTTCGTGGGGGCGGTCGATGGCGCACTGGCCGAGCCCGAGGCGAATGAGTTCGACGCCGAGCTCGAGGCCAACCCTGAGCTGAAGGCGCGCTTCGCGAAGTACCAGCGCGCCATCTCGATGCTGAAGGACGCCCCGAAGGAGAAGGCGCCCGACGCCCTGGCTTCGATGATCCTCCGTCGTACGCGCCGCCGTCGTTTCCAGCTGCGCACTCGTGACCTTCAGAACGCGCACTTCCCGTTCCCTGCTGAAGTCGTCGTGCCCATGCTCATCGCCGCGCTGGTCGCGATGTTCATGCTGCTCGCCTCGCCCTGATTGCTCCCTCTCCCGCCGGGAGAGGGTCGGGGTGAGGGGCTGAAATCTCCTGACATCCCCATCCTGACTCCGTTGTCGCGGTGCGCGCGGGATTGCTCAATTTCATTCTGCAATCGCGCATTTTCCGGGGCGCGAGGTGGCACTACGCTTGCCACCTGATGCCCACCATGCGCGTCACCGTTCTCGTGGTTGCAGCGGCGGTGGGGTTCTCAGCCTGCCCCACTGAAGAGTCCCACTACGTCGAGCCGCCAGACAGTCCGCTCGACATCACGCTCTTCCCGGTGGTGCCCGGTGGCTCGCGGCTCTTCGCGGATGTCGCTGGAGCGCGCCTCGAGTTCGATCCCACCGTGAAGGACGCGATCGTCGCCGTTGGCCAGTGCGTCGACGCCACGACGTATTGCTACGCGCCCGGCACCGACAAGACGCTCTCCTTCTGTCTGCAGAACACGCGCACCTGCGCGACGACCGCTCCGTGGAATGAGAAGCCGTGCTGTCCGCAGGCGTGCAAGGACTCGTTCGAGCGCGCGCTCGATGGCGGCACGAATCCGTCGGCGGCGATCGAGCAGGTCTTCTTCGTCGAGAAGACGTGCTTCCCCGGGCTGGTCGAAGCGCTGGAGGTGCAGTGATGCGAGCCCTCTTCGCCTTCGCGACCCTCTGCGCCTCGACGTCGTTCGCGTGGGATTCGGTGTGCACCAAGTTCCCCAACAAGACCCTCGAGGCCAGCGTGCTCGAGCAGCAGATGGGCACGCCGTGTGAGCCCTCGGCAGGTCCCGCCACCGCGCGTGAGCGTTGGATCGGTGCGCTCGGCGAGCACCGCAAGCTGTGGGAGCTGACGCGAATCAAAGCGGGTCTCCCTGAGGCGATCTCCGCCACGCGCACGCTCACGGTCTTCACGGGACCCGGGCAGATCGACATCGGCGGCACCATGGTGCCCACGCTGGTGCCGGTGCCCTTCGCCTCGGCCGCGCGCGTCGCATACCGCTCGTACTCGGTCGGCGAGTTCACCCACCTGCCGGACTTCTCGTGGGCGCTCTGGGACTGGGCGTCGGGTCACGAGGTGTGTCCGCTCGAAGGCACCAGCTCGCTCAACGACTGCCACGACTTCGCGGCGCACATGGGCCCGGTGAACTCGAATCACTTCGTGCCGCAGTCTCGCGAGTATTACTCGCACTACCACTCGCTCGCGCTGGCTCGCGCCGCCGAGTGCCGCGAGCTGGGCATGAAGCTCACCGGCTCCGGAGGACGCTTCGACGACTACCGCAAGGAGTGCGAGCTCGAAGCCCTCACCCTCGAGGCGGTCGGTCAGCACTACCTGCAGGACGCCTGGAGCATGGGCCACATGTGGGAACGCTGGGGCAGCTCTGCGCTCACCGAGTTCCCCGGTGCGACCATCGACGAGAAGCGCGATCGCGCGGT
>CBIHPJ010000365.1:0-8780 GCA_966211295.1 uncultured Myxococcales bacterium | reverse complement strand
TGGTGGCTGCGCTCATCGAGACCGGCGCTGATGAAGACGATGTCTTCATCCATCTCGGTTGCGGACTCGGAAACGTCACCGCGCTCGCACGAATGATCAGTGGAGCTCGCGTGCGAGGCATCGAGTTGCAGAGCGAGCTGATCAGCCGTGCCCCGAAGCTCGAGGGCGTGGAGTACTTCCACGGTGACGTGCGCGACGCTCCGCTCGACGATGGGACGATCTTCTATTTGTACAATCCGTTCAGTGGAGACGTGCTCACCGAGGTGCTGCGGCGTCTGCATGAGCTTTCGAAGCAGCGCGCGATCACCATCTGCACGCTCGGTCTCTCGCTCAAGGAGGATTGGCTGCAGGAGCGAACGCTCGAGCACTTTTGGCTGCAGATCTTCGATAGCCGGGGCTTTCCGCAGCGTGTGCGCTCGCGTCCCACTGATCCTCGGCTCGCGCGGTTGGCAACCGGGGGCTAAGCGGTGCCGAGGGAGCAGCGCGCCCCCAAAAGGAAATGGCCTCTGAAATTCGCCCCCGAAAATGCGGCTGATCTGCATCGCGCGTTGACGATCCCTCTCGACAGGTGAGCCCCGCGCAGTCCGAAAATGGGACATGCCCGTTCGACTCGATCCTCGTCCCGTCGTTCCTGCTCCCGGCAGCCCGGTCTCTCCTGCGCCCACGCCCGCGCCCGTGATTCCCGCACGCACCATTCGTGAGGCCGAGAAGCTCCTGAAGAAGTCGGGGTACTCGCCCGGCAAGCTCGACGGCAAGGCGACTCCCATGCTCGAGAAGGCGCTCAAGGAGTTTCAGACCGCGTGGAAGCTTCCGGTCACCGGCACGCCTGACGAGCGCACGCTCAAGCACCTGCGCACTACCGCGAAGCGCGCCGCCACCGACGTGTTCTCCGTGGGCCAGAAGTCCAAGTCGATTCAGACCACGGAGCGTCGCCTGCGCGCGCTCGGCTACGACGTGGGCAAGGCCGATGGCGTGTACTCGCGCCAGACCGCCGACGCGGTGAAGAAGTTCAAGGCTGATCAGGACGACATCAAGAACGACAGCGGCGCGATCGGTGAACGTGGCCGGAAGATCCTGAAGCAGGAAGTCGCGCGTCTCTCGCACAAGGCCGAGCGTCGTCGCCTCGAGCCCACCAAGGCGCAGAAGCGCGTCGACGCTGCCACTGCGAAGGCCGCGCGCGGAGCCGGCGTCGGTGAGGGCGCGAAGGGCAGGGCGGTGGAGAACATTCAGAAGCACCTGCGCGCCGCTGGCTTCAGCCCCAAGCGCGTCGACGGAAAGTTCGACGAGCGCACCGAGGGCGCGTTGAAGGCGTTCCAGCGGCACTCCGGTCTCGAGGCCACTGGGCGCGTCGACGGCAAGACGTGGAAGGAGCTGCAGAAGAGCTTCATCCTTTCGAAGAAAGTTCCGCAGTCCGCCGGTGAGCGCAGCGGCGCGGTGAAGGCGAGCGAGAAGCTCCTCAAGAAGCTCGGCTTGAACCCCGGCAAGGTCGACGGCTTCTTCGATCGCAACACCACGCGCGCGGTGAAGAAGTTCGAGAAGAAGCACCACCTGAAGGCGGACGGGAAGATCTCCAACTCCGACCTCGCGAAGATCAAGAAGGCCGTGAAGACCACGGGCGGCATCCAGGTCACTGCCGACATGCGCCGCCTCGCTCGCGCGGGCACCAGCGTGGCGATGTCGATGGGCGGCTACGTGGGCGGAGGCCGCTGCGCGACTGGCGTGAGCGCGGCGATTCGCAAGGCGCTCGGCATCTCGGTGTGGGGCAACGGGAATCAGATCGACAACAACCTTCCGAAGAGCCGCTTCCGCCAGGTGCACATTCCGCTCTCGAAGGCGCTCAAGATCCCCGGGCTGATTCTCACCTGGGAGCACACCTCCACCGCGCTCGGCAGCATCTACGGCCACACCGCGATCACCACGGGCAACGGCTACAGCTCCACCAGCGACTTCGTGGAACGCAACACGCTGGCCGCGGGTGGACGCACCGGCTTGAAGATCTTCGTGCCGATCAAGTGAGTCTCAATCAGAGTGCTGCGCATGAGCAGCCCTTCGACTGATTGGAAAGAAGTAGTCGGCCCCGGCGAGAACGAGTCCTTCGAGAAGCTCGCGCAGGATCTCGCTGGTCTGCAGAGCAAGGTCGCGGAGAAGCGAGGCAAGGTTCACCGCGGTCTCCACGCGAAAGCGAACGTCTTGGCGCGTGCGGAGCTCGAGGTGCTCGCGGGAATTCCCGAGCACGTCCGCGTGGGCATGTTCGCCGAGCCGAAGAAGTACGACGCGGTGGTGCGCTTCTCGAATGGCGGCGCGGCTCCGCAGGCGGACAAGCGGCCCGACGTGCGCGGGATCGCGGTGAAGGTGATCGGCGTCGGTGGAAAGAAGATCATCCCCGGCATGGAGTCGGCGCTCACGCAGGACTTCCTCGCCATTCTCTCTCCCACGCAGCCGTTCCGCCGGCCGGAAGACTTCATCTGGTTCGTGCTCGCCGCGCGCAGTCCGCTCACGCTGATTCCGAAGGGCATTCTTCGCATGGGGCCGGGGAAGTTCTTCTCGCTGCTCGGCGTGCTGCAGAAGGGGCTCGGTGCGCCGCTCACGGCGCTGCACACCAATCGGTACTTCAGCGCGCTCCCGATTCAGTTCGGCAAGCACGCGGTGAAGTACAGCTTCGTGCCGCTCGATGCGGACGCGGCGAACGGTCCCGTGGATCCTGAGCTCGGTGGCGCGCTGGCGAAGGTGCTCGAGACGAAGCCGTTGCGCTGGGAGCTGCAGGTGCAGTTCTTCGTCGATGAGCAGTCGACTCCGATCGAAGACGGCACGGTGGAATGGAAGAGCCCGTGGGTTCCTGTCGCGCGCCTCACGTTGCCGCAGCAGTCGGTGGAGTCAGAGAAGGGCAAGGCGCTCACGCAGTGGGCGGAGGGGCTCTCGTTCGATCCCTGGCATGCGCAGGAAGAGTTCAAGCCTTTGGGCGCGATGATGCGCGCGCGCAATGCGGCGTATCGAGTGAGCACGATCGCGCGGAAGGCGGCTCCTGAGCCGAGCTCGATTCCGTGAGCCTCGAGACGTCGACGAAGACTCTCGGTGAGCATCGCAAGCGCGCGGCTGAACTCAGTTCAGAGGTGCGGAAGTTGGAGGCGCAGGTGGCGCTCCTCGAGAAGCAGCTCGAGGCGCGTGATGACGAAACGACGCGCAAGCGGCTGGAGGACGTCGAGGCGAAGCTTGCGACTGTTCAAGAGGAGCTGCAGGGCGTGAATGATGCGCTCGAAGGAACCGAGACTGCGCGCGCGGAGGCAGCGGCCAGCATCGAGGAGCTCGAGCAGTTGGTGGATTCGTTCACCAAGGTGACGAAGGGCGTGCCCGAGTTGGTGGATGTGTTGAGCGCGATGAAACTGTGTGTCGGTGCGCTTGCGACTTCGCGAAGACTGGAACGCACTCAGGAGTCACTGCAGGAAGCGAAGGATATTTCGGCTTCGCTGACGCAGGCGTTGTTGCTGCTGGCGAACACCCTTGCTTCGCAAGCGGGACGTGTGGCGGTCACTGCTCCTAAGTGACTCCCCCTCACCCCGACCTTCTTCTTAGGGACGCTGCGCCTCGTCACCGCTTCGCGGCGCCGCGAGACGGCTCGCGCTCCCAATGGGAGAGGGAGATGCCGTCGCGACTTCTTTGCGTGGGCCGTCGAGCAGGATGGCGACGAGCATGTCGCTCATCACGTTCACTCCAGAGCGAGCGCGCGCGAGGATCCAGTCGACCGGCACCACGAACGCGATCGCCACTGCGACCATCTGCGGCGGCAGACCCATCGCCCCGAGGACGAGCGGGAGCATCACCAGCCCCGCCTCTGGAATTCCCGCGATGCCGATGCCCGCCATCAACGAAGAGAGCACCACCACCACCTGCTGCCCGAAGGTGAGCTCGAGCCCGAGCGCCTGCGCCACGAAGAGCGCGGCCATCGCTTCGTAGAGGGTGATGCCGTCGTTGTTCAGATTGGTGCCCACGCACGCCGCGAGCCGTGCGGACTCGTGCGAGACGCCCATCTTCTCCGTGAGGCACTTCAAGGTGATCGGCACGGTGGCGAGGCTGCTGTTGGTGGAAAACGCGGTGAGCACCGCGTCCGCGCCCTGGCCCAGGTATTCCCTCGGCGAGCGCCTTCCAATCAGCCACGCCATCGCCGGGTAATAGATGAGCGAGTGAATGCCCATGCCGAGCAGCACGATGCCGAGGAACGGCGCGAGCGTGATGAACACGCCGACTCCGGCGCGACCCACGACTTGCGCCACGATGCCGAACACCGCGAACGGCACGGTCGCCACCACCCAGCCGAGCACGATGACCAGCGCCTGCAGCATTCCGTGGATGAAGGACTCGATCGACGCGATGTCGAGTGACTGCTCTTTCAGTTTTCGCAGGGCGGCGCCGAAGAGCAGGGCGAGCAGCACCACGGGGATGATGGAGTTCTTCGCGAACGGATCCACCAGGCTCTCGGGCACGTAGCTGTCGATCGCCTTGAGCGGGCTGAGGGCGTCAGGCGCGAGCGTGGTCTTGAGCGGAGACACGCTGCCGGCCTCCTGCACCTTCTTGAACTCCGCGACCGAGCTCTTGCCCGGCTGGACCACGTTCATCAACGTGAGGCCGATCACGAACGCGACGCTCACGTTGATCAGGCAGATCACGATCAGCTTGAGCCCGCTGCGTCCCGAGAGTTTCGTCTTCAGGAACGCGTCGAGGATCGCGAAGAGCACCAGCGGCACCGCGAGCGCCTTCAGCAGCCTGATCACCAACAACCCGAGGTTGCCGAGGTCTTCGTTGCCGACGCCAAGGACGACGGGCTCCTTGCCGAAGAGCACGCCGAGCGCCGCGCCGAGGGCGACGCCGATGATCACCTGCACGAAGAGGGGGAGCTTCAAAGCGGCCAGAGCGTGCCACGAAAAGGAGATCTCGCTCAGGTTGTGTGAAGCTGAGTCCCTGGCCGGCCCATGGAGCCTTCATGAAGCGCCTCATCGCCCCTTTCTTCTTCCTCGCCGCGAGCGGCTGTCTCACCGCGGTGGACGACCGTTGGTGCGGACCGTCGCTCCCGTGCTCGGCGGGTTTGGTCTGCACGAGTGACTTTCACTGCATTCCCTCGAGCTCGGCTGATGGCGGAGGTGGCGCAGGCGGCGGCGGAGGAGGTGGCCTGGGTGGAGGCGCTGGTGGCGGCTTCGGTGGTGGCGCAGGAGGTGGAGTCTCCGGCGGTGGCGCAGGAGGTGGAGTCTTCGGCGGAGGCGCAGGTGGCGGCTTCGGCGGCGGCGCGGGCGGAGGCTTCGGAGGAGGCACCGGCGGCGGTGGCACTTCCTGCGGTCCGATGAGCTGTCCGCAAGGTTGCTGCGTCGGCTCGGCCTGCGTGCCGGTGACAGCGCAGGGCAACAGTGTGTGTGGCTTCTTCGGGAACGCGTGTGGTCGCTGCGCGGCGAACGAGGGGTGCGTGCAGGGCAGGTGCACTGCCGTGATCGACGTCGACGCGGGAACGGTCTCAGGGATCGGCGGACCGTGTCTGGACGACAGCCAGTGCGGCAGCGACAGCAACAGTTTCTGCATCCCCGACGACTCCGGTTTCCCCGGCGGCTACTGCACCCGCATGTGCGACATGGAGATGTGCCCGCTCAATTCCGAGTGCGTCGAACTCGGGCTGCAGGGCGGCGGCACGATCTTGCTGTGCCTTTCGGAGTGCTTCAGCTCGACCTGTCGTCAGGGCTACCAGTGCACGATGGTGCAGAGCGGCGGCGTGTGTTTGCCGCAGTGAGCTCAGCTCACGGGCGGTGAGGCGGGCGGCTTCTTGCCGAACCGCTCCATCAGCTTCGCGACGATCGGCGTGATCACCAGCGTCGCCAGAATGCGAAGCGGCTGGGTGAGCTTGGTGGCGACGTACGCAGCGCCGATGGTGCCCATCTCTCCGGTGGTCGACTCGACGTGCATCCCAGTGCGGATCGCGATCGCGAAGCCCGCGAAGACGAGCGCGAAGATCCCGAAGTAGACGAAGAGCACGACGCGGCCAGACTCCGCGAGGAGTTTCTGGAAGCGCTCCTTCAGTGACGGCTTCGGTTCGATGGCCGGGGACATATCGCGCTCAATAACCATCGAAGGGTCTATTTGCGACGGCGCTCGCGATCGCCTTCCGGAATACGTCCGAAGTCGACCTGTTGGTCGGCCACCAGCCAGGTGACGGTGGCGAAGGCGCGCGCGGCCTGGGTGATCTGCGCGGCGTCGATCTTGTCGACCGTGTCGTTCGCGGTGTGGTGGTAGTCGAAGTAGCGCGAGGCGTCCTGGCGCACGTCGAGCTGCGGCACTCCGGCAGCGCGCAGCACGCTGGTGTCGGCGCCTCCTTCCGCGGAGTCACCCTCCACGCTCACGCCGAGCGGGGCGAGCCACGGAGCCCACGACATGAACGGCTCCTTCGCTTCGTCGCGGGCGAGTAAGCGCACCGCGCGAGCGCGATCACCGCCCGCATCTGCCTCGATGGAGACGATGTGCTTCGTGAGCTCGTCGGCGTGCGCCTGGCCGTAGGCCTTCGCGCCGCCGAGTCCGTTCTCTTCGTTGGCGAAGAGCACCACGCGAATGGTGCGGCGCGGGCGCTCGGGGAGCTCCTTCAAGAGACGCGCGACGTCGAGCACGATGCCCACGCCGGCTCCGTCGTCGAGCGCTCCGGTGCCGAGGTCCCACGAGTCGAGGTGCGCGCCGAGCAGGATGATCTCGTCGGGCTTCTCGCGTCCGCGCACTTCGCCGATCACGTTCGCGCTCTCGACCGGCGCTTCCTCGCGCGCGACGAGCTTCATGAAGACGCGCGTGGGTCCCTTCGCGAGGAGGCGATGAAGGAGCTCCGCGTCCGGCACGGAGAGCGCGGCGGTGGCGAGCTTGCCGGGATCGTCTCCCTGCGCGCCGGTGTGAGCGAGGCGGTTGTTGTCGCTGCCCACGGAGCGAATGAGCGCGCCGACCGCTCCGCACTCGAGGGCCTTCTTCGCGACGATTCGGCGCACCGAGGACACTTCACCGTAACCTGATCCGTCGCCCACCTTCCGCATCGGCACGTTGGCGAAGAGCAGCTTGCCGGTGACGCTGCCGGGCTGGAGCGCCTTGAGTGCGTCGAGCGATTCGACTTCGAAGACCTCGGCCTCTACTCCGGCTTCGGGCGTGGAGACGGTGTGACCGAGCGCGGTGATGGAGAGCGGCTGCACGAGCGGCGAGGTGATGCGCGCTTCTTCTGCGCCGCGCACCCAGCGGGGGACGGTGACGGGCTCGGTATGAACGTTCTCGAGCCTCAGTTTCTTCATGGTCTCGACGGCCCAGGTCACGCCGAGCGCGTTGCCGGGCGTGCCCGAGAAGCGCGGTCCGCTGGAATCGCAGAGCGAGGTGGCGAGCGAGTGGGCCTGGCTCTCAGCGCCCTGCACCCGATTGACCGCGTCGGGTGGGAACGGATGGGGACGAACTCGCTCGGTGGTCCGGCCGCCCATCACGCACAAGCACACCACGACTACATTTTTCTTGGCCCCCCATTCCCCCCCCCCCCTGGTTTCGGGGGGTGTGGGCCGGGTTGAGGGGCGCACTTCGCCTCAACGGTTCTTCACACTCAGAGTCCTGAATCGCCTCGAAGGGAGCCGCGTCGCTCCCATCGTGAAGATCACAAACGCACTTCTGATGACGTTCCTCGTGGCCTCCGGCTGTGTGCACACTGGCTCGCTCGAGGTGGTGACCCAGGTCTCGGTCGTAGAGACCGAAATCGTCGAGGCGTATCCCTATTCGGCGGACGAGGTCTTCTACGCGGGCGACGTCTTCTTCTACGTGACCAACGAGTACGTGGAAGGCGACACCTACGTCTTCATCGACGGCCAGCGCTGCGTGCGTCGCGAGTCGCGCGAGCAGTACGGCACTCCGTGGGCGTGGTCGCCCGGACGTCGCGATGCTCCTCGGCACCGCGGGTACGGGCAGGGGCAAGGAATGCGAGTGAGCCGCGACACACGTCGTGAAGACGAGCGTCGTGAGCGCGAGCGCGCCGAAGAGGATCATCGCCGTCACGAAGCTTCAGCCCGCGAGGAACTCGCTCGTCGTGCAGCTGCCGAACAGCGCGAGCGCGCGGAGCGAGAAGAGATCGAGCGTTGGCAGCGAGAGCAGCGCGCGGAGGCAGAGCGACGTCAGGTCGCGGATCGTGGGCAGGGCGCCGAGGATGAGCGTCGGCGTGCCGAGGATGAACGACGCGGTGAGCAGGAACGACAAGCGGCGGATCGAGCGCGACGTGCTGAGGAACAGCGTCAGGTGGAGCTTGCTCGCCGTGCCGAGCAGGAGCGCCAGCAGCGTGAGGCGGCGGACCGTGCGGAGCGCGCCGAGGATGAGCGTCGCCAGGCTGAGCTCTCTCGTCGCGCGGAACAGGAGCGGCAGCAGCGTGAGACCGCGGATCGTGCGCAGCGTGCTGAGGAACAACGTCAGGCTGAGCTCGCACGTCGCGCTGAGCAGGAACGCCAGTCGGCTCAGCGTGCTGAAGAGCAGCGTCAGGGGGAACTCGCTCGCCGCGCGGAACAGGAGCGTCAGCAGCGTGAAGCGACCGATCGTGCGCAGCGCGCTGAAGAGGATCGTCATCAGGGTGAGCTCGCGCGTCGTGCTGAGCAGGAACGTCAGGCCGCGCAGCGTGCGGAAGAGCAGCGCCAGGCGGAACTCGCTCGGCGCGCGGAACAGGAGCGTCAGGCCGCGCAGCGTGCGGAAGAGCAGCGCCAGGGTGAGCTCGCGCATCGCGCGGAGCAGGAGCGTCAGCAGCGAGAGGCGGCGGA
>CBIHPJ010000364.1:0-8795 GCA_966211295.1 uncultured Myxococcales bacterium | reverse complement strand
TCAGATCTCGCCGGCCGCCTTGAGGTCGGCGTACACGCGGTCGATGCCGCGCTTGTCGATGATCCGCATGCCGTGCGCAGACACGCGCAGCGTGATCCACTTCTTCTCGTTCGCAATGTAGAAGCGGTGCTTCTGCAGATTCGGCAGCGAGCGGGTCTTCGTCTTGTTGTTCGCGTGGCTGACGTTGTGGCCAACCAGGGGGCGCTTGCCCGTCACCTGACATACGCGGCTCATGATGATCTCCGTAGAAAGTAAGGGTTAAGCGCTTACCAGGACGCCTTGACGACGCCGGTGAGCTCGCCCGCGAGCGCCTTCTCGCGGAACTGAATACGCGAGAGACCGAACTTGCGGAGGTTGCCGCGGTTACGGCCAGTGACGGCGCAACGCACGGTGACGCGGATGGGGTTCGAGTCGCGGGGAAGCTTCGCGAGCTTCACCTGAGCGGCCTGACGATCTTCCATCGAGGTCTGGGGGTTCTTGATGATCGCTTTGATCTCAGCGCGGCGGGTCGCGTACTTCGCGGACAGCGCCTTGCGGCGATCGTTCTTGAGGATGGAAGACTTCTTCGCCATGGAATTTGGAACCTGCGGAAAAAGGGAGCGCCTCCTTACACACATCGGGCCGATCGGATCAAGTTGATCGCAGAACGACGGTTGCTTTTCCCCGTGTGGGTGGAATAAGGGCCGCCAAATCATGGGCACTTTCCAGACTTTCCTTACCAGCAAGAGCATCACCCCGAAGGCCATTGCGATCACCAGCCGCCGCATCGAGGCGTTCGACGAGCCCTCGCGGCTGCTGATGGGCAAGCGCTGGAAGAAGCGCACCACCAAGGAGACCGCGGACAAGAAGTACGCGGAGCTCGAGATCGCCAAGCCGGCGCAGCACGGCCGCGGCATCTCCGAGAAGATGGTGACGGCGGCGACCAAGGACGTCGCGATCAGCCGCAAGGCGCGCAGCAAGATCCTGAAGGCCGTCAACGCGATGCTGACCAAGAAGGGCCAGCCCGCGGCCGACATGAAGATCTTCGAAGGCGTGAAGGCGCGCGTCGGCAAGAAGCCGGAAGTCGCCGAGAAGAAGAAGTAAGTCGAACTCTCTGAGTTCGATCCGTGATGCGGCCCTGCAGCGTTCATGATCTGGACGTGCGGGGCCGAGTCATGTCCGCTGATCTGTCTTGATGGTCGATTCCGCCCTACGCGCCGCATTTCGCGGCTTCAACGGGCTCCATCTCCTTCGATGAACGTCTCTGAGCTCACGCCGCGGCAGAAGATCCAGGCGCTGACGGGGATGTTGCTCGCGATGTTCCTGTCCGCGCTCGATCAGACGATCGTGGCGACGGCGGGGCCGGACATGCAGCGCTCGCTCGACATCGATGCGTCGCTCTACACGTGGATCACCACGGGCTACCTGGTGTCCTCCACCGTGCTGGTGCCGGTGTACGGGAAGCTGTCCGATCTCTACGGGCGCAAACGCATCGTGGTGTTCGGCGTGGTGTTGTTCGTCGCTGCCTCCGCGCTCTGTGGGCTCGCGGAGAACACCGGGCAGCTGATCATGTTTCGCGTGTTGCAGGGCGCGGGCTCGGCGGCGGTGTTCACCACGGCGTTCGCGGTGGTGGCGGACCTCTTTCCTTCTTCGGAGCGCGGGAAGTACTCCGGCCTCTTCGGCGCGGTGTTCGGGATCAGCTCGTTGCTCGGTCCTCTGCTCGGCGGGTTCATCACTGATCATTTCGGCTGGCACTGGGTCTTCCTGATCAACCTGCCGATTGGCGCGGTGGCGTTGACGTTCATCTTGCTGCGCATGCCTCCGCTCAAGCCGGAGCTCGCGACGAGGCCTTCGCTCGATTGGTTGGGCGCGGTGCTCCTCGCGATCGCCGCAGTGCCATTCCTCATCGCGCTCTCGCTGGGACGCCCGGAGCTGCGCCCCGGTGAGCACGGCTACTCGTGGACCGATTGGCAGATCCTGGTGCTCTTCGGCATCGCGCTGCTCGGCTTGATCAGCTTCATCGCGTGGGAACTGCGCGTGAAGGAGCCGCTGGTCGACCTGCGGCTCTTCACGAATCCCGCGATGGCCTGGGGCATCGCGACGGTGTTCGTGATGGGCGGCGCGTTTCTCACGCCGACGGTCTTCCTCCCGCTCTTCATGGTGAACGTGGTCGGAGTGACCAACACCGCGAGCGGGCTCACCATCAGTCCCCTGGTGATGGGCGTGGTCGCGGGCAACGTGCTCTCGGGTCAGCTCGTCTCGCGCATCGGCCGGTACAAGTTGCTCATGCTGATCAGTCTCACCATGGCGATGGTGGGCTTCGCGATCCTCTCGTTCACGCTCACCTCGAGCAGCACGCAGGGCGAGGTGACGGTGAAGATGGTGCTGCTGGGCCTCGGGCTGGGTCCGACGATTCCGCTGTACACGATCGCGATTCAGAACGCGGTGGAGCCGCCGCAGCTCGGTCAGGCCACGTCGATGGTGACGTTCTTCCGGCAGATGGGCTCGACGGTGGGGATCGCGTTGGTGGGGAGCCTGTTCGCCACCTCGCTCTCGCACGAGCTCTCCACGCGCTTGAGTGACGCGACGAAAGGACTTCCTCCCGAGCTGGTCGCGCGGTTCTCAGGCGCAGCTCCTGGAGAAGGTGGTGGAGCGCCGCCGCGCTTCGACGCTGATCAGGTGAAGAAGAAGATCTCTGATCAGTTTGAAGGCGCGCTCAACCTCGCGAAGCGCGCGCTGGCGGGCGAAGCGCTGGCGAAGCAGTTGGTGTTGGCGAGTCCGCTCGCATCTCCGCAGCTGAAGGGCGACGTCGAGGCGGGTGGACCTGGAGGACTCGTGCGGATTCCCTTCACGATCCTCCGTCAGCGGCTGAGAGAGGCCAGTCGCACCGACGCTTCGTGGGCCGCGTTGCGTGAAGAAAATCCCCTGCTGCCCGCAGCGCGTCCCGCGAGTGAAGGAGCGCTGACGTTGCTCGACGCGCAGATCGAAGCCGACGGTGAACGCATGGTCGAGAAGTCCATCGATCTCGAGGTCGATGCGCTTCGAGAACAGCTCGAGGCGCGCAAGCCGGAGATCTTCGCAGCGGTCGATTCGGCAGGACTCGCAGTGAAGGACGCGTTCACGCAGTCGATCCGCGTGGTGTACCAGCTCGCGTTGCTGCTCACCGCGCTCGCGTTCTTGCTCACGCTGAAGTTGCCGCAGCATCCGTTGCGGACCTCGATGGGCGTGGGACCTCCACCGCCGGCGGAGTGAGATCCACTTTGCCGGTAACGCGCGAGCCGTCTCGCGGCGCCGCGAAGCGGTGCCGAGGCGCAGCGTCCCTGTAAAATCGAGGTCGCCGATCTGCATACAGCGCGCGATCCGAGAGGCCGTGCCTAATCTCCGCGCTGCATGTTCGGTTTCGGGAAGGCCACACCGTTCAACCGTGACGAGACTTTTCGGCGCGCGGAGGAATTTCGCAGCCGGAGGAAACCGAAGAAGGCGATCGCCGAGCTGCGCAAGGTGCTGGCGGTCGATCCCAAAGACGCGCTCGCACACCAGAAGCTCGGTCCCTTGTTGGTGAGCGCGGGTGAGCACACCCAGGCGCTCGAGAGCTTTCGCATCGCGGCGGACGATCTCGACGCGCGCGGCTTCTCGGACAAGGCGCTCAGCCTGTGGCTGCAGATCGCGCAGACCAAGGTGAACGACCTCGACGCCTGGGAGAAGGTCACCCAGTTTCACGTCTCTCGCGGGCGCAAGGCCGAGGGCGTGAAGGTGTTGCTCCTGGCGGCGAGCGTGCAGGAAGGGAAAGCAGGGCGGCCGGGCGCGATTCGGTTGCTCGAGAGCGCGCTCGTCTTCGAACCTCAGCGCGTGGAGGCGATCCTCTCGCTTGCTCCGCTGCTGAAGCAGGAAGGGCGTGGCGCTGATGCGCGAGCGCTGCTCGACGGGGCACTCACGTTCGTGTCGGGTCCCGTGCTCAAGCAGGTGAAGAGGAAAATGTTCTTCCTCTTCCCCGGCTTCCGCACCTTCTGGAACTGGCTGCGTTCCTGAAGTTATTGGCAGCCGGCGGTGACGCCGCCAGTCGCTGAATCGGCAGTGCAGCTGAAGCGCTTGCCTGACATGCAGTTGCTCACCGAGGTCGCTGCCGCGCAGTAGGAGCTCAAACCCCTGCAGGCCGTGGTGTTCGCCACGCAACGTGGCGGAGTGAAGGTGACGTTGCACAGCTCGCTCGCCGCGTTGCAGCTGCTCGAGCCGCAGGCGAAGGTGCCCATGCACGAGGGGCCCGAGGAACCGCCGCCGGTGCCACCACCACTGGCCGTGCCTCCGCCTGTACCGCCGCCGCTGGCAGACCCGCCGCCAGTGGCTGTTCCTCCACCCGCCGCGCTCCCTCCGCCGGTCCCGGAGCCGCCGCCTCCGCCCGTACCGCTGTTGCAACTCGAGAGCTCCTTGCTTCCCTGAGGGGTGCACTCGAAGGCCGAGCCGTCGCTGAAGCAGAGCTTCTCGCCACAGGTCTTTGCGGTCTTGCTCTCACCGTTGATCGACATCGTGCAATCGCAGGCGGCTCCCGGTTCACAGGAGGAAAATTCAACCAACAGGGTCAACATCAGCAGGGGAATGGTCGGACGCATGCCCGAGAGACAGGCCGTCTCGGAAAAGCGCGCACAGAAAGTTTCGAATTACTTCGCCGAACGGCGCCGACGCAGCGCGAGCAACAACGGCAACGCGAGGAAGAAGAGGCCCTCGCTCGACGTGCAGCCGCAACCCGTGGGCTGACCCGCGGTCGCCCTGAACGTGACCGAGTCCACCGCTGAGGCACCATTCGCGTCGCTCACCGTCACCGAGAACGTGAACGAGCCTTCCTTCGGCATCTTGAATGAAGCCACGGAGCTCGAGGCTGCATCGATGGTCACGGCGTCACCCGCCGTCTGCGACCACCCGAACGTGAGCGCATCACCATCGGGATCGCTGCTGCCCGAAGCATCGAGCTGCACGACGGTGCCTTCCTTCGCCTCACGCTCTCCAGGCGTGATCACCACGATCGGCGGGCGATTCGCATTGGTGATCAACACCGTGCCCGTCTGCGTCGCGCTCAACACGCCATCGCTCACCGTCACCTCGAACGTCACCGGGACATCAGCCGTCACCTCGGGTGCGATGAACGGAGCAATCCAGTCGTTGAGCGGATTGATGCTCAGGTTCACCGTCGGACCCGCGGTCTGCCGGAACTGGTACGTGAGCGCGTCGCCGTCGGCATCGGTGCCGCCCGCGATGATGGTCACCAGGCTGCCCTCGGGGGCAGAGGTCGGAAGCGTGAGGGTGAGCGTGGGCGCCCTGTTCACCGGCAGCACCTCGATATCGAGGTCTGACGCGCTCGAGAGCGTGCCATCGGACACCGTCAGCTCGAGCGTGAGGTGCACGCTCGTGGAGCCGATCGTCGGCGCGGTGAACTGCGACGTGAGCGACGTCGCGTCAGAGAAGATGCCCAGCGGTCCCGTCACCTGCGTCCACGCGGAGGTCACCGCGTCGCCGTCGGGATCAACGCCAGTCGCCGTGAGCGTGATCGTCTCTCCTTCGTTCACCTGGAGCACAGGGCCCGCCATCGCGATCGGCGCGCGATTCACCTGGCGCACCAACACCTCGACCGAGTCAGGCGCGGAGTTCACCGTGCCATCGTTCACCACCAGCTCGAACGTGAGCGTCGTATCCGCGGTGACCTCGGGAGCGGTGAACACTCCATTCACCAGCGTGACCATCGGACCGCCGGTCTGCGTCCACGCCGGAGTGAGCATGTCTCCATCGAGATCGCTGCTCGCCATCGAGGTGAGCGTGACCTGCGTGCGCTCGTCCACCGCGAGATTCGGCCCCGCCTCCGCGACGGGCGGACGGTTGATGCACATGCCGCGATCCGCGACGAGCGAGGGGAACGGCGTATTCGTGATTCCCGTGAAGCGAATCGAATCGAGATCCCAGCCTGCGCCTGCGGAGGCCTGATCAGAGCCAATGCGCAGCCGCACCTGGACGGTCTGCCCCGCGTACGAGGATCCCAGGTTCAAGGTGTCGGTGTTGAACGCGGGATATCCCGGAGAGCGCCCGGTGTACGCCGAGCGGCCCACGAGCGGATTGTTGCTGCCCGTGCCTCCGAGCGTGCCGGTGTAGCCAGCGATCGCGGTGCCGATGTCCGTCCAGCTCATGCCGGCATTGGTGCTCACCTCGATGACCGCACCGTCGTAGTTGGTCGTCGCGTCCGCCTCGAAGTCCCAGCGGTGATTGAGCACGAGGCCCAGGTTGCCGGTCGACGCCACGTCGAGCGGCGGAGATACGAGCGAGATGTCCGCGTTCCCACCGGGATCGATTCCGAACCACACCGACTGCGAGGGCGAGATCGTCTTGCGGCGCCAATCGAACGAAGACGAGAGCGCGGTGTCCTTCACGAAGGTCCACGCGGTGATGCTCGTCTCCGCATCGTCCGTCGCCGAGTTTGCCGCCACCGAGTCGCTCTGCACGCGGAAGCGCAGCGTCGCCGTGCGCGGCGTCATCGACATCAGCTGCGGATCGTTGAACTCGAGGGTGATCACCACTTCGGTGGGCGCGGTGAAGCCGATCACCCCCATCTGCACCGAGGTCGTGCTCGTGGCGAACGGCTGCGCGCTCGGGAAGGTGAGGTTCGGGTTCACGAAGATCACGCCCTGCGTCATCGAGACCACGCGGCCCGTGATCGCCGAGAGCATGGTGGTGCCCGTGTTGCGCAGGGTGAGTTGCAGGTTGCCGAGCTCACCCACGTCGAGCACGCCGTCGCGATCGCAGTAGCGCGCTTCGTCGTCGAGGGTGGCGCTCACGAAGGCGAGGTCGCTCCCCAGGGTGAAGTCCTCCACGACGCCCGCGTGCGTGGTCGACGTGCGAGGCGGAGAGACCGCGCCCGAGCCCAGTCCACGCTTGGCGAACGCCGCGGCGAAGAGCTGGAAGTCCGTGATGTCGGAAGCAGCCACCGCCGCGAGCACCGCGTCGCGCGCCTCGGTGAAGGTCGGCTGCGCGGGCGTGAGCTTGAGGCCCGCGACGATGTACCGCATGAACCGATCGCGAGCCTGGTCGAAGGTGAGCCGAGTGGTGTCGCGGAGCAGCGCCGCGTAGCACTCCCACATCGTCACCGCCCACAGCTCACCGGAGTTGTGCACCTCGGCGTTGCTCGCTCCGCCAGAGCCGACGGGAATGCCGGTGGGCAGCGCGACTCCGTTCTCGATGTGCCGGAACGTGAGCGGGTTCTTCGTCATGTCCGTCGAGTTCGGATAGCGGCGAATGCCGAAGTACGTCGCGTCGGTGAACCCGGGCCCGCCCATGGCGTAGACGGCGGCTGCGTACACGCCGTTGAAGTTCGCGTTCGCGGCGAGCTGATCATCGCCTTCGCGAACCATCAGCAGCATCGCGATGGTGTCGCCCCAACCTTCGCCCATGCTGCGGCCCTGGTTGTTGGTGAGACCCGCCGCGTCGTTGATCAGACGGTTGCTCAGGTAGTGGCCCCACTCGTGCGCCACCACGGTGTTGTCGAGCTCGCCCGCGCGACGCACCACCGGCGCGCGCGTCATGGTGACGTTCACCGTGCCCATGCCGATGCTGGTCTTCAGCGCGGTGCCTTCGGCCTGCGTCATCGAGAGCACGGGAAGGGTGACGGTGGTGATGGTGGTGTCCGCCGCGAGGAAGGGCGGAACGCCGGCCACGTTGTTCACGATGATCACGCCGGCCGCGCCCGCGTTCTGCGCGTTCTGCGACTTGAGACCGAAGGTGCAGTTGCCGCGATCGAGCACCACGATGCGCCCGGTGTACGAGCCCGTGAGCGCGGTGCAGCCGTCGTTCACCGGCGCGGTGCCGTCGACGCCGAGCACGGCCTGCGCGCTGAAGTTGAACACGGTGGAGCCGAAGCCCGCCTCACCGCTGTCGTACGCGCCACCCGGAGTCGCGGTGATCGTCGTGAGCGGTGAAGGCACCCACACGTACATCTGCATGCGGGGACGCGAGCCGTCGGCCGGCGTGCTCATGTTCGCGTTATTGGTGCCGCCGTTGTCCTGCGCCTCGGCCTTGATGCTGTCGTTGCCCGCGCCTCCGCGAGAGAAGTTGTCCGTCTGCGCGTTGCCCGCCGCCTCGTTGAAGCCGCGGTCGTAGAACCAGTCGTGCAGCTGGTTCACGTTGAAGAAGAGCTGGGTGACACCCGCCTGCTCCTGCGCGCCGCTCACGTTCGGTGCGAGCGCGAGGTCGTAGCTGCGATCGAAGGTGCGCATCGACGTGGTGGTCGCGCGCACGTCGGATCCGTTGAAGCCGTCAGGCGCGTTGAGATCCGCATACGCCTCGACGTTGTTGCCCGTGGTCTCCGTCGCGTTCGGCGCGAGCCACGCATCGTTCGTGCTGATGGGTCCATTCTGCAGCGTCACCAACACCGGCGGAATGAACGGCGGGTCGTAGCCATTGGGAGTGCCCGTGGGGTGCGGCGTGACGATCGTTCCCTGCGGTCCGTCGTGCGGCAGGTAGAGCCCGCTCGTCTCGGCCCACACGCGGTAGCTGAATTGCTCCGACTCGGTGAGATTCTTCCGCGAGAGCACCGCGCCGTTCTCGGCGGAGATCACCAGTGCGTATTGATCAGAGGTGGTCGAGCCGTGCGAGCCGAGATCGAGCTCGAGGTGCCACGCGGGCACGAGCCGCTCGGGCAGCGGATAGAAGACCTTCTTCGCGCGGCCGGAGAAGGGCTGCTCCAGCGTCGAGGTGAAGCGCCGGAAGCCGGCCTCGTCGGGAGCGCCCTCGAGGAAACGGAACGACTCCACGGGCGTGCCGGTGAGATCGAACCAGGCGGA